>CAYZMR010000699.1:0-1501 GCA_964479515.1 uncultured Hyphomicrobiales bacterium | reverse complement strand
TCGTGGAAGCTCAGGCCATCGCGCAGCACGAAGGTCCAGGTCTTGCCGTCGGCCGAGGTCTCCCACTTGTCGACCATCTGCGGCTGCGGCTTGAGATTGCCGTCCATCGCGAACAGCGCGTCGTAGACCATGTAGCCGTGGTTGCGGCTGATGTAGGCCGTGGTCCAGATCGGATCGATGTTCTTCAGGTCCGCGTGCGGGATGACGCGCAACACGGACCCTTTGGCCTGGCCGAAGCCAGGCCGTGCGAGCAACGGTGCCGCGAGCGCCCCGCCGACGAAGGAGCGACGAGTAAGCTTCATATGAGCCTCCAGCGGTTCGCGCCTCGGCCGCAATTGCGGCGGCCGGCCCGGCAGCGCGGTGCAATGCGAAGCGGATGCTGCGGCATCGGGCGGTTCTTGACAACGTTCTTTTGACGATCAGCTTGCTTTCATTGTGGTCAAGGACTGCGAAAGGTCGCCGCGTTTCGTGTAAAATGCCGGATGGGCGCGCGCCGACGAGCGAGTGGGCCGTGGTGAGCCGGAAGACCACGATCGCCGCATTGGTATGGGGTGCCGTCGTGGCGGCGGCGCCCGCCTCGGCACAGGAGACCGAGACCGTCGATCAGGCGCTGTGCCGCATGGTCGAGAAGTCGGCCGCCGAGTACCGCATGCCGGTCGAGTATTTCACCCGACTGATCTGGCAGGAGAGCACGTTCCGGACCGACGTCACGAGCCCGGCCGGCGCCAGGGGCGTCGCCCAGTTCATGCCTGGAACGGCAGCCGCGCGCGGCTTGGCGGACCCGTTCGATCCCGAACAGGCGATCCCGAAGGCCGCCGAGCTGCTGAAGGATTTGGCGCAGCGATTCGGCAATCTCGGGCTGGCGGCGGTGGCCTACAATGGTGGGCCGACGCGCACGGCCGCCTGGCTGCAGGGACGCGGCACGCTGCCGTCAGAAACGCGCAGCTACGTCTTGGCGATCACCGGCCGCAGCGCTGAAGAGTGGGCCGAGGACGCGCGTCAATCGGCGCCACCTGCAACATGGGTCGATCCGCCGCAGCCCGTGCCGCCGCAAGCGGTGCCGGCACGCGATGCACCGACCTTCGACGAGCGGGCGCAAGACGCGCCGCGGCAAGGGCCGGCGGTGACCTGCCTTGAGCTGGTGGCGAACTTCCGCAACGGCGTCGACCGGCGCGTCTTTGTGGCCAGCAGCGGTCCGATCACCGAATCGCCGCTCGCGCCGTGGGGCATCCAGATCGCCGGCGATTTCTCGAAGGATCGCGCGCTTGCGATCTACGCCCGCGCGCGCCAGCGCTATGCCGCAGTCCTGAGCGACGTCGCCCCGATGGTGATCGGCACGCGCTTGCGCAGCCGCGGGACCGGGGCCTTCTATCGCGTCCGCGTTCCGGCGGCGACGCGGGAGGCCGCGACCGAATTTTGCAATCGGTTGCACAAGGTTGGCGGTGCCTGCGTGGTGTTGAAGAGCTAGAGGCTTGCCATTCCGACGCAGCGCCGCCACGCT
>CAYZMR010000698.1:0-1504 GCA_964479515.1 uncultured Hyphomicrobiales bacterium | reverse complement strand
CGGCCTCCTCGGCGGCGCGCTTGGCGTCCTCCTCGGCGCGGCGGGCCTCCCGCTCGGCGCGACGCGCGGCTGCCTCCGCGGCAAAGCGCGCCTGGCGCTCCGCGCCGCTGCGCTGCGCTTCCTCGCGATAGCGCGCGATCCGCTGCGCAAGCGCCGCGCGCGCGTGGTTCGACCATGCGAGCGCGCGCGCCGCCGGCCCGGACCAGGCTGGCGCCGCGGCTTCCGTTGCAGGCTCTTCCGGCTTCTCCGGCGCGGCCGGGATCGGTTCGGCCGTGGGCGGCTCGGGTACGGGCTCGGCGGATGCCTCCGTGTGAACTGTCTCGGGCTCTACGACCGGCATCGCCGCGTCCGGCTCGCTTGCGACGGTCTCGGGCATGACCGGTTCGGGCGTGACCACCTCCGGCACAATCGGCTCGGGGGCGGCCGGCTCGGGGACGACTGGCTTCACGACCACTGGCTCAGGCGCGACGGGTTCGGGCACGGCAGGCTCAGGCGCAACCGGCTCCGGCGCCACGGGCACCGCTTGCTCTGCCTGCCGCGCGGCCTCTTCCTTCGCGCGCCGCGCAGCCTCGATCCGCTCGCGAACACGGCGCGCGGTTTCGGCCTGCTCGGCGCGCCGCGCCTGCTCGACCGCCTTGCGCGCCGCAAGCTCGGCCTTGCGCGCTTCGTCCTGAGCCTTGCGCGCTTCCTCCGCGGCGGCGCGCTTCCGCTCGTCCTCGGCGCGGCGAGCCTCGCGTTCGGCGCGGCGTGCGGCCTGTTCGGCCATCCATTGCGCCTGCTGCTCGGCCGCGCGCGCGCGCGCGTGATCGCGATAGCGCGCGATCCGCTCGGCGATCGCATCGCGCGCCTGCATCGACCACGCGATGCCCTGCGCCGCTACCCGCCCGGAGCGGCCGCCCGCCCAGACCAGCTCGTAAGGCGAGAACAGGCGCCAGCGGTCGTCGCCGTCCAGGATCGCGCGCGCGATCATCTCGCCCGCCATCGCGGTGGTGTTGAGGCCGTGACCGCCGAACGCGCCCGCGAGCCAATAGCCGGGCGCGAGCTCGCCGATCTGCGGCATCTTGTGCACCGCATAGGCCATGGTGCCGGTCCAGGCGTATTCGATCTCGACTTCGCCGAGCTGCGGATAGGTGCGCGTGATGTCGCGACGCATCAGCGCCTTGAGCCGGCGCGGCGAGGCGGCGCGCGTGGTGAACCGCCCGCCCCACATCAGCCGGTCGTCGGCGACGACGCGGTAGTAATCGCCGGCGCGGCGCGTGTCGGCGACCGCGCCGGTGTAGCGGATCGCGTCGAACAGGGTTTCGCCGAGCGGCTTGGTGACCGCCACGTAGGTCGAGACCGGCACCACCGTCGCGCCGATCGGGCCATCGACGCCGCCGGCTCCGAGGCTTGCGGCGAGCACCGCATGGTGCGCGCGCACGCGCCCCTGCGGCGTCTGGATGCGCTTGCGCACGCCCGCCGGGTCGATTCCGGTCGCTGCGGTCTGCTCGTAGATGCGCACGCC
>CAYZMR010000697.1:0-1514 GCA_964479515.1 uncultured Hyphomicrobiales bacterium | reverse complement strand
TCCTTCGTGATCGACAATCGCTCCGGCGCGGGCGGCAATATCGGCACCGCCGTCGGCGCGGCCGCGGCGCCCGACGGCTACACGCTGACCGTCATTACGCCGGCGCAGGTCATCAACATGACGCTGTTCGCCAAGCCCGGCTATGACTTGGCGCGCGACTTTACGCCGGTCGCCCTGATGGTGACCGCGCCCGCGCTCCTGCTCGCCAATCCCAAGCTCGGCGTGAGTTCGCTTGCCGACGTGATCGCGCTCGCCAAGGCCAATCCCGGCAAGCTCGCCTTCGCGAGCCAGGGCGTAGGCGTCGCGCCGCATCTGATGATGGAGATGATCAAGAAGGCTGCCGGCATCGACCTCGTGCACATCCCCTATCGCGGCTCGGCGCCGGCGCTCAATGACGTGCTCGCCGGGACCGTCCCGCTGATGATGGATTCGATCATCACCGGCCTTCCCCACGTGCGCTCCGGCGCACTCAAGGGCCTCGCGGTCTCGACCGCCAGGCGCTCGGCGCTCGCGCCCGAGATACCGACCGTCGCCGAATCCGGGATTCCCGGCTTCGAGGCGTTCCTGTGGTACGGGATCGTCGCGCCGCGCGAGACGCCGCCCGATATCGTAGGCAAGCTCGGCGCCGAGATCGTTGCCGTCATGAAACTGCCCGAGATTCGCGAGCGCCTGATCGCGCTCGGCTCGGAGCCGGCCGATGTCGGCCCCGCCGCGTTCGCCGCATTCCTGCGGGCCGAGGCCGACAAATGGGGCGACATCGTACGCACCTCCGGTGCCAAGGCGGAGTGAGTCGCCGGAGTGACTTTTCGGCGCGCCGCGCGTTGTGTACGGTGAGGCCAAGGAGTTGCCGATGCCGTCGATGCCCGATTGGAAAGTCTCGCCCTCGGTGCAGCCCAAGCCGGAGGATTACGACTACGATCTCGACCGCGCGCTCGCCGCGGTCATGGGCCTGCACGCGATCATCCCCAACGACGCCTTCACGGCCGAGACGCTGGGCTCCGAGCGCGCCGGCAACGCGGTGCTGATCAACGAGCGCGGCGTGGTGCTGACGATCGGCTATCTCATTACGGAAGCCGAATCGGTCTGGCTGCATCTCAACGACGGCCGCGTCGTGCCGGGCCACGTGCTGGGCTACGACCAGGCGACCGGTTTCGGGCTGGTGCAGGCGCTCGCCAAGCTCGACCTGCCGCCGCTCACGCTCGGCGATTCCACGCTGGTCGAGGTCGACCAGAAGGTCGTGGTCGGCGGCGCCGGCGGCCGGCATCGCTCGGTCGCGGCGCGGGTCGCGGAAAAGCAGGAATTCGCCGGCTACTGGGAATACGTGCTCGACGAGGCGATCTTCACCGCGCCGGCGCATCCCAACTGGGGCGGCACCGCGCTGATCGGTCCCGCGGGCGATCTGCTCGGCATCGGCTCGCTGCAGCTCGAGCGCGCGCGCGAGAAGGGCGAGAGCGAGCACCTCAACATGATCGTCCCGATCGACGACCTGAAGCCGATCCTCGACGACATGCTCA
>CAYZMR010000696.1:0-1521 GCA_964479515.1 uncultured Hyphomicrobiales bacterium | reverse complement strand
AGAACGTCGCGCTGTTCCGCGGCATGACGGCGCTCGACAACATCATGGCGGGGCGCTCGCTGCGCATGCATCGCAACCTGTTCTGGCAATTGCTGCGCCACGGTCCGGCGATGACCGAGGAGATCGCGCATCGCCGCCGCGTGGAGGACATCATCGAGTTCCTCGAGATCCCGCACATCCGCAAAGTGCCGGTCGGCGTCCTGCCCTACGGCCTGCAGAAGCGCGTCGAGCTCGGCCGCGCGCTCGCCATGGAGCCCGACCTTCTGCTGCTCGACGAGCCGATGGCCGGCATGAACCTCGAGGAGAAGGAGGACATGTCGCGCTACATCCTCGATGTGAACAATTTCTACGGCACCACGATCGCGCTGATCGAGCACGACATGGGCGTGGTGATGGACCTCTCCGATCGCGTCGTCGTGCTCGACTACGGCCGCAAGATCGCCGACGGGACGCCCGACGACGTGAAGCGCAATCAGGCGGTGATCGATGCGTATCTCGGGGTCGCACATTGAAGAATCTGGCGCATTGAGGGTGTGATGAGGGACCGTGTTGTCGCCATGCACTCCGGCCTGTTCCCTCCCCCCTTGCGGGGGAGGGCTAGGGAGGGGGGTCCTGAGTTCGGCGAGGCCAATGCATCACGCGCGACCCCCACCCCCAACCCGTCCCCACAAGGGGGAGGGGAGCGCACCACCCGAGGGAGAGGGAACAGACCGCCCGAGGGGCAACTCTGATGGACCTCCTCTACAAGATCTTCATCGATCCGTTCGTGCAGATGGGCGCGGCGCCCGACCTGCTCGTGCAGACGTTGTGGGAAGGCCTCGTCGCCGGCGTGCTTTATTCGCTGATCGCGCTCGGCTTCGTGCTGATCTTCAAGGCCTCGGGCGTGTTCAATTTCGCGCAAGGCATCATGGTGGTGTTCTCGGCGCTCACGCTGGTCGGCCTCTACGCGCTGCTGCAGCGCTTGGGCCTTAGCCCCGGCCACGTCGCGGCGTTCCTCGCGCTCGCGCTGACGATCGCGGTGATGTTCGTGCTCGCCTTCGGGGTCGAGCGGCTGATCCTGCGACCGCTCGTGAACCAGCCCGATATCATCCTGTTCATGGCGACGTTCGGGCTGACCTACTTGCTGATCGGGGTTGGTCAGATCGTGTTCGGCGGCGAATCCAAGGTTATGATCGCCGAAGAACTCTACCTGCCGCGCGGCGCGATCGACTTCAAGCTGGCCGGCGGCTTCGTGTCACTGCAGAAGATCGACATCGCGGCCGCCGTCATCGCCTCGATCATGGTCGCGACGCTTGCGGTGTTCTTCCAGCGGACGCGCATCGGCCGCGCGCTGCGCGCGGTCGCCGACAGCCACATGGCGGCGCTCTCGGTCGGCATCTCGCTGGAACAGATCTGGATCGTCACCTGGTTCGCGGCCGGCATCGTGGCGCTGGCGACCGGGATCATGTGGGGGGCGCGCTCGGAAGTGTCGTTCGCGCTCGAGATCATCGCCCTCAAGGCGCTTCCCGTGCTGATCCTCGG
>CAYZMR010000695.1:0-1524 GCA_964479515.1 uncultured Hyphomicrobiales bacterium | reverse complement strand
TGGCTGAGCAAGATCGAGCAGCCGCTGATTCGCGACGTCTCGATCGGCCTCTGGCGTACGTTCGCCGATCTGAATTTGAGCGAGGCGAAGCAGACCGCGTTCCGCAGCATGCATGACTGCTTCATCCGCGAGCTCAAGGACGGCGCGCGGCCGCTCGACCTGGATCCTGCCGTGCTGGTGAGCCCGTGCGATGCGATCATCGGCGCCTGCGGCACGATCGACGGGGTCGAGCTGTTCCAGATCAAAGGCTTTCCCTACACGCTGCCCGACCTGCTCGGCGATCCCGCGCTGGTCGAGCGGCATCACAATGGGCGCTATGTGACGCTGCGTCTGACGTCGAGCATGTATCACCGCTTCCACGCCCCTCACGATTGCCGCCTGGAGCAGGTCACCTACATCTCCGGCGACACCTGGAACGTGAACCCGATCGCGCTCAAGCGCGTCGAGAAGCTGTTCTGCAAGAACGAGCGCGCCGTGCTGGCGACGACGCTGCAGGCCGGCGGCCACGCGGTCACGCTCGTGCCGGTCGCCGCGATCCTGGTGGCGAGCATCAGGCTGCACGCGCTCGGCAATGTGCGCGAACTCGTCGCCCGCGGGCCGAGGACAATCGCCTGCGGCGCGTCCTACCGGAAAGGCGAGGAGATGGGCTGGTTCGAGCACGGCTCCACAATCGTGGTGTTCGCGCCCGACGGCTTTGCGCTCTGCGACAATGTGACCGAGGGCGCCACGATCCGGATGGGGCAGCCGCTCATGCGTATGCCTTGAGGGCTCGTTCGGCTTAAGCAGCCAGCGTCGCCGGGAGGGGCGCGACGCCATGCTCGGCGATCGGGCATAACCGCGCTTGCTGCACAGATTCAAGGCATTCGGGACCGCGAACCGGTTGCCGAGCACCGGCCCGCGCATGGCATCACCTTTGCACCCAGCTTCCCGATCGTTTTGATCGGAGGAGTTCTGGATGCGTCTTTTCACGGTTTTGGCGTCCATTTTCTTGGCGTTTTTGTCGGTGTCCGCGAACGCCGAGAGCGTCGTGCGCTACGGCATTTCGCTCGCCGACATTCCGCTGACCACCGGTCAGCCGGATCGCGGCGCCGGCGCGTATCAATTTACCGGCTACACCCTTTATGACCCGCTGGTCGCGTGGGAGATGGACGTCGCGGATCGGCCGGGCAAGCTCATCCCGGGACTTGCCACCGAATGGAAGGTCGATCCGGCGGACCAGAAGAAATGGATCTTCACGTTGCGCCATGACGTGAAGTTCCACGACGGGAGCACGTTCAACGCCGACGCGGTGATCTGGAATCTCGAGAAGGTGCTCGACGACAAGTCACCGCAATACGACAAGCGCCAAGCCTCGCAGGTGAAGCCGCGCCTGCCGTCGGTCGCGAGCTATCGCAAGGTCGACGACTACACGGTCGAGATCACCACGAAGGATATCGATTCCTTCTTCCCGTATCAGATGCTCTGGTTCCTGGTGTCGAGCCCGGCGCAATACGAGAAGGTCGGCAAGGACTGGGACAAGTTCGC
>CAYZMR010000694.1:0-1526 GCA_964479515.1 uncultured Hyphomicrobiales bacterium | reverse complement strand
TGTCGAAGGAGCGCACCGAGCTGCGCCACAAGACCGCCGCGATGATCGATCCGCTGACCGGGCTCCTGAATCGCCGCGCCTTCGTGCAGGATGGCGAGGCGCTGCTGCGCCAGCAGATCACGCGCGACCGGCCGATCGGTGTGCTGCTGGTCGATCTCGACAATTTCAAATCGATCAATGATCGCTTCGGTCACCCGGTCGGCGACAAGGTGCTGCAACTCTTCGCCAAGATCGCGCGCGGCAGCCTGCGCCAGACCGATCTGGTTGGGCGGCTCGGCGGCGAGGAATTCATCGTCATCCTGGCGGATGCGGGCCAAGACAACGCGTTCCTGGTGGCCGACCGGCTGCGCAACGCGTTCGCCGCCGCCGCCGCCGTGGTCGACGGCCAAGCGCTCTACGCCACGATGAGCATCGGCGTTTCGGTCATCCTCGATCCGCGCCAGAACCTGTCCGACCTGATGACGCTCGCCGACCAGGCGCTCTATCTCGCCAAGGCGCGTGGCCGCAATCGCGTCGAGGTCGCGGCGATCGAGGCGTCCGCGCGCGGCGAGGAAACCTCCTCCCTGCAGCACGCGCCGCTGCCGAACGCCTCCGAGCGCGCGGCGTGACGCCGTACGGTTGTGCCCAAAGCCGATAGCGTGATAGCGCCCCCAGGGGGGGACGCGACCCGTGTTCGTCACCGTCAACGGCGCAAAGCTCTATTTCGACGTCGAGGGAGCGGCGCTTGTCGCCGACGGTCCGCGCATGCGGGCTAAGTCGACGCTCGTGCTTCTGCACGGTGGCCCAGGCTTCGACCACACGATGTTCAAGCCTGCATTTTCCGCCTTGGCCGACGTCGCGCAGATCGTCTATCTCGACCAGCGCGGGCAGGGCCGCAGCACCGGCCGCGACCCCGCAACGTGGACGCTCGCGCAGTGGGGCGACGACGTGAAGGGGCTCTGCGATGCGCTCGGCATCGAAAAGCCCATCGTCTATGGCGGCTCGTTCGGCGGCTTCGTGGCGCAAGCTTACGCGACGCGCCACCCCGACCACCCGGGCAAGCTGATCCTTGCGAGCACGGCGGCGCACGTGGACTTCCCGACGATCTTCGCGGCGTTCGCGCGCATCGGCGGGCAGCCCGCGCACGACGTTGCCGAGGCCTATTGGCTCAACCCGACCGCTGAAAGCCGCGCTACGTATCGTGAGGTCTGCTTTCCGCTTTATCGGCGGCGTCCGGGTAGCGTCGCCGATATGCAGAAGCGCAGCATCGTGAACGACGACGTCGCGCTTGCCTTCAACGGCCCGGACAAAGAGCAGGGCCGCATGGACTTCCGCGCCGCGCTGAAGACCGTCCGCTGCCCGGTTCTGGTCCTCGCCGGCGAGGAGGACCCGATCATGCCGATGCCCTTCAGCGAAACGATCGCGGCGAGCCTTCCGGCGCATCTCGTGCGCTTCGAGCGCTTCGCCGGATGCGGGCACGGCGTGCACGGCGACGATCCCGAGCGGGCATTCGCCGTGATGCGTGAGTTCATCACCGCATCATAGGC
>CAYZMR010000693.1:0-1544 GCA_964479515.1 uncultured Hyphomicrobiales bacterium | reverse complement strand
TGCCTGATGGACGCGCTCGCCATGGTCATCCTGACCGTGCCGATCATCTTCCCGGTCATCAGGGAGCTCGGCTTCGATCCGATCTGGTTCGGCGTCATCATCGTGATGACCGTCGAGCTGGGATTGATCCACCCGCCGGTCGGGATGATCGTGTTCGTGATAAAAAGCGTCATTCAGGACGTGACCTTCGCGACCATCTTCCGCGGCGTGCTGCCGTTCATCGTCACCGACATCGTGCGGCTGATCATACTGATCATGTTTCCGATCATCGCGCTGTGGCTGCCGTCGAGGATGTAGCCTCGTAGCCCGGCTTGCGCGCCGCGAAAGCCGGGATTTGCTTTTGCTGCGACGGCGGTCCCGGATTTCGCTACGCTCAATCCGGGCTACAGGGCCGGATTTTGACCTGCAAGGAGCGCGTCATGAAATGGATCATTCCGATCGTCATGCTTGCCGCATCGATCGCGCCCGCATTTGCCGCCGATCTCGAGGCGAACAAGAAAGCCGTCGTCGAATTCTATGAGGCCGGTCTCAACCGGAAGGACTTCGAGGCTGCGTCGAAATACATCGGGCCGCAATACATCCAGCACAATCCCGGCGCCCAGGACGGCATCGAGGGCTTCAAGGGCTTTCTCGCGTTCCTGCGCGAGAAATTTCCGAACTCGCACAGCGAGATCAGACGAGTCTTCGCCGACGGTGACTACGTGATCCTGCACGTCCACGCGGTGCGCGAGCCGGGCACGCGCGGCCGCGCCATCGTCGACATCTTCCGACTCGAACAGGGCAAGATCGTCGAGCACTGGGACGTGGCGCAGGACATTCCCGAGAAGATGCCGCATAACAACGGGATGTTTTGAGGAGCTATCTCCGCTCGCGCGCAATCCTGAAGTCCAAACAAGCGCGTGCAGCGCGCTTGAAGCCGCCGCGCTCCCGTCTATATGGTGAGCTTCGGTCTCGGGAGAGAAAGCCGTGGCGGACGTTGCCGCGATAAGATATCGCGCGTTTCTCAGCTACAGCCACAGCGACACGGGTTGGGCCAAGTGGCTGCACCGGGCACTCGAAAGCTTCCGCGTCGATAAGGATTTGGCCGGCCGCGAAACCGCGCTCGGTCCGGTGCCGAAGACGTTGCGGCCGATCTTCCGCGATCGGGAAGATTTTTCAGGCGGACATTCGCTGACCGATGCGACGATCGCGGCGCTCGATGCGTCTGCTGCCCTCGTCGTCCTATGCTCAACGGTCTCGGCGACGCGGCCCGCCGTCAACGAAGAGGTGCGGCTGTTTCGCGCGCGTCATCCCGATCGTCCGGTGATCCCGGTCGTCATCGAGGGTCACTGGCCGGACAACTTCCCGCCGGCCTTGCGCTTTGAACTTGCGCCCGACGGGACCGTCACCGATCGCGCCGTCACGCTCCTTGGCCCCGACCTGCGCGACAGCGGCGATGGCAAGGGCCTCGGTGTCGCCAAGATCGTTGCCGGCCTCACCGGTCTCGGGGCCGATGACATTTTTCGCCGCGCCGAGCGGGACCATCGCCGGAAGGCGCGCTGGCG
>CAYZMR010000692.1:0-1556 GCA_964479515.1 uncultured Hyphomicrobiales bacterium | reverse complement strand
CGCGATAGAGCTTCGGATCGCCGTTATAGGCCTTGGCGACGATGTCGGCGGACTCGTCCGGGTTCTTGATGATGTATTCGACGCCTTCGCGCCGCGCCGCGATGATGGCGCGCAGCTTGTCGCCGCCGGTCTGCGCGAATTCGGTCGTCGTGATCGAGACCGTCTGCGTCATCTCGGGCGGGAAACAGTCCTTGGTCCAGAACGCCGGCTTCACCTTGTCCTTGTTCTCCGACCAGATCGGCTCGCCCGTCATGCCGGCGTCGACCGCCTTGTTGAGGACCGCCGAGAGGTTGGCACCGATGTCGCCGGCCGGCAGCAGCTTCAAGTCCTTCTGGTCGATATTGGCGGCCTTCAGGCACATCAGGATGAGCATGTTGGTCACCGACCCGGGCGACGTGAAGCTGATCTTCTTGCCGATCACGTCCTTGATCGACGAGATGGTCGAGTCCTTCTGCGTGATCCAGAGGATGTCCGCGATGCTCTCAACGCCGCCGGCGATGATCTTCAGCGGCTGGCCGGAATTGATCGCCAGGATCGCGGCCGGCAGCGCGACCTCGCCGAACGGCAGATCGCCGGCGAGCGTGTTGCGCACCGAGGTGCCGCCGCCGGCCGAGGTGAGGATGCCGGTGATGTCGAGCCCGTGCTTCTTGAAGAAGCCTTTCGCCATCGCCACGGCATAAGGCGCGCCGTAGAACGCCGAGCCCCAATGCGTGACCGTGATCGTCTCGGCGCGCGCCGAGACCGTGAGAGCGGCGGCGGCAAGTGTGCCCAGCGCACATGCACGCAGGACTTGCAGGATGCTCATCGGCATTCCTCCCTGATGGTTGCCGGCATAGTGCGGCGTGCAGGCTCGGGCTTCAAGGCCCGTCGTCGCGCACCATCCTGGCGAATCCCGCGGAGCGGCGCACGCAACGCGGTGAAATCAGGCCCCCGGGCCGCGTTGCCGGGACTGCGCAACCGTATAAAATCCGCCGGGAGCTATCCGCCCGGCGCCCGCCGCGGCTGAGCAAGGGGGACACCATGCCTGACCGTATCGGCTTGAGCCGGCGCACGTTTCTGATGAGCTCGGCCGCGGGGGTGGCAGGCGGCACGCTCGCAATGCCGGCGATCCTGCGCGCGCAAGCCGGCGGCGTGAAGCTCGGCGTGCTGCATCCCGTGACCGGGGCGCTCTCCTATTCGGGCCAGCAGGGCCGGCTCGGCGCGACGATCGCGATCGAGGAGCTCAACACGGCCGGCGGCGTCAAGGGGCTCGGCAAGATCGAGCCGGTGCTCGGCGACGCGCAGTCGACGCCGGACGGCGGCACTGCGGAGGTGGAGAAGATGAATTCGGCCGGCGTGGCGGCGATCGTCGGCGGCTACGGCTCGTCGATCTGCCTCGCGGTGAGTCAGGCGGCCGCGCGCTACGATCTGCCCTATATGGTCGACGTCGGCGTCACCGACGCCATCGTGACCCGCGGGTTGAAGAACACGTTCCGCTTCGGCCCGGGCTTCGGCGTCATCGCCAAGACCGCGCTCGACAACCTCGTCACCCTCAACGATCAGGCCGGCAAGCCTGC
>CAYZMR010000691.1:0-1562 GCA_964479515.1 uncultured Hyphomicrobiales bacterium | reverse complement strand
TTCTTCTGCAGCAGGACGTCGCCGGTATCGAGCCCATTGTCGGGCCAGAAGATCGACAGGCCGGTTTCCGTCTCGCCCTTGATGATCGGCCAGTTGATCGCGCTCGCGCCGCGATAGGCCGGCAGCAGCGAGGGGTGATATTGGATCGAGCCGTGGGTCGGGATGTTGAGGAAGTCTTGGGGCACGAACAGCGTGACGAAGGCCATCACCTGCAGGTCGGGCTTGAGCGCGCGGAATTCCTCCCACACCTCGGGCTTCTTGTAACTGTCGGGCTGAAACACCGGCAGGCTCGCCTTCATGGCGGCGTCAAGCAGCGGGTCGGGCTTGGCGCCCGGCTTGGTCGGCGCGACATAGACCGCAACGACATCCTCGCCGCGCTTCAATAGCGCTTCGAGCACCGCCTTGCCGAACGCCTGCTGGCCGTGAACGACGATACGCATAGTGAGTTCCTTCCGTTCGGCTTATGCCGGCAGAAGCGAATGGTGAATGGTGAGTGGCGAATGGTAAGAAGCCGCCACTCGTCTCGTACACCTATTCGCTATTCGCTACTCGCCAATTCACGCCGCCTCTGCCCTTGCGCCCTTCTCGGGCGGCGTGATCGCGCCAGAACCTTTGATCTCCGCCACATCGGCATCCGAATAGCCGAGTACGTCGCGCAAGATCTCGTCCGTGTGCTCGCCGAGCAGCGGCGAACGCGCCACCTCGCACGGGCTATCCGACAGCTTGATCGGATTGCCAACGGTCAGATATTTGCCGCGCGTCGGGTGGTCGACTTCGACAACGGTGCCGGTCCTGCGCAGCGATTCCTCCTCGGCGATCTCCTTCATCGAGAGGATCGGCCCAACCGGAATGTCGACCGCGTTGCATTTGTCCATGACCTCGAACTTGGTCATGCTCATGGTCCACTGCTCGATGGTGTGGAAAATGTGCTTGAGCCGCGGCAGGCGCGCGTTCGGCGTCGCGTAGTCGGGATCGGTCTTCCAGTCCGGCTTGCCGATCAGATCGCAGATCGCGCCCCACACCGGCGCCTGGGTGATGAAGTAGATGTAGGCGTCGGGATCGTGCTCCCAGCCCTTGCACTTGAGGATCCAGCCCGGCTGCCCGCCGCCGGAGTCATTGCCGGCGCGCGGCGTCGCATGGCCGAACGGCACGCCTTCGCCGAACTGGCTGTATTCCTTCAAGGGGCCGTGCTTGAGGCGCTGCTGGTCGCGCAGCTTCACCCGCGCCAGGTTCAACACGCCGTCCTGCATCGCGCAGAGCACCTTCTGCCCGCGGCCGGTGCGGATGCGCTGATAGAGCGCCGACACGATGCCGAGCGCGAGATGCAAGCCGGTTCCGCTATCGCCGATCTGCGCGCCGGTGACGAGCGGCGGACCTTCGCGGAAGCCGGTCGTGGACGCCGCGCCGCCGGCGCATTGCGCGACGTTCTCGTAGACTTTGCAGTCCTCGTACGGACCGGGGCCGAAGCCCTTCACCGAGGCAACGATCATGCGCGGATTGAGCTTGTGGATGTGCTCCCAGGTGAGGCCCATGCGGTCGAGCGCGCCCGGCGCGAAATTCTC
>CAYZMR010000690.1:0-1572 GCA_964479515.1 uncultured Hyphomicrobiales bacterium | reverse complement strand
CCGCCGTGTTCGAGGCCGGCACGGTGTAGAAGCGGTAGACTTCCTTCACATGATCATCGAGCGCGCCGCGCATCACGTGCCACATCACGAGCTCGATCCCCTCGGCGCCGGCCTCGCGCATGTATTCGAGATGCGGCATGCGGGCGAGGCCCTTCGGGTCCTTGGTGAGGCGATCGAGGAAGGACTTGTCGAACTTCGAGTTGATCAGGCCGGCGCGTGGCCCCGAAATCTGGTGCGACATGCCGCCGGTGCCGAATACGACGACGCGCAGGTCGTCCCGGTAGCTGTCGACCGCGCGGCGGATCGCCTTGCCGAGATCGTAGCAGCGCTGGCCGGTCGGCGGCGGGTACTGAACGACGTTCACGGCGAGCGGGATGACCGGGCAGGGCCATGCCGCCGGTGAGCCGAACAAGAGATTCAGCGGCACGGTCAGTCCGTGATCGACCTCCATCTTGTTGACGATGGTCAGATCGAAGCCGCCCAGGATGCACGAGGTCGCGATATGCGCGGCAAGTTCCGGATGCCCCTTCACCACCGGCACCGGGCGCGGACCCCAGCCTTCATCGGCCGGCGGAAACTCGGCCGCGCAGCCAAGCGCGAAGGTCGGGATCAGTTCCACCGAGAACGCCGACGCGTGATCGTTGTAGATCGCGATCACGACATCGGGCTTGGTCTCCGCCATCCATTTTTTCGACTTCTCGAAGCCCGAGAAGACGCGCTTCCAGTACGGATCTTCGGTCTGCTTGTTGTCGATCGCGGCGCCGATGGCCGGCACGTGCGACGAGGCTACACCTGCGATGATTTTTGCCACGGGTTATTTCCTCTTCTTCTTTGCAGGCCGGGAGCTCGCTTTCGCCTTCGGCCCCGCGCGCTTGGCGGCGGCATCCTTCGCCGGCTTGGCGTGCTTGCCCGACTTCGAGCGATTGCCTTCCACCGAACGTCCGCCCGCAAGCATCATCGCGGCGTAATCCTCCTGCGTGGAGCCGGTCATCACGGCGGCGAGGTGACGGAACGAATGGCCGTCGGTCGCGCCGAGCTTGGCGGTGAAATAGATGTTGCCGCCGAGCTCCAGCATGCGGTTGTAGTCGCGCTTGAGGATCGCCGCGGTCTGCTCGGGCGTCAGCGGGTACTTCTTGAGGTACTCGGCTTCGTTCGCCTTGAAGGCCTTGCGGTTCTCGTCCTTCATCAGCGACATGCAGAACATGTTGATGCCGTAACCTTGGCGCGAACGCTCGGCGTTGAACACGAACGTGCCGGGAATGTCTTCGTATTCTTCTTGCTTCTTCGCCTCAGCCATCGGTGTTTCTCCCTGAAGGCGTTCCGCCTAAAGCGGATGGCCGCAGCGTGATATGCGGCGCGATGTCCCGCTTCACATACTCGCGGCGCGCCGCCTTGGCAACGCCGCGCATCAACGCGCAGACGATTGGAAACGTTCTGGTTTCCGGCGTTGAACGGCCATCAATTCCCGCGAGATGGCTATTCGCTCACGCCGCCCAATAAAGCCGCATCGGGTTGTCGACAAGGAGCGCCTGCTGCAGCGCGGCGGTCGGCGCGATCTTCGGGATCATGTCG
>CAYZMR010000689.1:0-1576 GCA_964479515.1 uncultured Hyphomicrobiales bacterium | reverse complement strand
GGTGTTCTCCGCCGACGAGCAGGCGCGCGCGCTCGACGCCGTGCTCGACAAGGCGGCCATCTCGGGGATCGCGAAGAATTTCCTGCGCGTGGTCGCGGCGAACCGGCGGCTGTTCGCCGTGGACCAGATCATCCGCGGCTTCCATGCGCTCGCCGCCAAGCACAAGGGCGAGGTGACGGCGCAGGTCACGGTCGCCGAGCCGCTGAACGATGCGCGCACCGCCGAGATCAAGGACGCGCTCAAGGCGGTCACCGGCAAGGACGTGCATGTCGACGTCACCGTCGATCCGTCGATCATCGGCGGGCTCGTCGTCAAGGTCGGCTCCCGCATGGTCGATAGCTCGCTGCGCACCAAACTCAATTCGATCAAGTTCGCGATGAAAGAGGCACGCTGATGGACATCCGCGCCGCGGAAATTTCCGCAATCCTCAAGGAGCAGATCAAGAATTTCGGCCAGGATGCCGAAGTCTCCGAAGTCGGCCAGGTGCTGTCGGTCGGCGACGGCATCGCCCGCGTCTACGGCCTCGACAACGTGCAGGCCGGCGAGATGGTCGAGTTCGAGAACGGCGTGCGCGGCATGGCGCTCAACCTCGAAACCGACAACGTCGGCATCGTGATCTTCGGCGCCGACCGCGAGATCAAGGAAGGCCAGACCGTCAAGCGCACGCGCGCGATCGTGGACGTGCCGGTCGGCAAGGGCCTGCTCGGCCGCGTGGTCGACGCGCTCGGCAATCCGATCGACGGCAAGGGCCCGATCGCCTCGACCGAGCGCAAGCGCGTCGACGTGAAAGCGCCCGGCATCATCCCGCGCAAGTCGGTGCATGAGCCGATGGCGACGGGCCTGAAGGCGATCGATTCGCTGATCCCGATCGGCCGCGGCCAGCGCGAGCTCATCATCGGCGACCGCCAGACCGGCAAGACGGCGATCGCGCTCGACACGATCCTCAATCAGAAGCCGCTCAACGCGCAGGACGACGAGAAGATCAAGCTCTACTGCGTCTACGTCGCGGTCGGGCAGAAGCGCTCCACCGTGGCGCAGTTCGTGAAGGTGCTGGAAGAGCACGGCGCGCTCGAATACTCGATCATCGTGGCGGCGACCGCCTCGGATCCGGCGCCGATGCAGTTCCTGGCGCCGTTCGCCGGCTGCACCATGGGCGAGTATTTCCGCGACAACGGCATGCACGCCGTCATCATCTATGACGATCTGTCGAAGCAGGCCGTCGCCTATCGCCAGATGTCACTGCTGCTGCGCCGTCCGCCCGGCCGCGAAGCCTATCCGGGCGACGTGTTCTACCTGCATAGCCGCCTGCTCGAGCGCGCCGCCAAGATGGGCGACGGCGCGGGCGCCGGCTCGCTCACGGCGCTGCCCGTGATCGAGACGCAGGCGAACGACGTGTCGGCCTACATTCCGACCAACGTGATCTCGATCACCGACGGGCAGATCTTCCTGGAGACCGACCTGTTCTACCAGGGCATCCGCCCGGCGGTGAACGTCGGCCTCTCGGTGTCGCGCGTCGGTTCGGCGGCGCAGACGAAGGCGATGAAGAAGGTCGCGGGCCGCATCAAGGGCGAGCTCG
>CAYZMR010000688.1:0-1578 GCA_964479515.1 uncultured Hyphomicrobiales bacterium | reverse complement strand
TGGCGAAGAAATTGCCCTCGATCATGTAGCTTTCGAGCTTGGTCATGTTGACGCCATTGGTGGCAAAGCCCCCGAGCGCCTTGTACAGCGCCGCCGGAATGTTTCTCACCCGGAACACGAAGGTCGTCACCACCGGCCCATTGCCTTGCGCGACGCGCTTATCCTCGCGCGACAGGATCACGAAGCGCGTCGTGTTGTGCGCCTCGTCCTCGACATTCTCGGCGAGAACATCGAGGCCGTAGATTTGCGCGGCGAGCTTCGGGGCGAGCGCGGCGCGCGTTAGATCCGTCGTCTCGGCGATATGCCGCGCGGCTCCCGCCGTGTCGGCCGCGATCACGGGTTTGTAGCCGTGCTGGCGGATGAAACGGCGGCACTGGCCCAGCGCATGGATGTGGCTTTCGACCGACTTGATGGTCGACAGCGTCGCGCCCTTGCGCGCCATCAGATGGAACTGGATGCGCAGGAAGTGCTCGCCGATGATGTGCAGGTTGGCGTGCGGCAGCAGATGATGGATGTCGGCGACGCGCCCCGCGATCGAATTCTCGATCGGGATCATGCCGAGATCAGCCTCGCCGTTCTGGATCGCCGCCAGCGCGTCCTCGAAGGTCGCGCACGGCACGGTTTCGCAGTCGGGGTAGACCTCGCGCGCGGCGATGTCGGAGTTGGCGCCGGGCTCGCCCTGGAACGCGATCTTCAGCTTGCTCATTGGGGTTCCGTAGCGTGCGGTCCCGGGCGCGGTCAACGGCGGGAGCCAAGAAGCGCGCGCGCCTTCTCCAGGTGCTCGGGCGTATCGACGCCGAAGATCGCGTTGTCGGTCAGCGCCACGTCGATCCGCATACCGGCTTCGAGCGCGCGTAGCTGCTCCAGTCTTTCGCGCCGTTCGAGCGGCGATGGCGGCAGCGCCACGAAGCGGGTCAGCGCCGCCCGCCGGTACGCATAGAGCCCGATGTGATGATAGAGCGGCCCCTGCCCGGTCGGCGCGGTCGCACGCGTGAAGTAGAGCGCGCGCAGATGGCCGGGCGCGATCTCGCTCCCGATGACTTTCACGACGTTCGGATCGGTGCGCTCGTCATCCTCGGTGATCGCGAGCGCGAGCGTGCCGATATCCACCGCGGGATCGGCGAGCGGGCGCAGCGCCGCCCGGATGTCCGAT
Organism: uncultured Hyphomicrobiales bacterium; assembly: GCA_964479515.1. Lineage (GTDB taxonomy): Bacteria > Pseudomonadota > Alphaproteobacteria > Rhizobiales > Xanthobacteraceae > PALSA-894. The sequence goes on along the minus strand of CAYZMR010000688.1, from coordinate 425 downwards.
GGCGCGAGCATCGGGAAATCGCCCTGCACGTTGACGACGATGTTCGCGCGGCCCTCGGGATCGACCGTGCCGAGCGCCTCGAAGATGCGGTCCGAACCCGAATTGTGATCCGGCCGGGTCATCACGGCGCGGCCACCGGCGGCGGTCACGGCGGCGGCGATCTCGGCCGTATCGGTCGCGACCACGACCGAGCCGACGTCTGCGGCCTGCGCGCGACGCATCACCTGGACGATCATCGGCGCGCCGGCGATGTCGGCGAGCGCCTTGCCGGGGAGCCGGGTCGAGCCCATGCGGGCCGGGATGAGGATGAGTATGTCGCCGGAGCTCATGGGTACTCGGCTTGTTCGGCCGTTACGCACACCAACGTTGCATTGTGCGCCGCTTATACGGGTTGCCAGCCCGGCGGCAAACCGGCTATCTGTCCC
>CAYZMR010000687.1:0-1581 GCA_964479515.1 uncultured Hyphomicrobiales bacterium | reverse complement strand
CGTTCGTGAACTTGCAGAAGTTCACCTTGTGCGCGTGCGTTGCGCTCGCGAGCATCCGGATGTTCGCGCCTGCGCAGAATACGCGCTCCTTGCCGGACTTGAGGATGACGACCTTCACGGCGGGGTGCTCGAAACGCAGCCGCGTGACCGCGTCCGCCAATTCGATGTCGACGCCGAGATCGTAGGAGTTGAGCTTCAGGTCGTAACCGCCGAGAAGGCCAGCCTTTTCATCGACATCCATCGTGAGCGTCGCGACCGCGCCGTCGACCGCGAGTTTCCAGTGCCGGTAGCGCGACGGCTCGGTGCGGAAATCGATCAGCGGCTGGCGCTGATCGCCTGCGCCGTTGCCCTGCGCTGCCTCTCCCATGAACTGCCTCCAACCCTTCGCCAAAACTCGACTGAATTATTGTTCTTATTAACGGCACTATAATGCATATCGAATACCCGGGCAACGGCGAGATCCGGCAAAATTATGCAGCGCTGTCAACGGCTTCTTCGTTGGCGCGGAAAATGTGCTCGGTGAACGCCGCGATTACGGCAAGCGTCTCGTCCGGCCTCTCGCGGTGGGGTGCATGGCCGACGCCGGGCAACAGCAGCGCCTCGACCGGGCAATAGCATTCCTCCGTGACGATGCGGGCCTGCGCCACCGTGCCGTAAGGATCGGTCTCGCCCTGCAGCACGAGCACCGGAACACGGATATAGGCGAGCGCGTCGGTCGTATCGAAACGCGCAAAGCCCGGGTCGAGCCAGGCCTCGCTCCAGCCGCGGAACGCCGCGTCGACATCCGCATGGTGACGCGCAAGGCGCGCGCGCAGATCGGTCGTCCGATAGGTCTCGACGGTCTTACGGATCGCCTCGATGTTGTTTTCTTCCATGAAGAAGTGCGGCGCCATTAGCACAAGCCCGCGCACGCGGTGGTCCTGCACGCTGCCGGCGTACCAGGCCGCGATCGTCGCGCCATCACTGTGGCCGAGCAGGATGCCGCGCTTGAAGCCGATCGCGTCGAGCAGCTTCGTCAGCACGTTCGTCGCTTCGCGCTGCATGTAGTCGAGCGGACGCGGCAGCGCGATGGTCGACGACTTGCCGTAGCCGGCACGCGAGTAGACGAACACGCCCGCGCCGGTGCGCTCGGCGAGTTTTTGCGGGAACTCGCCCCACGTCGTGACGGAGCCTAGCCCTTCATGCAGCATCACGATCGTCGGCGCCACGTCCGGCCGCGGCCCGATCATGCGGTATTCGAGCGATGCGCCGTCGATCGCCAGATGTCCCTGGTCCGCGAGCATGCCGTCAGCCTGCAAAAGCCTTCCAAAGGATCGCGAGGCCGGACACTAACATCAAAGCATCCAGCATGTAACGGAACGAGTTCGCGTCGAGGCGCAGCACGAAGCGTCTTGCCACGAACGTGCCGGCCATCAGCGATGAGCCGGTGATCAGGCCCTTCACGAAGGTGTCGAGCGGCATCGCGCCGAAGGAGCGGAAGGCGAGCACCTTAGCGACATAGATCGCGAGCGAGCCGGCGGCCTCGGTCGACAGGAACGCGCCTTTGACGAGGCCATACATCAGGAAGATCGGCACCGTGAC
>CAYZMR010000686.1:0-1585 GCA_964479515.1 uncultured Hyphomicrobiales bacterium | reverse complement strand
CGGCTCGGCCGAAGACATGGTGGTCACGGGTAACGCCCTTTCCCCTCTTGGCCGGTCATCCCGCTCGCGCGGCAGCCCGGCGGAGGACTGTGTCGCCCTACAACGGTGCCCCCGGCGGCGGCGAACGGTGCATCGCAGCCGGCCTGGGGAAGGCGGCCAAGCGACGCAATCCGGCAAAGTTTTATTGGCACCCTTGTCGGCCAGAGGCAAGCCCGGCGGAAGGGCAGCACCCGGAGAATCCCGCCAAATCCTTCATACGACCGCGATATTGGCGCCGGACTGATGCGGATTCGCGCGCAGATGCATAATCTTGGGCGATGCGCATTGCTCTGTATCAACCCGACATCGCACCCAATGCGGGGACGATTCTGCGACTTGCGGCCTGCCTTGGGGTTGATGCGCACCTGATCGAGCCGGCCGGGTTCCCAACCTCCGACCGAGCGTTCCGCCGCGCCGGCATGGACTACCTCGGCGCGGTGACGCTGACTCGTCATGTCTCGTGGGACGCATTCGAGGCGTGGCGGCGGGAACAGGCGCTTCGGCTTGTTCTGTTCACGACGCGGAGTTCGCAGAACTACCTCGATTTCGGCTTCGAGCCCGCAGATGTTCTGCTGTTCGGACGTGAGTCCGCGGGCGTTCCGGACGATGTTCATGCCGCCGCGGATGCGCGCCTCGTCATCCCGATGCGCAAGGATTTGCGCTCGATCAATGTCGCCATCGCCTGCGCCATGGCAGTTGGCGAGGCGCTGCGCCAGACCGGCGCGTTTCCGCGCTAGAGTGACGTGATGACCGAGCTCGCTGACCAAACCATTCCGGATGCACGCAAATCCCGCGCGAGCGCCTGGTTTACGCAATTGCGCGACGAGATCTGCGCGGGCTTCGAGGCGCTCGAGGATGCGCTGCCCGCGGGCGCGCCGCTGTCGGACCGCCCGGCCGGCCGTTTCGTGCGCACGTCCTGGAGCCGCGCCGACCACTCCGGCCAACCCGGCGGCGGCGGTGTCATGTCCATCATGCATGGTCGCGTGTTCGAGAAGGTGGGCGTGCATTGCTCGACCGTTCACGGCGAGTTCGCGCCGGAATTCCGCAAGGAGATCCCGGGCGCGGCCGAAGACCCGCGCTTCTGGGCCTCCGGCATTTCGCTCATCGCGCATATGCATAATCCGCATGCGCCGGCCGTGCACATGAACACGCGCTATGTGGTGACCACCAAGGCCTGGTTCGGCGGCGGCGCGGATTTGACGCCGGTGCTCGACCGCCGCCGCACCCAGGACGATCCGGACTCGATCGCGTTTCATTCCGCCATGAAGGCCGCGTGCGACGCCCATGCGGCGGTCGCGCCTTACGAGAAATACAAGACGTGGTGCGATGAGTATTTCTATCTCAAGCACCGCAAGGAAATGCGCGGCATCGGCGGCATCTTCTACGATTACCTGGAAGGCGACTGGGAGGCGGCTTTCGCGTTTACGCAGGACGTCGGGCGCGCGTTCCTCAACGTCTATCCCGCGCTGGTGCGGCGCAATTTCGCAGCGCCCTGGAGCGAGGCCGAGCGCGAGGAGCAGCTCGTGCGCCGCGGCCGCTACGTCGA
>CAYZMR010000685.1:0-1588 GCA_964479515.1 uncultured Hyphomicrobiales bacterium | reverse complement strand
GGTTCATGGTCATGAAGCCGTTGAGCTGCAGGAAGCCCGGATAGACGTCGCGCATGAATCCCGGATGCGGGAACGGCACCTTGGTGATGACGTGGCGGCGGAACCAGTCGATGCCGCGCTGCTCGGCGAGCGCGTTGACGACGGTGGGGTGCTCGCGCGTGTCGATTGGGCCGCCCATCAGCGTCATGGTGAGCGGAACGTAAGGATCGTTCTCGGCTTCCATGCGGGCGACCGCGGCGAGCACCGGAACCGAGGGTTGGCACACCGCGACGACGTGGGTGTCGCCGTTGAGCGCGTGCAGCATCGAGACCACGTAGTCGATGTAGTCGTCGAGGTCGAAATGGCCGTCGGCGAGCGGCACCATGCGCGCGTCGACCCATTCGGTGATGTAGACGTCGTGGTTCGGCAGGAATGCCTCGACGGTGCCGCGCAGCAGCGTCGCGTAATGGCCGGACATCGGCGCGACGATCAGCAGTTTCGGTTGCGGCCGCCTCGGCACGTGCTCGAACGCGCGCTCGAACCGCAATAGCCGGCAGAACGGCCGCTCCCAGACGCTGGTGATGTGCACCGGGACGCGTTCGCCGCCGACGAGCGTGGACGCTATGCCCCAATCGGGCTGGCTGTAGCGGCGCGTGGTGCGCTCGAACAGCTCGAACGCGGCCGCGGCGGCCTTGCCCATGGTGGTGTGCGAGAACGGATTGGCGGGATTGTTCAGGAAGATGCGGCCCGCATCCGCGAAGGCGCGCGACGGCGCCAGCGCCGCGTGCCCCATCTCGTACATCCAATAGATCGGCGCAGACAAAAACGGGCTGTCGCCCGGCAGCGCCGCGGCGCCGCCGAATTCTCCGATTGGCATGTGGTCCGGCCCCGGCCCGACTTTTTGCGCTGCAATATCGTGTCGCGTTTTTGTCATGAGGTCAACATCGGAACCCGCACCGACCGGGATGGTGCCGTGCAAAGGTGAATTATTCGCCGGTCTGCAGCAGCGCGCCCTGGCGCCGCGCCGAGGCGAGCAAAGCGAGGAACGCCGCGGTCGCCAGCGCGAAGAAAATCACATTCAGCGCAAGGGCTTCGAGCATCAGGTCGGCGCGGAATATGTGCTCGATCAACAGGGTCCGCATCCCTTCGAATACGTAAGTAGGGGGCAGCGCCCAGGCAATCACCTGCAGCCAGGATGGCAGGGTTGCGACCGGGTAATAGACGCAGGTGAGCGGCAGGAAGATGAACATGATGGTCCAGGCGAGGTTCTCGGCGCCGAGCCCGTTGCGCAGCACCAGCCCCGACACGAAGATGCCGATCGCCCAGCTCGTCAGGATCAGGTTCACGAAAAACGCCGCGAGCGCGAGGCCGAACGACCACAGGTTAAAGCCGAAGAACGCGATCGCCAGCAGCGACACCGGCACCATGCCGATCGCGAGCCGCACCACGCTCATCACCATCAAGGCGCTGACGAACTCGCTCGGCCGCAGCGGCGAGATCATCAGGTTGCCCATGTTGCGCGCCCACATCTCCTCGAGAAACGAGACCGAGAATCCGAGCTGGCCGCGGAACAGGATGTCCCACAACAGCACCGCGCCGATGAAGGTGC
>CAYZMR010000684.1:0-1594 GCA_964479515.1 uncultured Hyphomicrobiales bacterium | reverse complement strand
GGGTTCGCCCCGATCACGATGATGACGTCGGAATTCTTGCACTCGTTGAAGGTCGCGGTGACGGCGGCCGAGCCGACGCCTTCGAGCAATGCCGCGACCGAAGAGGCGTGGCAGAGCCGCGTGCAGTGATCCACGTTATTTGAGCCGAAGCCGGTGCGAACGAGCTTCTGGAACAGGTAGGCTTCCTCGTTCGAGCCTTTCGCCGAGCCGAAGCCCGCGAGCGCACGCGGTCCGTCGCGGTCGCGGATCTTCACGAGCCCGGCGGCAGCGCGCTCCATCGCCTCGTCCCAGGTGGCGGGGCGGAAATGGGTCCAGGGATTGGATGGGTCGACCAGATCGTCGGCGTGTTTCGCGACGCCGTCCTTGCGCACCATCGGCTGCGTCAGGCGCTGCGGGTTCGTCACATAGTCGAAGCCGAAGCGGCCCTTCACGCACAGCCGGTTCTCGTTGGCGGGGCCTTCCTTGCCGGTCACGTAGAGAAGCTTGTCGTCCTTGATGTTGTAGGTGAGCTGGCAGCCGACGCCGCAATAGGGGCACACGCTGTCGACCTTGCGGTCGGGGAAATGCGCCGTGGTGCGGACGTTCTTATCGTCCACGAGTGTCGCCGGCATCAGCGCGCCGGTTGGGCAGGCCTGCACGCATTCGCCACAGGCGACGCAGGTCGACTGGCCCATCGGGTCGTCGAAGTCGAACACGATTTTTTCGTTATGCCCGCGGCCCGCCATGCCGATGACGTCGTTCACCTGCACCTCGCGGCAGGCGCGGACGCAGAGATTGCACTGAATGCAGGCGTCGAGGTTGACCGCCATCGCGACATGGCTGCGATCCGGCGCGGGCGACCTTTCGCGCGAGGGCAGCCGGCTGGTGGCGATACCCATCCGGTCCGCCCACGACCAGAATTTCGACGCCGGATCGTGCGCCTGCGTGGTGCGGTCGGGCTGGTCCGAGATCAGCAGCTCGAACACCATCTTGCGCGCGGTTTTCGCGCGGTCGGAGGCCGACTTCACCTTCATGCCGGCGGTCGGCGTGCGGATGCAGCTCGCGGCGAGCACGCGCTCGCCCTCGATCTCCACCATGCAGGCGCGGCAGTTGCCGTCCGGCCGATAGCCGGGCTCGGGCGCGTAGCAGAGATGCGGGATGTCGGTGCCGTTGCGCTTGGCGACCTGCCAGATGGTCTCGCCCTTGCGCGCGTGCACCTCTTCGCCGTCGAGCGTGAACGCGATGGTGTCGGCGCCGTGGCCCTGGCCCTGAACTTTATCCGCGGGACCGGTATGCGCGACGTTCGGCCGTCCCTCGACCTTGGTGTCGCCGCCGGCGGCGCCCTTGTTGTCGTGGCCGTAGCCGCCGGGCGCCGAGCCATTTGTCTTGTCGTTCATTGGCGTCACCATTTGCCCAAAGGCTTCATCAGATCGTCGCGGAAATATTTGAACACGCAGGTCAGCGGGTTCGGCGCCGCCTGGCCGAGCCCGCAGATCGAGGCATCGCGCATCGCGGCCGAGAGCTCGGTCAACAACGCCTCATCCCACGGCCCGGTTGCCATCAGCTTGACGGCCTTCTCGGTTCCGGCGCGGCAGGGCGTGCACTGGCCGCAGCT
>CAYZMR010000683.1:0-1600 GCA_964479515.1 uncultured Hyphomicrobiales bacterium | reverse complement strand
CGCGACAACGGGCTGATGCGCGGCAAGGGCGGCTCGATGCACTTGACCTCCGCCGAGCACGGCGTGATGGGCTCCTACGCGATCATCGGCGCGCATCTGCCGATCGCCTGCGGGGCGGCACTCCGTGCCCAATACAAGGGCGACAAGGACGTCACCGTCTGCTTCTTCGGCGACGGCACGACCAATATCGGCGCCTTCCACGAGGCGCTGAATTTCGCCGCGATCTGGAAGCTGCCGGTCGTGTTCGTGTGCGAGAACAATCTCTACATGGAATACACGCCGATCGGCGACATTACGGCGGTGCCAAGCCCCGCCGGCGACCGCGCCTCGGCCTATGGCTTGCCGAAGATCGTCATCGACGGCAACGACGCCGATGAGGTGTACCGCGCGGCGCAAACCGCTTTCGCGAAGGCGCGCGCCGGCGAAGGCCCCTCGTTGATCGAGTGCATGACCTATCGCCACTCAGGCCACTCGCGCGCCGACCCCGGCGCGTACCGCCCCAAGGGCGAACTCGAGCGCTGGAAGAAGGACAAGGACCCGATCAACATCTATCGCGAGCGCATGCGGCAGTTTGGTATTTCTGCCGACCAGATCGAGAAGATCGAGGCCGACGTGAACCACGAGGTCGAGACGGCGACGGAAGCCTGTAAGGCTGCCCCCAACCCGCCGATGGATATCCTGTTCACCGACGTCTACGCCGATGGAGGCTGGGCATGGCGGAACTGACGTATCGTGAAGCGGTCGCCCGCGGCATCGCGCAGGAGATGACGCGCGATCCGGACGTGATCTTCTTCGGCGAGGACGTGGGGAAAGCCGGCGGCGTGTTCAAGTCGACCGTCGGGCTGTTCGACCAGTTCGGCCCGCGGCGCGTGAAGGATTGCCCGATCTCCGAGCAGGCGATCCTCGGCGCCGCCATGGGCGCCGCGATGACGGGCCTGAAGCCGATCGCCGAGATCATGTTCTCGGACTTCTTCGCGGTCTGCTTCGACTATATCGCCAACGAGTTTCCCAAGAGCCGCTACATGAGCAATGGGCAGCTCAAATGCCCGCTGGTGGTGCGCACCGCGAACGGCGCGGGCTCGCGCTTTGGCGCGCAGCACTCCCAGAGCGTGGAGAACTGGGCGATGATGATCCCCGGCCTGAAGGTCGTCGCGCCCTCGACGCCGCGCGACGTGATCGGACTTCTTGCCGCCGCCGTGCGCGATCCCGACCCGGTGATCTTCTTCGAGCACAAGTCGCTTTACGCGACCAAGGGCGAAGTGCCGGACGGCGAGATCGTCGACACGCTCGGCACCGCCAAGATCCTGCGCCCCGGCAAGGACGCCACCATCCTGGCGCTGGCGCTGATGGTGCCGCGCGCGCTCGAAGCCGCCGAAAGGCTCAAGGCGGAACACGGCATCGACGCGGAAGTTGTCGACGTGCGCTCGCTGGTGCCGCTCGACATGCAGACGATCCTCGGTTCCGTCGGCAAGACCCACAGGCTGTTTACCGTGGAGGAGAACCCACGTCTGTGCGGCTGGGGCGCCGAGATCGTGTCGATCGTCGCCGACGAGGCGTTCTACGATCTCGACGGCCCGCCGGTGCGCATCACGACGCCGCA
>CAYZMR010000682.1:0-1606 GCA_964479515.1 uncultured Hyphomicrobiales bacterium | reverse complement strand
GATTCGAGCCCGAGGATCGTGTCGGAATCCGTGTCGTGGCCGGTGAGCATGATGACCGGCGCCTTGAAGCCGTTCTTGCGCAGGATGCGCACCGCCTCGCGCCCATCGACGTCGGGCAATCCGACGTCCATGATCACGAGGTCGATGTGCCCGTTGCGCGCGGCCTGCACGCCCTTGGCGCCGGTATCCACCGCCTCGGCCTCGAACTCCTCGTGCAACGCAAGCTGCTCAACCAGCGCGTCGCGCAACTCGGTGTCGTCGTCGACGATCAGGATTCTGCGTGCATTGGTCATGAAGTCGGCCTCCGGGGACGAACCCCCGACACATACCGTTGCGCGAAGTAGAACATTCGGGGGAGAAAGCGCAAGCGCCGCACGGGGATAAGCCGCGACGCCTGTTCTGTCGACATCCGTCAAAGGCCCACTCTCGATGCCGCAAACGACGTTCAAGCGACTTGACGTACGGACCGCTCCCGGCACCCGCACGCGCGGCTGGCTCAGCGCCGGGCCATTCGCCATATCGGTTGCGCTCGGACGCGGCGGCATCCGCGCCAACAAACGCGAGGGCGACGGCGCGACCCCGCGCGGGCGCTTCCGCCTCGTGCGGCTGTGGTGGCGCGCGGATCGCGGCGCGCGGCCGCGTACCTTGCTGCCCACGCGCCGCATCACGCGTCACGACGGCTGGTGCGAGGACCCGGCCGACCGTCGCTACAACCAGCCGATCAAGGCGCCGTCGGGCGACCGGCTTTGGCGCGACGATGCGCTCTACGATCTCGTGATCGAGATCAGCCACAACACCCGGCCAAGGATCGCCCGCCATGGCAGCGCGGTGTTTATTCATGTGGCCCGGCCAGGGTTTACGCCGACGGCCGGATGCGTGGCGCTCTCGAAACACCGGTTGCACCTGCTGTTGAGCCGGCTCGGACCAGCAACCTCGATTTTGATCTACTAATTCTACGGTATTGAAGTAGTGCTTCTCGGGGCGTCAAAGCCCGTGGAAAAACTTCGCCATCCAACGGAACGAAGTCTGGAGCCGCGCATTTTCGCTGCAAGTGGTGCGGCGGCTGAAACGCCACGCATACCGAAGCCCCGGCGCGTCAAAGCCCCCCAGCCCCCTGCGCCGGGGCTTTTCTTTGTCCAAAATGCCCCGGCCGGACCCGCGATCTCAGTTTCCTGCTGCGCGGCAAGCCTTTGTTTCAACGACGGTATTGCCTAAGGCCGAGGACGGGATCCAAAGATTGCGGTCCCCACCCGCACATGCGTCGCACCGAACGCGATCGCCGCGGGAAAATCCGCGCTCATGCCCATCGAGAGCAGGCTGAGCCCATTGCGTTTGGCGATCTTGGCGGTGAGCGCGAAATGCGGCGCCGGCGCTTCATCGAAGGGCGGGATGCACATCAGGCCCGCGATGGTGAGCCCGTACGTCTCACGGCAGGTCCGCAGGAACGCGTCGGCGGCCTCTGGGAGCACGCCGGCCTTCTGCGGCTCGGCGCCGGTATTGATCTCGACGAACAGCAGCGGGTTCCGCCCCTGCCGGGCGATCTCCTTGGCGAGCGCCTCGGCGAGGCTCGCCCGGTCGACCGCATGGATCGCGTCGAACAGCGCCA
>CAYZMR010000681.1:0-1613 GCA_964479515.1 uncultured Hyphomicrobiales bacterium | reverse complement strand
TCTCGCCTATCTGCCGGGGCGGGACACCTCTCCCCAACGAGAGGCTTCTATCTGGAAGGATAGATCATGGCGATCGCAAAGCCCGGCGTGCGGCCGGCCGTTCCGCACTTCTCATCCGGCCCCTGCGCCAAGCGCCCCGGCTGGACCCTCCAAGCCCTCAGTGACGCATTTCTCGGCCGCTCGCACCGCGCCAAAGGCGGCAAGGGCAAGCTCAAGCGCGCGCTCGAAGAGACGCGCGCGGTCCTGGAAGTGCCCGCCGACTTTCTCATCGGGATCGTGCCGGCGTCCGACACCGGCGCCGTCGAGATGGCGATGTGGTCGATGCTGGGCCCGCGGCCCGTCACCATGATCGCATGGGAATCCTTCGGCGAAGGCTGGGTGACGGACGTCGCCAAGCAGCTCAAGCTCAAGGACGTGACGCTGCTCAAGGCGCCCTACGGCGCGCTTCCCGACCTCACCAAGGTCGATCCCAAGTCCGACATCGTGTTCACCTGGAACGGCACGACTTCGGGTGTGCGCGTGCCGAATGCCGACTGGATCGCGTCGGACCGCGAGGGCGTCACGATCTGCGACGCGACGTCGGCCGCCTTCGCGCAGCCGCTCGATTGGGGCAAGCTCGATGTCGTCACCTTCTCGTGGCAGAAGGCGCTCGGCGGCGAGGCGGCGCACGGCATGCTGATCCTCTCCCCGCGCGCGGTGGCGCGGCTCGAGAGCTACACGCCGCCCTGGCCGCTGCCGAAGATCTTCCGCATGACCAAGGGCGGCAAGGTCAACCGCGGCATCTTCGAAGGCGAGACCATCAACACGCCTTCGATGCTGTGCGTGGAGGACTATCTCGACACGCTCGCCTGGGCGAAGTCGGCCGGTGGCCTCAAGGGATTGCAGGCGCGCGCGGACGGCAACGCCAAGGTAATCCACGACTGGGTCGCCAGGACACCGTGGGTCGCGAACCTCGCCGAGAAGCTCGAGACGCGCTCGAATACCTCGGTGTGCCTGAAGATCGTCGATCCGGCGATTGCGTCGCTCTCGAACGACGCGCAGTGGGCGTTCGTGAAGGACCTGGTCGCGCTGATCGAGAAGGAAGGCGTCGCGTTCGACATCGCGACCCATCGCGACGCCCCGCCGGGCCTGCGCATCTGGTGCGGCTGCACGGTGGAGACGTCCGATGTCGCCGCGCTCACGCCGTGGATCGACTGGGCCTTCGCGCAGACGAAGGCCTCGCTCGCAAAGGCGGCGTAGCGCTTGGCTTTCCTTCCTCGCAAGCGGGGAGGGACTAAAACACTCCATCTTCACGATTGACTAGGTGCTTTCATGGCTCCGCGCGTACTCATTTCCGATGCCCTCTCGCCCGCCGCCGTGCAGATCTTCAAGGATCGCGGCGTCGAGGTCGACTTCCAGCCCAAGCTCGGCGCCGACAAGGACAAGCTCGCCGAGCTGGTCGGCGCGTTCGACGGCCTCGCGATCCGTTCGGCCACGAAGGTCACGCCGAAGATCCTCGACCGGGCGAAGAATCTGAAGGTGATCGGCCGCGCCGGCATCGGCGTCGACAATGTCGACATCCCGGCCGCGACCGCGAAGGGCATCATCGTGATGAACACGCCCTTCGGCAATTC
>CAYZMR010000680.1:0-1627 GCA_964479515.1 uncultured Hyphomicrobiales bacterium | reverse complement strand
GGGATGCCGACGCCGCGCGCCATCTCCATGTCGTCGACGCCGGCGCGGATCATGGCGCCGAGCCGCGTGCGGTCCATCAGGACATAAAGCGCGACCGCGACCACGAGCGCGATGCCGAGCACCACGAGGCGGAAGGTCGGGAACGCGAAGCCGAGGAGGCGCAGTGGAGGGCGGAGCTCAGCGGGCGCCGGAAGCGTCCAGGGATCGCCGGTCCAGATCAGCAGGCAGAGGTCCGCGATGATGAAGGACACGCCGAGCGTGACCAGCACCTGGCCCTGCACGTTCCCGGCAAGCCGGCGCAGGATCAGCCGCTCGAACAGGATGCCGATGACGCCGACGGCCGCGCCTGCGCCAACGACCGCGACCCAGAAATTGCCGCCCGCATACACGATCGTCGCGCCCAGATACGCGCCGAGCATGAAGAAGCCGCCATGCGCGAGGTTCGGGATGCGCATCAGCCCGAAGGCGAGCGAGAAGCCGGACGAGAGCAGGAACAGCAAGCCGCCGAACGCGATGCTGTTGAGTGTCTGGATGATCCAGAATTGCATGCGGCCTAGCGCGCGCCTTCCCCTCGCCCGGCGAAGCGGGGAGAGGGTGCCGAGCGAAGCGAGGCGGGAGAGGGGTCGGAGCAGGAAGACCCTCTCCCGGCTTCGCGGACGTTTGTCCGCTCAGCCACCCTCTCCCTTTCAGGGAGAGGGGAAAGAAAGCGAGTGCGATGCGTCACCACGCGCCCTCACTCCAAATTCTTCGCCGGCGGGTAGTCGCGTGAGAAGACCGGCTCCTTGAGGAACGCGTCCTGCGGATAGGTCCAGAACTGGCTCACGTCCGGGTAGGTCTTCAAGACCGTGTTCTGATAGTGCCCGTCCTTCTTCTCGACCTTGCGGATGTAGAGCGGGCCGACTGCATTGCCGAAGCTGTCGAAATGCAGCGGCCCGCGCAGCGATTCCTTCAGGTTCACGTCGTGCAGCGCCTTGTTGAGTGCTTCCTTGTCCTCGGCCTTGCCGCCGATCGTCTTGAGCGCGGCTTCGAGCACCTCGCCCGCCACGTAAGTCTCGGCCGCGTAGACGCCCGGGTCGGTCTTGTAGTCGCGACGGATGTCTTCGACGAATTTCTTGTTGATCGGATTGTCGAGCACGGCCGAGTACCAGCAGGCCGAATAACAGCCGACGCCTTCATCACCCATCTGCTGCAGCACGGACTCGTCGATCGGCGTGAAGCCGCCGACGATCGTGAACTTGCCCTTCAATCCGTACTCGGCAAGCTGGCGGATCAGTTTCAGTCCGTTCGAGCCGGCGTGTCCGGTGTAGAGACAGTCGGCATTCTTGAACTGCGACACGTACGTGCCGTAGTCGGGCGCGTTGAGCGGCGTGAAGATCTTCTGGATCACCTTGCCGCCGGCGTCCTCGAACACCTTCTGGAAGCCCGCGACGTTCTCGTGCCCGTAGGCGAAATCGTCCGCGATCGTGATGGCGCGCTTGAGCTTGAGCTCCTTCGCCGCATAGTCGGCCATCGGATAGCTGCACTGCGCCGAGGTGCAACTCGCGCGCACCAGCCACGGGTTCGGCTTGCGCTGAGTCATGTCCTCGGCGCCTGCGACCGTGATGATCGGGGTCTTCGAGGACTTGAC
>CAYZMR010000679.1:0-1632 GCA_964479515.1 uncultured Hyphomicrobiales bacterium | reverse complement strand
CGCGCCATCCTGCCGGGCGGGGTCGAGGTGGATGTGTACAAGGATGTGGAGCCGTGAGGACGGCGATCAAATCGTCTGATTATACGCGCCGACTTCCGGGTGCGTGCGCAGCACGGCGTCGATCGCCTTGAACATCTCGCGCATGCGCGCCTCGGAGACCGGGCTCTCGACCACCACGACCAGCTCCGGCTTGTTCGACGACGCGCGCAGGAGGCCCCAGGTGCCGTCCGCGACCGTGACGCGCACGCCGTTGACGGTGACGAGATCGCGGATCGGCTGGCCGATCACGGTATCGCCCTTCTTCTGCGCCGCCTCGAAATGCTTCACCACGTCGTCCACTACGCCGTATTTGGTCTCGTCGGCGCAGTGCGGTGACATCGTCGGCGAGCCCCACGTTTTCGGGAGCGCATTCTTCAACTGCGACATCGTCTTGTCCGGATTGCGATCGAGCATATCGAGGATCGCGAGCGCCGAGATAAGGCCGTCGTCGTAGCCGCGGCCGAACGGCGGGTTGAAGAAATAGTGGCCGGACTTCTCGAAGCCCGCGAGCGCGCCAAGCTCATGCGTGCGCCGTTTCATGTAGGAATGGCCGGTCTTCCAGTAGTCGGCCTTCACGCCGTTTTTGATCAGCACCGGATCGGTCGCATAGAGGCCGGTCGATTTCACATCGACCACGAAGGTGGCGCCCGGATGGAGCGCGGACATGTCGCGCGCGAGCATCACGCCGACCTTGTCGGCGAAGATTTCGTCGCCCGTGTCATCCACGACCCCGCAGCGATCGCCGTCGCCGTCGAAGCCGAGGCCCACCTCGGCCTTGTGCGCCAGCACCGCGTCGCGCATCGCGTGCAGCATCTCCATGTCTTCCGGGTTCGGATTGTATTTCGGGAACGTGTGATCGAGCTCGCAGTCGACCGCGATCACCTCGCAGCCGATCGCCTCGAGCACCTTCGGGGCGAAGGCGCCGGCCGTGCCGTTGCCGCAGGCGCAGACGATCTTGATGCGCCGCTTGAGCTTCGGCCGTTTCGTGAGGTCCGCGATGTAGCGCGCGGGAAAATCCTGGATGAAATCGTAAGAGCCGCCGGGCCGCGGCTTGAAGGCCGCTTCCAGCACGATGGTCTTCAGCCGGCTCATCTCGTCGGGCCCGAAGGTGAGCGGGCGGTTCGCGCCCATCTTCACGCCGGTCCAGCCATTGTCGTTATGCGATGCCGTCACCATGGCGACGCACGGCACGTCGAGATCGAACTGCGCGAAATAGGCCATCGGCGTCACGGCGAGGCCGATGTCCTTCACCTTCACGCCCGCGCTCATCAGCCCGGTGATCAGCGCCATCTTGATCGAGGCCGAATAGCCGCGGAAATCATGGCCCGTGACTAATTCCGGCTTGACCCCCATCTCGTGGATCAGGGTGCCGAGGCCGAGCCCCAGCGCCTGCATGCCCATCAGGTTGATTTCCTTGCCGAACAGCCAGCGCGCGTCGTATTCGCGGAAGCCGGTCGGCTTCACCATCGGCTCTGACTCGTAGGCGTAGGTGTTCGGGACGAGCGCGGGCTTCGGCTTAGGCAGCATGAAGGCCTCAAGGCGTGCGGGATCGGCGCCGAGCACATAGCCCAGCCGCAGCGCACATGAAAGCCT
>CAYZMR010000678.1:0-1635 GCA_964479515.1 uncultured Hyphomicrobiales bacterium | reverse complement strand
CGTCCTGCAACAGATAATCGAGCACGCCCCAGGTGAAGGCGCCATGCGCGCCGCCTCCCTGCAGGCCGAGGTTGATCTTCTTGGCGGTAGGCGTGGGCTTCTCGGCTTCGGGCTGTGGCTGTTCGCCGTTGCCGCCGCGCGGTTTCTTGAGGATGTTGATCATGTCGCTCCTACGTCATCCTGAGGTGCCCGGCCAAGCCGGGCCTCGAAGGATGGACAAGAACTCGGTGCAAGCGCCCTCGCCCTTCGAGGCTCGGCGCTGCGCGCCTCGCACCTCAGGGTGACGGCTACTCCGCGGTCCAGCCGCCGTCGATCGAGAGGTTCGCGCCGGTGATCTGCGCCGCCGCGTCCGAACAGAGATAAACCGCAAGCGAGGCGACCTGGTCGACGGTGACGAACTGCTTGGTCGGCTGCGCGTCGAGCAGCACGTCGTTGATGACCTGCTCCTTGGTCATGTTGCGCGCCTTCATGGTGTCGGGGATCTGCTTCTCGACCAGCGGCGTCCACACGTAGCCGGGCGAGATGGCGTTCACCGTGACGCCGAAGGTGGCGACTTCCAGCGCGACCGTCTTGGTGAGGCCCGCGATGCCGTGCTTCGCCGTGACGTAGGCCGACTTGAACGGCGAGGCGACCAGCGAATGCGCCGAGGCGGTCGAGATGATGCGGCCCCATTTGCGCGCCTTCATGCCGGGCACCGCGGCGCGCATCGCGTGGAAGGCGGCCGAGAGGTTGATCGCGATGATCTGGTCCCACTTCTCGACGGGGAAATCCTCGACCGGCGAGACGAACTGGATGCCGGCATTGTTCACCAGGATGTCGACCGAGCCGAAGGTCTTCTCGGCGGTCTTGATCATGTCGGCGATCTCGGCCGGCTTGGTCATGTCCGCGGGCGAGTACGCCGCCTTCACGCCGAAATCGGTCTCGATGCCGGCGCGCTCCTTCTCGATGTCGGCGGCGGCGCCAAAGCCGTTGATGGTGACGTTCGCACCTTCCTTGGCGAAGGCGCGCGCATAAGCGAGCCCGATGCCGGACGTGGAACCTGTGACGACGGCGGATTTTCCCTGGAGCATGATGGTCACCTGAGTTGACGGAGCGCGTGGCTGCCGGGCGGGTCAGCCCTTATATCCAATATTGCGGCAGCATTGCTGCACCGCAATATTAACGTCAACCGGATGGTTCACGTCCGCGCGAGCGGAATCGGATAGAGTTAGGCCATGGCTTCCGTCTTCCCCACGCCCGACCACGATCACGGCCGCTGTTCGGCGGACGCGCTCGCGCACGCCGAGGCGCTCTGCGTCAAGCGCGGCGAGCGGCTGACCGCGATGCGCCGGCAGGTGCTCGAGACGCTCGCCGCGAGCCACAAGCCGCTCGGCGCCTACGAGATCATCGATCTGGTGGCGGCGCGCGGGCCCCGGCCCGCCCCAATCACGATCTACCGCGCGCTCGATTTCCTCACCGCCCAGGGCTTCGTGCACCGCATCGAGAGTCGCAACGCGTTCCTCGCCTGCATCAACAATCACGCTTCCGATGCACCGGTCGTGTTCCTGATCTGCGAGCACTGCGGCGCGGTCGGCGAGGCGCCGTCTGCCGCGGTCGCCGAGAGCCTCAACGCGGCGGCGAAGAGCGCGGGCTTCA
>CAYZMR010000677.1:0-1642 GCA_964479515.1 uncultured Hyphomicrobiales bacterium | reverse complement strand
TCGCCGGCTCCGCCGATCATGACGTCATTGCCGGCGCCGCCATTGGCGATGTCGTTGCCGTCCTCACCGAGGATGGCGTCGTTGCCGTCCATGCCGACGATGATGTCGTCGCCGGTGCCGCCGTGGAGCTCGTCATCGCCGCTGCCGCCGAACAGCACGTCGTTGCCGGCGCCGCCGTCGAGATGGTCGTTGCCGTTATCGCCGCCGATCGTATCGTTGCCGGCATCCCCGGTGATCGTGTCGTTACCGTCGTTGCCGCCGATCGAGTCGTTGCCGTCGCCGCCGCTGATCGTGTCATCCCCGGTGCCGCCGGTGATGCTGTCGTCTCCGCCGTTGCCGCTCATCACGTCGTTGCCAGCGCCGCCGTCGAGACCCTCGCCGTTCGGGCCGCCGATGACGTGATCGTCGCCGTCGGTCCCGGTGTTCACACCATTGACCGTGACGGTGAGCGTCGCTGTGTCGACGCCGACACCGTTGGACAGCGTGTAGGTGAACGTGTCGGTGCCGCTGGTGCCGGCGTAGAGGGATTCCGCATGATCGGCGGCGTAGCTGTAGCTGCCGTCGCCGTGGATCAGCAGGGTCCCGAATGCGCCGGTGTCGGCCGAGTCAATTGCGCCGCCACTGATGCCCGTGACGGTGAGGGTGCTGCCGGCCGGATCGGTGTCGTGACCACCACCGGGCACGCCGGTGATGACGTTGCCGGTCACGGTTTGATATTCGTTGGCGCTCGCGGTGTCGTTGACCGCATCGGGCGGGATGGCGCCGCCCGACGCGTTCACGACGACCGAGACCGTTCCGACATTGCTGCTCAAGGTCCCGTCGGAGGCCACGAAATGGAAGACGTCGGGCCCCGAATAGTTGAACGCCGGCGTGTAGGTGAAATGCCCATCGGTGCCGAGGGAGACCGCTCCGTGCAGCGCGCCGCCGTTCGCTCCGGACAGGTTATAGCTGATCTGCGCAGGAGTGTTGTCGACGTCCGTCGCCGTGACGGTACCGGGGATCTCGCTGTTGCGGCTGCCGGCGACCGCGCCGTCCTGCGCGACCGGCGCATCGTCCACGTTCACGATCGCCGTCGTCGCCGCGCTCGCGACGGTCTCGTGGGTGCCGTGGCCGTCGGTATAGCTCGCGACGACGCTGATATGAGTGCCCACATCGGCATCGCCGAGCAGATAGCTCGGCGCGGTCGCGCCCGCGACGTCGACGCCGTCACGCTCCCACTGGTAGGCGATCGCGCCCAACCCGTCCGCATCCGCCAGCGTATTCGAGACGGTGAGCGTCTGGTCTTCGGCCGGCGTGCCGCCAATCGTCACCACGCCGGTCGGCGGATCGTTGATGTTGACGATGGCGCTGGTTGCCGCGCTCGCCACCGACTCATGGGTGCCATGGCCGTCGGTGTAGCTCGCCACGACGCGCATGTTGGCGGCCACGTCGGCGTCACCGAGCAGATAGCTCGACGCGGTCGCGCCCGCGACGTCTACTCCATTGCGCTGCCATTGATAGCCGATCGCGCCCAAGCCATCCGCGTCCGCCAGCGTGTTCGAGGCGGTGAGCGTCTGGTCCTCGGTCGGCGCACCACTGAGCGTGACGGAGCCGGTCGGCGCGTCGTTGACGTTGGCGACCGGACCGATGGAGCCGCTGGTCA
>CAYZMR010000676.1:0-1643 GCA_964479515.1 uncultured Hyphomicrobiales bacterium | reverse complement strand
CGCATGGCACTGCCGCCGGCGGCACAGTCGATCATCGAGACGCGGCGCGCGCAGATGTTCCCGACGCTGGACGCGTCCGACATCGCGCGCATGCGGCGCTTCGGCGAGGCCTGCTCCTATGCGGCCGGCGAGGCGCTGGCGCGCGTCGGCACGGTCGGGCGCGGCTTGACGATCATCCTGTCCGGCAAGGTCGACGTCACGCAGCATGACGAGTCCGGTCGGCGCGAGCTGATCGTCACGCATGGCCCCGGCCAGTTCATGGGCGAGCTCGCGACGCTTGCGGGCCGGCCCGTGCTGATCGACGCCTATGCGACCGAGCCGGTCGAGGCGCTGATCATCCCGCCGGAGAAGCTGCGCGCGCTGCTGATCGGCGAGGCCGAGCTCGGCGAGCGCATCATGCGCGCGCTGATCCTGCGCCGCGTCGGGCTGCTCGAGACCGGCGCCGGCGGGCCGGTGATCGTCGGGCGCCCGGACAATGGCGACGTGCTGCGGCTCGAAGGGTTCCTCCGCCGCAACGGGCATCCGCACCAGACGCTCAACCCCGAGACCGACGCCGAGGCCAAGGCGCTGATCGAGCGTTTTCACGTGGACGCCAGCCAATTGCCGATCGTGCTCTGTCCGGGCGGGCAGCTGCTGCGCAATCCGAGCGAGGGCGAGCTTGCGCGCTGCATCGGGATGGTCGGCACGATCGATCCGAACCGGCTCTATGACGTGGTCGTGGTCGGCGCCGGGCCGGCTGGGCTTGCGACCGCCGTCTATGCGGCGTCCGAAGGGCTCGCCGTCGTGGTGCTCGACTGCCGCGCCTTCGGCGGGCAGGCCGGCGCCTCGGCGCGCATCGAGAACTATCTCGGCTTTCCGACCGGCATCAGCGGCATGGCGCTGATGGGCCGCGCCTACAACCAGGCGCAGAAGTTCGGCGCCGAGATGGCGATTCCGGCCGAAGTGAAGAGCCTCGGCGCGGACGGCGACGGCTTCACGCTGACGCTCTCGAACGACGAGCGCGTGCGGGCGCGCGCGGTCGTGCTCGCCTGCGGTGCCGAATACCGGCGGCTCGATGTCGCCGATCTCGACGCGTACGAGATGTCGAGCGTGCATTACTGGGCCTCGCCGCTGGAGGCAAAGCTCTGCGCCGGCCAGGAGGTGGCGCTCGTTGGCGCGGGGAATTCGGCCGGGCAGGCGGCGGTCTATCTCGCGAGCCAAGTCGCGAAAGTGTGGATGATCGTGCGCGGGCGCGATCTTACCGACAGCATGTCGCGCTATCTGGTCGACCGCATCGCCGCGCAGGGCAATATCGAGGTGCTGACGGGCACGCGGGTCACCGCGCTCGAAGGCCATGACGGCGTGCTCGAAGCGATCGTTTGGCGCGACGGCGCAGGACGGGAGACACGGCGGGCCATCGGCCACCTGTTCCTGCTGATCGGGGCCGCGCCCAACACCAAATGGCTCGCCGGCTCGGGCGTCGCGACCGACGCCAAGGGCTTCGTGCTCACCGGCGCGGACGCCGGCAAACAGGCGCAGCCGCTGGAGACGAGCCGGCCCGGCGTCTACGCGATCGGCGACGTGCGGCTCAATTCGGTCAAGCGCGTGGGCGCGGCGATCGGCGAAGGCGCGCAGGTGGTGGCGGCGTTGCACGGATATCTGGC
>CAYZMR010000675.1:0-1655 GCA_964479515.1 uncultured Hyphomicrobiales bacterium | reverse complement strand
GAAATACGCGACCTTGTTCATCTGGCTGATCGAGCCGCCGACCGAGAGCGCGATGCGCGGCTTTTCGAGCTTCGGGCTCTCGGCGCGCGCGCCGTGCACGCCCGCCAGCCCGATTGCGCCCGCGAACGCGAGCCAGATCATTCGCCTCATTGCCGTCCTCCCGTCGAGATTTTCTTCTATGTCGGCGAGTGTGTCAGGCGGCGTATCAGGCCACAAGCAACTATCGCGCGGCCTTGACCGGCATCATCCCCATGCGGGCCTGCACGTCGGCGGGCACGCGATAGTCGCGCATCAACTGGCGCGTGTCGCGTAAGCCCAGCGACTCGCGCTGCACGACGAACAGCCAGAGCGCGTGGCCGGCTTGTGCGACCAGCGCGCGCCGCTCGTGGCGCGCGTCCGGCGAGAGTTCGCGCGGCTGCGCATCGAAGGCCGCGAGCGCGGCGAGGGATGCTTCCAGCGCGCGGCCGAGCCGTCCGAGTGTGGACGCCTTCTCCTGCGCGATCTCGTAGTCGAGCGCGGCCGCCGGGTTGTCGGTCCAGATTTTGGCTGAGAGCTGGCGCGGCGGTCGGACGGTCATGCGTTGAGGAGGTTTCGGCCGCGTCACGCGGCGTGGCTGAGCTCGCGCTCGATTGCCGCGACCACGCGCGCATCGGCCGGCTCGATCTCGGAGGGGAAGGACCCGACGATATGTCCGTCGCGCCCGACCAGATATTTGTGGAAGTTCCAGCGCGGCGCATCGAGGGGGCGCTCGGCCGCCGCCCATTTGTAGAACGGATGCGGGCTTGGCCCTTTGACCACCGCCTTGGCGGCGAGCGGGAAGGTGACGCCGTAGCCCTGATGCGCGGTCTGCTCGATCTCGGTCACGCCGCCGGGCTCCTGCGAACCAAAGTCATTCGACGGCACGCCAACGATGACCAGGCCGCGGTCGCGATAGCGCGTCCACAATTCCTGCAGGCCGGCATATTGGGGCGTGTAGCCGCACAGCGAGGCGGTGTTCACCACCATGATCGGCTTGCCGGCATAGTCCGCGAGGCGGATGTCGCCGCCGTTCAATCCGGCAAATGAGAACGCGTAGGCCGTCATGCGGCTCATCCCGGTTGCCTGCGCCAGCGCGGGCGCTGCCACCGAGCCCGCCAACAGCGCCAAAATCTGTCTGCGATCGATCATAAGAGCACCCGCCGGTTCGAATCCAGGATAGCCGATGCGGCCCGCAGGCGATACGCGCGGGCGGCCGCGGCGTTTCAATTCGCGTGGCGTGCAATTCACGAGGGCGTGAAAGCAGAAACCCAAATGGCGCCGGCCAGTATCTTGCCGCCGACGGGGCAGGGCGCCCCACGGGGAGACTGTAACATGCGACATCTCATCATCGGCGCGGCGTTCACCGCTCTCGCGCTGTCGGGAGCGGCGGCACAACCGAGCGCCGCGCCGGAGAATTACGCGACCTGGCGGCTGCACACGCCCACGTTCCCGAGCACCGGCGGCAACGGCGTCATCATCGGGCAATACAATCCGGTGATCGACGGCGACAAATGCAAGACCGACTTCACGGCGACGCTCGCCGACGGCACGGTCTACTACAACACCGTGGAGTTCGACGCGGTGCCGGCGCAGGGCGGCATCCTCTGCACCAACGGCAAGTGGCGCGCCCGCGACGG
>CAYZMR010000674.1:0-1656 GCA_964479515.1 uncultured Hyphomicrobiales bacterium | reverse complement strand
CGGCGGCTGATCTCGCAGGCGCTGACCAACATCATCAAGAACGCCACCGAGGCGATCGCCGGCGTGCCGCCGGAAGAGCTCAAGCGCGGCCACATCCGCGTCACGGCCGCGCGCGAGGGCAACGACATCGTCATCGACGTGATCGACAACGGCACCGGCCTGCCGAAAGAGAACCGCAACCGGCTGCTCGAGCCCTACGTGACGACGCGCGAGAAGGGCACCGGCCTTGGTCTTGCCATCGTCGGCCGCATTCTCGAGGAGCATGGCGGTCGAATCGAGTTGGCCGACGCGCCCGAGGTCGCCGACGGCGGCCGCGGCGCGTGGGTGAGGTTGCGCTTCGCCGCCGAACGGCTCGACGGCGGCGCGGCACGCGACGACCAATCAGACCCCAAGATTGAGCCAATGGCAGCGGCAGGCGAGTGACATGGCGTCCGACATCCTCATCGTCGACGACGAAGCCGATATCCGCGAACTGGTAGCCGGCATCCTGCAGGATGAAGGCTTCGAGACGCGGACCGCGCGCGACAGCGACACCGCGCTCGGCGCGATCTCGTCGCGCCGGCCGAACCTGTTGTTCCTCGACATCTGGCTGCAGGGCAGCAAGCTCGACGGGCTGCAGCTGCTCGACAATGTGAAGCAGCACAATCCCGAGCTTCCGGTGGTGATGATCTCCGGTCACGGCAACATCGAGACCGCGGTCTCGGCGATCAAGCGCGGCGCCTACGACTTCATCGAGAAGCCGTTCAAGGCCGACCGGCTGGTGCTGGTCGCCAACCGCGCGCTCGAGACCTCACGCTTGAAACGCGAGGTCAAAGAGCTCAAGGCGCTCACACCGATGCCGACGAGCCTGGTCGGCCGCTCGCCGGTCATCAATCACCTGCGCCAAGTGATCGAGAAGGTCGCCCCGACCAACAGCCGCATCCTGATCGTCGGCCCGTCGGGCGCCGGCAAGGAGCTCGCCGCCCGCTCGATCCACACGCTGTCGGGGCGCGCCGAAGGCCCCTTCGTGGTGATCAACGCGGCCGCGATCACGCCTGAGCGGATGGAGACCGAACTGTTCGGCGTCGAGGCTTCGAACGGCTCGCAGGATCGTCAGATCGGCGCGCTGGAGGAGGCGCATCACGGCACGCTGTTCATCGACGAAATTGCGGATATGCCCCGCGAAACCCAGAACAAGATCCTGCGCGTGCTGGTCGACCAGACCTTCCAGCGCGTCGGCGGCACCGCCAAGATCGCCGTCGACGTGCGCATCATTTCCTCGACCGCGCGCAATCTCGAAGCCGAGATCGCCGAAGGCCGCTTCCGCGAGGACCTCTACCATCGCCTCTCGGTGGTGCCGATCCGGGTGCCGCCGCTCGCCGAGCGGCGCGAGGACATCGCGCCGCTGATCGACTATTTCATCGAGCAGATATCGCAGTCGACCGGGCTGCCGAAGCGGCAGATCGGCGAGGACGCGATGGCGGTGCTGCAATCGCACGACTGGCCCGGCAATGTGCGGCAGCTGCGCAACAACGTCGAGCGCCTGATGATCCTGGCGGGCGGCGAGGCGGATGCGGTGATTTCGGCTTCGATGCTGCCGCAGGATGTCGGCGCGATGGTGCCGAGCATGCCGAACGGCAATGGCGGCGAGCACCTGATGGGACTGCCGCTGCGCGA
>CAYZMR010000673.1:0-1664 GCA_964479515.1 uncultured Hyphomicrobiales bacterium | reverse complement strand
CCGCTGCCGGGCGAGGCGCGGCAGGATTTGTGGATCGTGCAGGACCTCGCGCAGCGCATGGGCTGCAATTGGAACTACCAGCATGTCTCGGAAGTGTTCACCGAGATGGCGAACCTGATGCCGGCGCTCGCCAACATCACCTGGGAGCGTGTCGCGCGCGAGGATCACGTCACCTATCCGGTCGACGGACCCGACGTGCCGGGCCGCGATGTCGTGTTCGACAAAGGCTTCCCGCGCCCCGGCGGCATGGCGAAGCTCGTGGCCGCGAAATACACCCCGCCCGACGAGGTGCCGGACGCCGAGTATCCCTTCATCCTCACCACCGGCCGCCAGCTTGAGCATTGGCACACCGGCGCGATGACGCGGCGCGCGACCGTGCTCGATGCGCTCGAGCCGAATGCCGTCGCCTCGCTGTCGCGCGGCACGATCGAAAAGCTCGGCATCACGCCGGGCGATCCGGTGCGGGTGACGACGCGGCGCGGCGTGGTCGAGCTCGCGGCGCGCCAGGATGACGCCGTGCCGGATGGCGTCGTGTTCATCCCGTTCGCCTATGTGGAGGCGGCCGCGAACTTGCTCACCAACCCGAAGCTCGACCCGTTCGGGAAGATTCCCGAGTTCAAGTTCTGCGCCGCCAAGGTGGAAGCAGTCGAGCCGCAGCGGGAGGCGGCGGAGTGAGCACTCGCGCCGCGCGATGGCGGCCTGCACATTGCCGTTGACCCAGAAGCCCAGCCTGGCGCCGGGATCATTGGTACCCTGCGCTTAGAGCGTGTCGCGATGGATGGGCTTACCCGAACCGGCCGTGGCAGTGCTTGTACTTCTTGCCCGAGCCGCAGGGGCACGGCTCGTTGCGGCCGACCTTGCCCCAGCTCGTCGGATCGTTCGGATTGCGCTCGACGCCGCGCGCGGTTCCGTTGCCATTGCCGTTGCCGACCAGCGCCGGCGCGAGCGGCGCGTCGGCGAATGACATCTCGTCCTCGCCAGTGTTCGGGTCGAGCTTGTGCGCTTCCATGTAGGGCAAGTTTTCCGGCTGCTCCGGGGGCGGCTGCTGCACGATCTCGACGCGCATGAGCTGAGCAGTGACCGCCTCGCGCAGCCGCGTGCTCATCGCCTCGAACAGGCTGAAGGCCTCGGCCTTGTACTCGTTGAGCGGATCGCGCTGGCCGTAGCCGCGCAGCCCGATCACCTGGCGCAGATGCTCGAGCATAAGCAGGTGCTCGCGCCAGAGATGGTCGAGTGTCTGCAAGAGGATCGACTTCTCGACATAGCGGATGACGTCCGGGCCCCATTGCGCGACCTTGGCCGCCATGTGCTCGTCGGCCTGGCGGTCGATGCGCGAGGTCAGCTCCTCGTCGGCGATGCCCTCTTCCTTGGCCCAGGCGTCGACCGGGATGTCGAGGCCGAGCACGCGGTTGAGCTCCTCCTTCAGGCCGGGCGCATCCCACTGCTCTGGATAGGCGTTCTCCGGAACGTGCTTGGCGACCAGCGTGTCGATCACCGCATGGCGCATGTCGGTGACGATTTCGGCCACGTTCTCCTCGCGCATCCAGTCGACGCGCTGCTCGAAGATGACCTTGCGCTGGTCGTTCATCACGTTGTCGAACTTCAGGATGTTCTTGCGGATGTCGAAGTTGCGCGCCTCGACCTTCTGCTGCGCCTTCTCCAGC
>CAYZMR010000672.1:0-1680 GCA_964479515.1 uncultured Hyphomicrobiales bacterium | reverse complement strand
GTCGGCATCATCGCCGGCGGAAAGCTGATCGCCGAAGGCACGCTCGACGAGTTGCGCCGGCAGGCCGGCAACAGCCAGACGAGCCTGGAGGACACGTTCCTCACGCTCGTCGCCGAGCCGGCGGCCGCAGCGTGAGCCACGCTGGCACCCTTCCCTGGTTCGCGCAGCACGAGGTTCGCCTCGCCTGGCGCGACTGGCTGTCGATGATGACGGCCGGGCGGCGCGGGCGCGAGCGGACCGTCGCGATCCTGCTCGTGCTGTTCGTCGTGTTCGCCCATCTGATCGCGTACTATTTCGTCGCGCGCTACGTCGATGTCGGCACCGAGCCGGACAAGCCGGCGCTGGTGGTGATCACCGCAACCGCGCTCCTGTCGTGGTCGCTCTTGTGCTCGCAGGCGATGGAGTCGGTGACGCGCGCCTTCTATGCGCGCTCGGACTTCGAGCTGATCCTGTCCTCGCCGGTCGCCGTGCGCAAGCTGTTCGCCGTGCGCATCGGCGCGATGGCGCTCTCCGTCATCTTGATGGCGCTGCTGCTGGCGGCTCCGCTGATCGACGTGCTCGCGCTGCGCGGCGGCGCGCGCTGGCTCGCCGCTTACGGCGTCGTCATCGCGATGGGCGCGACGGCGGCGGCCTTCGCGGTCGCGCTCACGGTCGCGCTGTTTCGCGCGATCGGGCCGAAGCGCACGCGGCTTGCCGCGCAGATCGTCGCCGCCGTGATCGCGGCGGTCTTCATCATCGGCCTGCAGGTCGCGGCGATCCTCGCGAACGGCACGCTGTCGCGGATGGTGTTCCTCGAGTCCGAGACGCTCATCGCGCTGGTGCCGGACATCGACAGTCTGGTGTGGTGGCCGGCGCGCGCGGCGCTGGGCGACCTCACGGCGCTCGCGGTGGTCCTGATCTCGGGCCTGGCGCTGCTCGGCGCCGCGATCTTCGTCTTTTCGGCATCCTTCGGCGAGCACGCGATCGCGGCGGCCGGCGTCGCGCAGACCGGCGCGCGGCAGCGTTCGCGCGTCGGCTTCCGCCGCGCTTCGGCCATGCGCGCGCTGCGGCAGAAGGAGTGGACGCTGCTGCGCCGCGACCCGTGGCTCGTGTCGCAGACGCTGATGCAGCTTCTCTATCTGCTGCCGCCCGCGCTGCTGCTCTGGCGCTCCTACGGCGAAGGCACCGGCGCGCTCGTCGTGCTCGTGCCGGTGCTGGTGATGGCGGCGGGGCAGCTTGCCGGCGGGCTCGCCTGGCTCGCGATCTCGGGCGAGGACGCGCCGGATCTGGTCGCGACCGCGCCTGTTCTCGCGAGCAGCATCGTTCGGGCCAAGGTCGAGGCGGTGCTCGGCTGTATCGCGGTCGTGTTCGCGCCGTTCATCGTGGCGCTCGCGTTCCTGTCGCTCTACGGCGCGCTCGTTACGGCGTGCGGCGTTCTCGCCGCCACCGCGGCTGCGACCGGTGTCCAGTTCTGGTTTCGCAAGCAGGCGACGCGGCGCTATTTCCGCCACCGCCAGACCGCGTCGCGCTTCGCGACTTTCGCCGAGGCGTTCTCGTCGATCTCTTGGGCGGCGGCCGCGGCCGTCGCCGCGGGCGGCTCATGGCTCGCGCTGTTTCCCGTCGCGATCGCGCTCGGCATCCTGCTCGGGGCGCGCTGGATGAGCCCGCATAAACTCTAAACGAGTGTCCCGCACGCGGTGC
>CAYZMR010000671.1:0-1682 GCA_964479515.1 uncultured Hyphomicrobiales bacterium | reverse complement strand
CGCCTCTCGCTCGCCTGGTCGCGCGACACGGCGCAGAAGTTCTACGTGCAGGATCGCATGCGCGAGGTCGGGCGCGACCTGTGGACCTGGCTCGCCGACGGCGCGCATGTCTACGTCTGCGGCGACGCCAAACGCATGGCCAAGGACGTCGAGCGCGCGCTCGTCGACATCGTGGCGCAGCACGGCGCGCGCACCGCGGAGCAGGCGGTCGCCTTCCTCGGCGACCTGAAGAAGCAGGGCCGCTACCAGCAGGATGTGTATTGAGGCTGGCGATGCACACGACCGACCGCGATTGTCATCCCGGCCGAGCGAAGCGAGAGCCGGGATCCATAACCACAACGTGCGCGGTGGACGCGGTCGTCCCCCTCATGACGATCTGGGTTTATGGGTCCCGGATAGCCGCCTGCGGCGGCTTCCGGGATGACAACCTCGCATGCCGCTCGCGCTTACCGGCTCGTCGACAGGCGTCCGATGTTGCCGCTGCCCCAGAATTTGGAAGATGTCGGTGGCCTACAGAGCCATATTGGAACAATCTTCTTATTTTCCTGTCGTCATTGCCTATTTTTGAAAAATTATTCTATCTAGCTCCTGCACTTTCGCAGGAGACCCGGAATGTCCTCCACCACCGATACCGCCCATTGGCAAAGCGCGACGCCACGGCGCGCCGACAATGTGGAGAGCTCGCCGATCGTCAGCGAAGACTGGCTCTCGGTCGTCATCGGTCTTTTGATCTTCGTGCTGGCGCTCGCCGGCATTGCCAATGTGGACCTGATCGGCTGGGTGGTCAGCACCTCGGTCTGGACCAATCTCGGCTCGGCGCTGGGGCCGGTCTCAAAGGCCTACTCGGCGCTCGGCGGCGTCGGCGCGCTGCTTGCGACCTATGTGGCGCTGCTCGTGGTGCTGAGCGGCGCCGCGGTCGCGCTGAAAAGCGACGTGAAGAAATTCGCGCTCGCCTTCACGGCGGTGTTCTGGATCGCCTATGCGAGCTGGGTCGTCGGCTCCTACGCCAACTTCGCGGCCGTCACGCCGGCCGACCTGCAGAAATTCGACGTCTCGTGGTCGCTGAAGCTCACCAACGAGGGCGGCTACATCTTCGCGCTGATCGCCGGACTGATCATCGCCAACGGCTTTCCGCGCTTCGCCGAGTGGATCAAGGAGGCGGTGCGGCCGGAACTCTATATCAAGGTCGCGATCGTGATCCTCGGCGGCTTCCTCGCCGTGACGGCGGCGGGCAAGCTCAATCTCGCGAGCTCGCTGCTCTTGCGCGGGGTCGCCGCGATCGTCGAGGCCTACCTGATCTACTGGGCGGTCGTCTATTTCGTGGCGCGCCGCTGGTTCGGCTTCAACCGCGAATGGGCGGCCCCGCTTGCCTCCGGCATCTCGATCTGCGGCGTCGCGGCAGCGATCGCGACCGGCGGCGCGATCCGCGCGCGGCCGGTGATCCCGGTGCTGGTGTCGTCGCTGGTCGTGGTGTTCGCGGTCGTCGAGATCCTGATCCTGCCGTTCCTGGCGCAGACGTTTCTCTCGCACGAGCCGCTGGTCGCGGGCGCTTGGATCGGCCTCGCGGTCAAGACCGACGGTGCGGCGGTCGCGGGTGGCGCGATCACGGAGTCGCTGATTCTGGCCAAGAACGCCGCCGAAGGCATCAAGTATCAGCCGGGCTGGATTCTCGGCACGACCGC
>CAYZMR010000670.1:0-1686 GCA_964479515.1 uncultured Hyphomicrobiales bacterium | reverse complement strand
ACGCCCTTGATCTTGAACCAGGTGGCGAGCGTCGCCGACGCGGTCGAGGACATCGCCTTCGGCACCGCGAACGGGCCCACGCGCTTCGGCCCCCTGGTGCGCGCCGTGTCGGCGGCCTCCACAATGGTGCGCGCCGAGGGGCCACCCGAACCCATCACGATGCCGGTGCGCTCGTTGGAGATATCGCCCGCCTCCAGACCCGCGTCGCGGATCGCCTGCTCCATCGCGACATGGTTCCAGGCCGCGCCGCCGCCGAGGAAGCGCATCGCGCGGCGGTCGACGGATTCGGATGGATCGAGCGTCGGCGCGCCATGCACCTGGCAGCGGAAGCCGAGTTCGGCGTATTTGTCGGCGCGCGAGACGCCGGACTTCGCCTCGCGCAAGCTCGCCAGAACTTCCTGGGTGTTGTTGCCGATGGACGAGACGATGCCCATCCCGGTGACGACGACCCGTCTCATGATTGCCTCGTCCGCATCTTTCAAAGACCGATCGATTTCGGCGTGCGTCGCTTATGTGGGACTTCCGCGCCCGCTTGTCAGGCCCCGGCCGGTTGCGCAGTGTCCTTGAACAACGCGACCTTCAGGTCGTTTGCCCGGTACACGATCTCACCGTCCGCCGAGAGCCAGCCGTCCGCGATGCCGAGCACGAGCCTGGAGCGCATCACACGTTTGATCTCGATGCCGTAGATGATCTCTTTCACGGTCGGGAGCACCTGTCCGGCAAACTTCAGTTCGCCAAGGCCGAGCGCGCGCCCGCGCCCGGAGGCCCCGAGCCAGCCGAGGAAGAACCCCACCATCTGCCACAACGCGTCGAGCCCGAGGCAGCCCGGCATCACCGGATCGCCTTTGAAATGACAGGGGAAAAACCAGAGATCGGGGCGGACCTTGAGCACGGCGCGCATCAGCCCCTTGCCGTATTCGCCTCCGGCTTCCGCGATCTCGGAAATACGGTCGAACATCAGCATCGGCGGCAAAGGAAGCTGCGGTCCTCCGCCGAAAAGTTCCCCCCGCCCGCAGGCGAGCAGATCGTCATATTCGAAGCTGGAACGGCGCGTTTCCATCCGACTGAAGTCCCCGAGAGCGCAATCCGGCGATTAACTATCATACGGCCTCGACCCGGCAAAGGCTGGTGGCATTTTGTCCGATCGGACGGAGCTTTGGTATGCTGCCGTGTCAGATCGGCGGATTGTTGCGACAGAGTTGCATCTGCCGGCCGGCTTCCCTATGATCACAATCGCAACGATCTCGGGCCCCGGGGCGTTTCGCAATGTAATGGTTTTGTGTTCATGACGGAAATACGAGCGACCTTGTCCCAGACGACCGAGCCCGCGGGTTTGCGGGCGAATCCGGTCGCGCGCGCGGAGCTCACAGGCTGCCCGTGGCACGACG
Source organism: uncultured Hyphomicrobiales bacterium (assembly GCA_964479515.1). GTDB lineage: Bacteria > Pseudomonadota > Alphaproteobacteria > Rhizobiales > Xanthobacteraceae > PALSA-894. Next base: position 298 of record CAYZMR010000670.1, on the reverse strand, counting down.
TCAAGTCGATGCTGCGCGAGGTCGGCCTGCGCCCGACGCGCCAACGCATGGCGCTCGGCTGGATCCTGTTCGCCAAGGGCGACCGGCATCTCACCGCCGAGATGCTGTACGAGGAAGCCACCAAGGCGAAAGTGCCGGTGTCGCTCGCGACCGTCTACAACACGCTGCACCAGTTCACCGAGGTCGGCCTGCTGCGCCAGGTCGCGGTCGACGGATCGAAGACCTATTTCGACACCAACGTCTCCGACCACCATCACTTCTTCGTCGAAGGCGAGAACGCGCTCGTCGACATCCCGAA
>CAYZMR010000669.1:0-1686 GCA_964479515.1 uncultured Hyphomicrobiales bacterium | reverse complement strand
AGGCCGGACTGAAATACTTCGTGCTCGGCGCGCTGTCGTCGGGAATGCTGCTCTATGGCGCCTCGCTGATCTACGGCTTCACCGGCACAGTGAACTTTGCCGGCATCGCGGCGGCCGCGGCGCATGGCGGCCTCGGGCTCACCTTCGGCCTGGTGTTCCTGTTCGCGGGCTTCTGCTTCAAGGTCTCGGCGGTGCCGTTCCACATGTGGACGCCCGACGTCTACGAGGGCGCGCCGACGCCGGTGACGGCGTTCTTCGCCGCCGCCCCGAAGCTCGCCGCGATGGCGATCTTCGTGCGGGCGCCGATCACGGCGTTCGGGCCGATCGCCGCCCAGTGGCAGCAGATCGTGGTGTTCGTCGCGATCGCGTCGATGGCGCTCGGGTCGTTTGCGGCGATCGGCCAGCGCAACATCAAGCGGCTGATGGCCTATTCGTCGATCGGGCACATGGGCTTCGCGCTGATCGGGCTTGCGGCCGCGAGCCCGGAAGGCGTGCAGGGCGTCGTCGTCTACATGGCGATCTACCTCGCGATGACGCTCGGCACCTTCGCCGGCATCATCGCGATGCGCCGCGGCGGGGCGAGCGTGGAGCAGATTTCCGATCTCTCGGGCCTCGCGCGCACGCAGCCGACGCTCGCCTTCTTCCTCGCCGTGATGATGTTCTCGCTCGCCGGCATTCCGCCGCTCGCGGGCTTCTTCGCGAAATATTACGTGTTCCTCGCCGCGATCAATGCAGGGCTCTACATATTGGCGGTGATCGGCGTGGTCACGAGCGTGGTCGGCGCCTACTACTATCTCACCATCGTGAAGGTGATGTATTTCGACGAACCCGCGGAGAGCTTTGCGCCGATGGCGCGCGAGTTGCGCATCGTGCTGGGCGTGACCGGGCTGTTCACGATCCTGTTCTTCGCCTATCCGGCGCCGCTCGTTTCCGCGGCGGCAGCGGCCGCCAAGTCATTGTTCTGATGCATTTGAATCACCAGGACGCCGCCGGCGTCCGACTCATCGCCCACGACACGCTTCCCTCGACCAACGCGGAGGCGCTGAGGCTGGCGCGCGAGGGCGAGGCGGGGCCGTTGTGGGTCACGGCGCGCCGGCAGACCGCGGGGCGCGGCCGGCGCGGCAATGCGTGGAGCTCGGAGCCGGGCAACCTCTATGCGAGCCTGCTCCTGACCGACGCGGTACCGCCCGGCAAGGCGCCGGAGCTCTGTTTCGTGGCGGCGCTCGCGCTGCATGATGCTGTGAGCCACGTGGCCCCGACGCTGCTCGCGAAGCTCGAGCTCAAATGGCCGAACGACCTGCTGATCGACGGCGCGAAGTTCGCCGGCATCCTGATCGAGGCCGAGACCACGCAAAGCGCTCCGCCCGCCGTCGCCATCGGGATCGGGGTCAACTGCGCGCATCATCCGGCCGGTATCCCGTATCCGGTGACCGATCTCGCGGCGTGCGGCTCGGCCGCGACGCCGGCCGCGCTGCTGGCTGCGCTCTCCGGCGCCATGCAGGCGCGGCTTCAGCAGTGGGATCGCGGCACGGGTTTCGCGCGCATTCGCGCCGACTGGCTGGCGCGCGCCGCAGGACTCGGCGGCGACATCATCGTGCGGCTCCCCGACCGCGAGCTGACGGGCAAGTTCGAGACGCTCGACCGCATCGGCCGCCTGATGCTGCGCCTGCCGGCCGGCACGCTCGA
>CAYZMR010000668.1:0-1687 GCA_964479515.1 uncultured Hyphomicrobiales bacterium | reverse complement strand
CCGAATTGATGTTCCGCGAGACCGGCAAGGACGCGCTCACCTTCGAGACGCCGGCGGGACTGCTCAACACCTGGAAGGGCGCGGCACCGCTGGTCTCGACCGTCGACATGGGCGCGCCGCGCTTTTCCTGGAAGGACATTCCGCTCGCGGAAGAATTCGCCGACACGCGCTGCATCGAATTGCAGATCGGCCCAATTGACAGGCCTATCTTGCATTCACCATCCGTCGTCAGCATGGGCAATCCGCACGCGATCTTCTGGGTCGATGACGTCAACGGCTACGACCTCGGCAAGATCGGGCCGCTGCTTGAGAACCATCCGATGTTTCCGCAGCGCGCCAATATTTCTCTCTGCAAGGTCGTATCGCGCGAGCACATCGTGGTGCGGACCTGGGAGCGCGGCGCGGGGCTCACAAAGGCCTGCGGCTCAGCGGCTTGTGCGGCTGCGGTCGCGGCGGCGCGGCTGCGCAAGACCGGCCGGGTCGTCACGGTCACGCTGCCGGGCGGCGATCTGCAGATCGAATGGCGCGAGCGCGACGACCACGTGCTGATGACCGGCCCGGTCGAATTCGAATTCGAAGGCCGCTTCGACCCCTCGCTGTTCGCGGCGGTCGCCTGATGGGCGTCGAGGTCGTCACTTTCGGCTGCAGACTCAATACGTTGGAGTCGGAGATGATCCGCCGCGCCGCGGCTGGTCTCGACAATACCGTGATCGTCAACACCTGCGCGGTCACGGCGGAAGCCGTGCGGCAGGCGCGCCAAAGCATCCGCAGGCTCGCACGCGAGCGTCCTGGTGCGAAAATCGTGGTCACGGGCTGCGCCGCCCAGGTCGAGCCGCAGACCTTCCAGAACATGCCCGAGGTGGCCCTGATCATCGGCAACGAACACAAGAACAAGCCCGAGTTCTGGGGCAAACAGAGCGATATTCTACGAACAGGCTCGTTCGGCCTCGACGGCGAGGAAAAAGTCCGCGTCAACGACATTTTCGCCGCGCGGCAGACCGCGCTGCCGTTCGTCGAGGGGCTAGAGGGCCGCGCGCGCGCGATCGTGCAGGTGCAGAACGGCTGCGACCACCGCTGCACCTTCTGCATCATCCCCTATGGCCGCGGGAACTCGCGCTCGGTGCCGATGGGCGAGGTCGTCGCGCAGGTGCGCCGGCTCGCCGAGAACGGCTACCGCGAGGTGGTGCTGACCGGCGTCGACATCACGAGCTACGGATCGGGCCTGCCCGGCGCGCCGCGCCTCGGCACGCTGGTGAAGCAGATCCTCCGCCACGTGCCGGAGCTCGCCCGGCTGCGGCTCTCCTCGATCGACTCGGTCGAGGCCGACGCCGACCTGCTCGACGCGCTCGGCGCCGAGCCGCGGCTGATGCCGCACCTGCACCTCTCGCTCCAGCACGGCGACGACATCATCCTCAAGCGCATGAAGCGGCGTCACTCGCGCGCCGACGCGATCGCGTTCGCCGCGCAGGTGCGGCGGCTACGCCCCGACATCGTGTTCGGCGCCGACATCATCGCGGGCTTCCCGACCGAGACCGAGGACGCGTTCGCCCGCTCGCTCGACTTGGTCGAGGACTGCGGCCTCACGCACCTGCATGTCTTTCCCTATTCGGTCCGGCCCGGCACGCCGGCCGCGCGCATGCCGCAGGTGCCGGTCCCGTTGCGCAAAGAGCGCGCCGCGCTGTTGCGC
>CAYZMR010000667.1:0-1688 GCA_964479515.1 uncultured Hyphomicrobiales bacterium | reverse complement strand
TGATAAACCAGCTCGGCGAATGGGTGCTGATGAAGGCCTGCGCCGAGGCAGCGACCTGGCCGAACGGCATCAAGGTCGCGGTCAACGTCTCGCCGCTGCAGTTCAGGACCCAGCCCTTGGGACTGAAGGTTGCCGCCGCCCTATTGGCCTCGGGCCTTCCGGCGAGCAGGCTTGAACTCGAAATCACCGAGGCGGTTCTCATCCGCGATGACGAGGCAGCGCTCGCCACGCTGCATCAGTTGCGCGAGCTCGGCGTGCGCATCGCGCTCGACGACTTCGGCACGGGCTATTCCTCGCTCAGCTACGTGCAGCGCTTCCCGTTCGACAAGATCAAGATCGACCGCTGCTTCATCGAGGATATCGCCGAACCCGGCGGGTCGGCGTGCATCGTGCAAGCGGTGGTGAACATCGCCAAGGCGCGCAACATGACGACCGTGGCGGAGGGCGTCGAGACGCAGCAGCAACTCGACGTGCTGCGCAGCCTCAGGTGCACCGAAATGCAGGGCTACCTGTTCAGCCCGGCATTGCCTGCCGCGCAGGTGATGCAGCTCTTGCTGTCATGTCGGGAAGGCGCGTTGGCCGTCGCCTGACCTGACGGGCGGGCACACCATGTTCGCCCGCGCACGCTTTGGCGCGTGCCCGGCCGGCCTGCTAGGCTCTATGCCGAGACCCCGCCGAAGAGGCCATCCGTGACGAGCCTTGCACGATCCACCGCCATTGCCCTCGCGTTGATCTCGACCGTCTCGGCGACAGAGGCGGACGACTATCCCTCACGGCCGATCCACATCATCGTCGGCTTCGCGGCCGGCGGCGCGCCGGACGCGCTCGCCCGCATCATCGGCGAGCGGATGACGCAAAGCTGGCACGAGGGCGTGATCGTCGAGAACCGCACCGGCGCGAACGGCAACATCGCGATGGTGGCGGTCGCCAAGGCGGCGCCCGACGGCTACACGCTGGCGCTCGTTCCGGTCGGCAACGCGGCAGTGAACCCCTCGCTGTTTGCGGACCTGCCCTACGACATGAAGCAGTTCGCCCCGATCACGCAGATCGCCAATGTGGAGAACGTGCTGGTCGTGAGCGCGGCGTCGCCGGTCAAGTCCGTCGCGGACCTGATCGCGCTTGGCCGCGCCAAGGACTCAAACCTCACCTATGCGACGCCGGGCGCGGGCAGCCTTCCGCATCTCGCCGCCGAGCTGTTCGCGCACACGGCGGGCTTCCGCATGACCCATGTCGGCTATCGCGGCGTCGCGCCGGCCCTGACCGACGTGCTGCGCGGCGAAGTCACGATGATGTTCGCGCAGCTCTCCACCGCAAAGCCGCTGATCGAGGCCGGTCAATTGCGCGCGCTCGGCATCGCGAGCGCCGTGCGCAGCCCGGCGCTCCCCGACGTGCCGACGATCGCGGAGGCCGGCAACATGCCGGGCTTTTCGGCCGTCTCCTGGTACGCCTTGATGGCGCCCGCCGGAACGCCGGATGCGATCATCACCAAGTTGCGCGACGGCGTGGTGGCGGCGATCAGCGCGCCGGAGGCGAAGGCCGCGCTGCAGGCGCAGGGCGCGCAGCCGGTCGGCGGCACGCCGGCGGAGCTCGCGGCCGCGATCGCCGCCGATACGACGCGCTGGCGCCAAGTGATCCATGACGCCGACATCAAGATCGCGCCGTGAGCGAACGTCCGGCTGTCATCCCGG
>CAYZMR010000666.1:0-1700 GCA_964479515.1 uncultured Hyphomicrobiales bacterium | reverse complement strand
CCCCAGCTCGCCGAACGCCTCGACGTGGTGCTGCGCGGAGTCCGCCGCAAAGCAGCAGAACACGACTTGGCGGAGCGAGCGCGGATCGGCCGCGAGCGCGGACTTCACCGTGCCGACAGCGATGCGCGCGGCGCGATCGGCCGGGAACGCGTAGATGCCAGTCGAAATCGCCGGATAGGCGACCGAGGCGAGGCCATGCTGGGCCGCGATGTCGAGTACCGCGCGGTAGCACGAGGCGAGCAGCCGATCGTCCTGCTCGGCATTGCCGGTCCACACCGGCCCGACCGCGTGGATGACGTGGCGGGCCGGCAGCCGATAGCCGGCCGTGATCTTGGCCGAGCCGGTCGGACATCCGCCGAGCGTGTCGCATTCGGCCTGCAGCTGCGGCCCCGCGACGCGATGGATCGCGCCGTCGACGCCGCTGCCGCGCCGCAGCCGCGCATTGGCGGCATTCACGATCGCGTCGACGGACAGCGTCGTGATGTCGGCGACGACGATGTCGAGCGTGACCGGGCCGACGGCGGCTGTGAGGAGGGGCTGAGCCATAAGAAATTCTACCACAACCGTGTGTCCCGGGCGCATCGCAGCACGTCGTGGTGCGATGCAGACCCCGGACCCGGTTCTTTTTGAACAGCCGCTAGAGAACCGGGATCCCGCATCTGCGGTGCGACACTAATGCGCTGCACCGCGCGCGGGACACGCTACGCCCACTCGGCGTGCGACTCGGCCTGCAAGTCGACAGTGCCGCGCACCCCGATGTCGTCGAAATGCTCGGTGAGGAAGTTGCGCGCCGCGCGGCGGCCGCCGTCCCGCAACATCAAGAAGAAATCGTAGTCGGAATTGAGCTTGCTGCTCGCGCTCAACTCCCGGAACGTCGAGTCGAGCGCAATCCGGTGAACATTGATGCGGCGGTACTCGCCGTCGCCGGTGCCACGCGGCAGCTTGCCTTGATCGATCAAGCGCGTGACGAAGTCGATCGCGCGGAATTCCGCCAGCAGCGAGGAATTGAACGTGATCTCGTTGATGCGGTTCATGATCTCGGTCTGGCTCGTCGGGACCGTGTCGCGCTCGACCGGGTTGATCTGCACGATCAGCACGTCCTCCGTCAGCGTCGCGCCGAAGAACGGAAAGATCGCCGGATTGCCCATGTAGCCGCCATCCCAATACGGCACGCCATCGATCTCGACCGAGCGGAACAGGAACGGCAGACAGGCCGATGCCATCACGACGTCGGCGGTGATCTTGTCCTGCGGGAACACGCGCAGCCGGCCGGTGTGGACGTTGGTGGCGGAGATGAAAAGCTGCACCTCCTTGTAGGCGCGCACCGCGTCGAAGTCGACGAAGCGCGTGATGACGTCGCGCAGCGGATTGATGTTGAGCGGGTTCATGTCGTAGGGCGACATGTAGCGCGAGATCGCGCCGAACCACGCTTCGGCGGGCGCCTGGAACGGCGTGAACGAGAACAGCCGGTCGAACACCGCGCGCTGCACGCCCGGCAGATTGCCGTCGAGGCTCGCGGCACGCCAGAAATCCGCGAGGCGCTTGCGCGCTTCCTCAGGGCCGCCACGCGCAAGCCCGTCGGCGAGCATGACGGCGTTCATTGCGCCGGCCGAGGCGCCGGAGATGCCCTCGATGTCGATCCGCTCGTCCTGCAACAGATAATCGAGCACGCCCCAGGTGAAGGCGCCATGCGCGCCGCC
>CAYZMR010000665.1:0-1705 GCA_964479515.1 uncultured Hyphomicrobiales bacterium | reverse complement strand
CGATCCTCGGCAACAGGCCCGACATCCGCGTGGTCGGCGACCGCTTCGTGTTCCAATCGGAAGTGTTCTTCGATGCCGGCCAGGCGGTCTTGAAACCCGAAGGGCGTGCCGAGATCGACAAGCTCGCGTCCGCGCTCGCCGAGCTCGAGAAGCAGATCCCGACCGAGATCGCCTGGGTGTTGCGCGTCGACGGTCACACCGACACCCGCCCGATCGCGAGCGCGCAGTATCCGTCGAACTGGGAACTGTCCGCCGCGCGCGCGATCTCGGTCGTGCAATACATGATCAGCAAGGGTGTCTCGCCGCAGCGCCTCGTCGCTGCCGGCTTCGGCGAATTCCAACCTCTGGACACTGCGCAGAACGAGGACGCCTACCGCCGCAACCGCCGCATCGAGTTGAAGCTGACCGAGCGGTAGGCGGCGCGGGGTGTGTATCGGCGCCCATTCTGCTATGATTTCGATATGAACAAGAGGCTCGAAACTCTGCTTGATCGTGTTTCCACTTGGCCTGACGAGGCCCAGGCGGAGCTGCTCGAAGTTGCAATGGAGATCGAAGCCCGTCAGACCGGCGTCTACCAACTCAGCGACGATGAGCGCGCCGCGATCAAGAAGGGCATGGACGCCGCGGATCGCGGAGAGTTCGTCAGCGACGAAGACATGGCCGCGTTCTTCAAGCGGCACGGGGCATGAGGGTTCGCTTCACGGTACCGGCGCAAGCCGACCTCGAAAACATCTACACCTACATTACACAACAAAATCCCTTCGCCGCAGAGCGCGTGAAAGCGCAGATCAAGGCAGACGCGGAGGGGCTCAGCGAATTTCCATTCGCCGCGCGAGCGACGACGATGCCGGAAATGCGCGCGAAGAAGGTGAAGCGCTATCCCTATTTGATCTTCTACACCATCCGCGACGAAGAGGTGCTGATCCTCCATGTCCGCCACGGTGCACGGCGATGGCCTTGGGAGGAAGACCAGTAGTTACCCCGTCTGAAACTGCAGCTTCGCGAGCCGCGCATAGAGGCCGCCGGCCGCGGACAATTGCGCATGCGTTCCCTGCTCGACGATGTGGCCGCGGTCGAGCACCAGGATGCGGTCGCAGGAGAGCACGGTCGCGAGCCGATGCGCGATCACGAGCGTGGTGCGTCCCTGCATCAGCCGCGTGAGCGCGGCCTGCACGAGTTGCTCGCTCTCGGCATCGAGCGACGAGGTCGCCTCGTCGAGGAGCAGCAACGGCGCATCGCGCAGGATCGCGCGTGCAATCGCGATGCGTTGACGCTGACCGCCCGAGAGCGTCACGCCGCGCTCGCCGAGCTGCGTCTCGTAGCCCTGCGGCAGGCGCGCGACGAATTCGGCCGCGGCCGCGAGCTCGGCCGCATGCGCGATGTCGGCCGCCGACGCGCCCGGGCGCCCGAAGGCGATATTCTCGGTGACAGAGGCCGCGAACACGACCGCGTCCTGCGGCACCAGCGCGATGCGCCGGCGCAATTCGTGCGGATCGGCGTCGGCGACGCGCACGCCGTCGAAGCTCACGGCACCGCCCTGCGGATCGTACAGGCGCAGGATCAGATGAAAGATCGTGCTCTTGCCGGCGCCGGAGGGACCGACGATCGCGACCTTCTCGCCCGCGCGCACGCTGAGCGACACGCCGTCGAGCACGAACGTGCCCGGCCGCGTCGGATAGGCAAAACGGACATTCTCGAACGCGAC
>CAYZMR010000664.1:0-1705 GCA_964479515.1 uncultured Hyphomicrobiales bacterium | reverse complement strand
TCCGCTTCATCCGTTCCTGGATCGAGAAGCCGCTGAGCGTCGGCGCCGTGACGCCATCCGGCAAGGTGCTCGCCCGCAACATGGCGCGCTACGTCGACCCGAACGACGATGGGCCGGTGATCGAACTCGGGCCCGGCACCGGGCCGGTGACCGAGGCGCTGGTCGAGCACGGGGTCGATCCGTCGCGGCTGGTGCTGGTCGAGTTCAATCCGACGTTCTGCCAGCTCCTGCGCCATCGTTTCCCACAAGCGACGATCATCCAGGCCGACGCCTACCGGCTGCGCGACGCGCTGACCACCTATACGCGCCACGAGGCCTCCGCCGTCGTCTCCGGCCTGCCGCTGATGACCAAGCCGCGCCGCACGCGGCTGCGGCTCTTGAGCGACGCGCTCGCGCTCCTGAAGCCGGACGCACCGTTCGTGCAGTTCACCTATGCGGTGGTGCCGCCGATCCCGAAGCTCGCCGGTCTCACGGTCGAAGCCTCCGAGCGCATCTGGCTCAACCTGCCGCCCGCGCGCGTCTGGGTCTATCGCCGGCCGGGCGGGTGACGGTCCGCTGCCGCGCTGTCGTCGGTCTGTTCCGCGACCCATTAAGATCGCGTCGGTCGAGAGACCATTGACGCAACGATCATCGTCCGGTTTCTAGCTCCGGCCTGCGTTCGCTCGCCGATGTCCCGTGGATCCGTGATGACGCCAAATGCCCGCGACCGCCTGATCGTCGCGCTCGACCTGCCCGGCGTGCGCGAGGCCGACGCAATGGTCGAGCGGCTCGGCGACGCGGTGTCGTTCTACAAGATCGGCTATCAGCTTGCCTTCGGCGGCGGCCTGCCGTTCGCCGACGCGCTCGTGCGCGCCGGCAAGCAGGTGTTCCTCGACATGAAGCTGCACGACATCGGCAACTCGGTCGCGGGCGGCGTGGAGAGCGTGGCGCGCATGGGCGTGACTTTCCTCACCGTGCACGCATTTCCGCAGACCATGAAGGCCGCGGTCGAAGCGCGCGCCGGCTCCGCCTTGAAGATCCTCGCCGTGACGGTGCTCACCTCCTATGACGACATCGACCTCGCGGAATCCGGCTACCAGATGGGCGTCGACGATCTGGTCGCGCGCCGCGCCCAGCAGGCGCATGACATCGGCGTCGACGGGCTCGTATGCGCGCCCGAGGAGGCCCAGCCCCTTCGGCTCGTCGTTGGCCCCGAGATGCTGTTCGTGACGCCCGGCATTCGCCCCGCGGGCGCGGCGTCGGGCGATCAGAAGCGCGTCGCAACGCCCGGCCAGGCGATCGCGGCCGGCGCGGATTATCTGGTGGTCGGCCGGCCGATCGTCGCGGCCGCCGATCCGAAGGCTGCGGCCGAGAAGATCGTCGCCGAGATCGCGGCGGCGGCACATCCATGATCGGGAGGAGATGACATGGCGAGGGGTTACTGGATCGGGCGTGTCGAGGTCCACAACGACGAGGGTTACAAGCCCTACGCCGCCGCGAATGCGGCGATCTTCAAGAAATTCGGCGGACGGTTCGTCGTGCGCGGCGGGAAGTTCGAATGCCCGGAAGGCACCGCGCGCTCGCGCAACGTGGTGATCGAGTTCCCCGACTATGCCACGGCGCTCGCCTGTTACCGGTCGCCCGAATATCAGGCGAACATCAAGGTCCGTGAGCCGCATTCGGTCGCCGACATTGTCGTCATCGAGGGCTATGACGGCGCGCAGCC
>CAYZMR010000663.1:0-1715 GCA_964479515.1 uncultured Hyphomicrobiales bacterium | reverse complement strand
ACGATCGCCGCGGTGCCGGCCTCGTTCTCGTGGCAGTAGAAGACGAACTGGCCTTCGGCTTCGGCCTTGGCGACATCCGCATAGGTGAGGAAGTCGAGCACCTTGGTGGGCGTCTTGGCGCCTTGCGCCGACACCCGCGGCGCAACCATCGGCGCCGCTGCGAGCGCCGCACCGGCCTGCAACAGGCGACGGCGCGTGATCTTGCCCTTCGACATGAAATCCTCCCTCGGTCGTTATTGTTCGCTTCGCCAGCCTGGCGCCGCACCTTGTGAGAGAGAAGCTTAGCGTACGGACGCGCAACGGCAAGGCGGCGGCACGCCACACGCCCGCGGTGGTTCTCCGCTGCCTTCCGGGGCGCCAGTTCGTAGCCCGGCTTGAGCGCGGCGAAAGCCGGGATGTGATGTTTCGCAGGCGGCCCCGAGTTTCGCTTCGCTCAACCCGGGCTACCAATAGGGGACGGCCGCGCGCTCACCCGAGCTTGATGTTCGCCTCTTTCACCACGCGACTCCACTTCGCCATCTCGGCCGTCACGAAGGCGCGGAAGTCCTCGGGGCTGCCCGGATGGTACTCGATGTTGAGCTTGTCGAGCTTGCCGGTCACGTCGGGCTCCTTGAGCAGCGCGTTCATGCCGGTGCTGATCTTCCGCACGACCTCGGCAGGCGTGCCGGTCTGCACGAACACGCCGTTCCACTCATAGGCTTCGAATCCCGGAAGCGTGTCCGACACCGGCGGCACGTCGGGCAGTGTCGCGAGCCGGCCTTTTCCGGTATGCGCGATCGCCTTGACCAGTCCGGCCTGCACGAAGCCGAGCGAGGCCGAGCCGTTCGAGAAGAAGAACTTCACCTGTCCGCTGATCACGTCGTTGAGCGCCGGCCCGCCGCCGCGATACGGGATGTGGTTGATCTTGGTGCCGGTGGCGAAGCGGAACATCTCGAGCGAGAGGTGCTGCACCGTGCCGTTGCCCGAGGACGCGAAGTCGAGCCCGTTCGGCGAAGCCTTGGCGAGCGCGATCACGTCACTGACGGTCTTCGCCTCGACGGAGGGATGCACCACCAGGATGTTGGCGACGCGCGTGGAGAGGAACACCGGCACGAAATCCTTGCCGTAGTCGAACGAGAGCTTCGGATAGAGGAACGGGTTCACCGAGAACGCGGTCGCGTCATAGAGCAACGTGTAGCCGTCCGGGTCGGCCTTGGCGGCGAGCGCCTCCCCGATCGTGCCGCCCGCGCCGCCGCGATTGTCGATGACGAAGTTCTGGCCGAGCTTCTCGCCGAACTTGCCGAACAGGATGCGCCCGGTCGTGTCGGCGCCGCCGGCCGGCGGATAGGGGATGATCACGCGCACCGGCCGCGTCGGCCAATCGGTGTCGGCGGCAGCCGCGCGGCCAATGAGCGGCGCCGCGACCGCGGCTCCGGCGCCTTTCAGCAGGCGGCGGCGCGTGGGTGAGAGTGTGTGACGCATGATCTGCTCCCTCGGGGTCGGCGCTATCAGGTTGCGCCTGTTGCGGCCAACAATTCCGCCGCGATGATAGACGAAGGCGCGGCCTTCCGGCGACGGCAAAACGCCCTACGCAGCCGCCCTTCCCTCGCCGCATGCGCCAGCCCATATTCGGGCCATGGCGAAATCCCCCGACTCGCGGAAACGCAAGGACCCGGCGCGCCCGACGCGCGCCAAGGCCGCGCGCGAGCCGCTGGCGCCGATCGAGCCCGCGCTGG
>CAYZMR010000662.1:0-1717 GCA_964479515.1 uncultured Hyphomicrobiales bacterium | reverse complement strand
ACCGCCGGCAGATAGCCGATCAGGATCGGATCTTTCTGCGCGATGGCGGGCTTGGAGATGCCGGCGGCGGCAACGACGGCGGCGCCGGTGGACGCGAGCATTTTACGACGAGTGATCGACATTTTGGACATGCATATTCTCCCTTGGTCGGTCGAGATCTCTTCGGACCTTTCACGGTCCACTATAACCTCGACGTGATTATTCGCATAGCGTTTCGCGATCGGCATGACCGTGAAAACGCTCACTCGGCAGCAACTGAAACGCCCTTCCCAGTCATCTCTTCCTTCGCGGCGCGCATGCGTTGGCGCAGCGCCAGCGTCGCCGCGCCATCGATGCGGCGTCCGCCGTCCGTCAGCACGACACCGTAGTCGTCACGCGCCGACCTCGCCGACACGTATCCGTCCAGCACGTCCTTGAGCACACGGTCCGGCTCGCGGTCGAGCGGATCGCCATAGCCGCCACTGCCTGCACAACGAATGAGCACACGATCGCCCTTGTGCACGATCGCCGCCGCACCCTTGCTCGGCATCTCGGTGACGCTGCCATCCGGGTGCGTCACGGTGGAACGAAAGCGCGCGCCTTCGAGCCCGCCAAACAGGCCTTTGGGCGCGACCCTGCCGCGCTCGGCCGTGACGGTGAGCGTCGCCTCGTCATATTCGACGCGATAGACGCGATCGCTGGTGAGCCCGCCGCGCCAGCGTCCGGCGCCGCCGGAGTCGGGCACAAGCTCCCATTTTTCCACAGTGAGCGGCATCAGGTGTTCGGTCAGTTCGGTCGACTGCGTGCCGGTATTGCCGACCAGCACACGGATCGCCGAGACGCCGTCCTTGTCGGGGCGCGCCCCGAAGCCGCCGGCGTTCGGGTCGACCGTCATCGCCATCTTGCGGCGGAACGCGCGGCAGCGCTCCTCGACCGGATCGAGCCCGCTGAAAATCCCCGAGCAGGCCGCGTCGTTGCTCTGCGCCGCCACGCGATCGGGCACCGCTTGCGACAGAACCTTCAGCAGCATGTCGATGATGCGCGGCGAGGTCTCGGTGACGCCGCTCACCACGGAGGCCGGATAGCTGCAGTTGAGCACCGTGCCTTCGGGGCAGATGATCTCGACCGGGCGGTAGCAGCCCTGGTTGATCGGGATCGACGGATCGGTGATCGCCTTCACGGTGAACCAGGTCGAGTTGCACAGCACCGAGAACGGGCAGTTGACGCCGCCGCGCACCTGCGCCGCCGTACCGGTGTAATCGAAGATCATCCGGCCGCCCGCGACGGTGATCTTCACCTGCACGGGGATCAGGTCCTGCGGCCAGCCGGGCGTGCCGACCGGCTCGAGGAAATCGCTGCCCTCGTAGACGCCGTCCGGGATCTTCTCGATGCGCGCGCGCGTGAGCCGCTCGGAATAATCGAGCGAGCGCGCCATCGCGTCGGCGATCGCGCTCTTTCCATATTTACGCGCCATCTCGGTGATGCGCGCGCCGCCGACGAAGGTGCCGGCGTATTGCGCCTTGATGTCGAGCGTGCGGTTGTCGGCGTCGCGCGTGTTGTTGACGATCAGGCGAAAAACGTCGTCGACCGGCTTGTCGTCGCGAAACAGCAGCACCGGCGGGATGCGGATGCCTTCCGCATGCACGTCCCAGGTCGCGACCGCAAACGAGCCCGGCGCGATGCCGCCGATGTCGACCCAGTGGCCGCGCGTCATCGTGTAGGCGACGATCTCGCCGTC
>CAYZMR010000661.1:0-1720 GCA_964479515.1 uncultured Hyphomicrobiales bacterium | reverse complement strand
GGCGCTCGCCTTGTTGATCTGGCGCGGCTCGCCTTCGTTCCCGGCAAGCCAGATCGGGAACTGGACGTGATCCGAATAGGTCGAGACAATGCGCTCGATCTCGTAGGGCTCAAGGTACTTCTTCGCGTCCGCCTTGAGATGCAGGACGATCTCGGTCCCGCGGACGACGCGCGCGACCTGCTCGTCGGTCGCCGGCGTGACGATGAAGCCCGCCCCGCCCTGCGAGGTCCACACCCAGGCCTCGCTCGCGCCCGCCCGGCGGCTCAGAACCTCGATGCGGTCCGCAACCATGAAGGCCGCGTAGAAGCCGACCCCGAACTGGCCGATCAGGCCGGCGCCGTCCTTCTGTTCGGCGAGCTTCGCCACGAAGGCGCGGGTGCCGGAGCGCGCGACGGTGCCGAGATTGTCGATCAGCTCCTGCCGGTCCATGCCGATGCCGGTGTCGGCGACCGTGAGCGTGCCGGCGTCGGCGTCAGGCTTGAGGCGGATCGCGAGCGGACCGCCGGTTTCAAGCAGCGCGGGGCTCGCGATCGCCTCGTAGCGCAGCTTGTCGCAGGCGTCCGACGCATTGGAGATGAGCTCGCGCAGGAACACGTCGGTCTCCGAATAGACCGCATGCACCATCAGGCGCAGCAGTTCGGCGACCTCGGCCTGGAACGGGTGGGTTTCGGGCGTCTCGGTTTTCTCGGCGGCTTCGGTGGTCATGCAATCGTCCCCGGATCAAAAATCAATTTCGATATAGAGCGCGGCAAAACCTGCGCAAGGGCTGCAACGGGATCGTCTGGTAGCCCGGATTGAGCGGAGCGAAATCCGGGGACTGGTGCCGAGGCGAGACCGATCCCGGGTTTCGCTCCGCTCGACCCGGGCTACACCATCCTGCTACGGCAACCACCGCCGCGGCGTCTCGCGCTTGTCGTCATAGGCGGCCTCGAACACGGGCGCCGCGAGCGTCGACTGGATGTGCAAGACAGTGCTGCCGCTGTTGGAGAAGCCGTGCTTGCGCCCGGCCGGCACGATCAACAATTGCCCGCTCGTCAAGGTCGCGTGCGCCTCCTCGACCCAGACATCGGCCTGCCCGTCGAGCACGTGCAGCACCTCCTCGACCGCGTGCAGGTGCGTCGGCGCACCGTGCCCCGGCTCGCACCATTGCTCGAACAGGCAGAGCTGGCTCGCGCCATTGACCGCCGAGGTGCGCATGCGAGTGAGCACGCCCGAACGCCATTCCTCGCGCGGCTGCCGCTCAAGATCGACGATATTCATCGGTTCCGTTCCCGCTTTGCCCGCGGAAAAGGGCCACAGCCCCATTGCGGACGCCGCCAGTCTGGCCAACGATGCCGGCTGGCACAACTGGGGAGCCATACATGTCCGTTCAACCGCCTGCCGCACCGCATCGCATCTCGATCGTGGACGTCGAGATTCCGTTCTGGCGCATGGTCGCGATCATCATCAAATGGTCGTTCGCGTCGATTCCGGCGCTGATCGTCCTGTCGATCATCATCGCGATCGTCGGCGCCGTGTTCGGCGGCATCATCGCGGCCGTCATCGGCCACGTCCCGGGCGTGAAGATGTAGCCTCAGCCCTTCAGCACCCTGCCCGCGACGGCATCGAGCTTTCGCAACAGCTCCGGATCGCGCGCCTCGGGCGCCGTGATCAGCGCGGAGTCGAGCGCGCGGTCGGAGCCGATCGGGCACGGCTCGTGCTCGCGCGGGAAGTCCTTGGC
>CAYZMR010000660.1:0-1733 GCA_964479515.1 uncultured Hyphomicrobiales bacterium | reverse complement strand
TGGTGGCGCTCGCCGCGCGCCCGGAGATCGGTTGCGTCGGCGCGAAGCTGCTCTATCCCGACGGCCGCCTGCAGCATGGCGGCGTCATCGTCGGGCTCGGCGGCGTCGCCGGCCACGCGCACCGTTTCGCGCCGGCGTCGGAACCGGGATATCTGCAGCGTCTGCGCTGCGTGCAGAACGTCAGTGCCGTGACGGCCGCGTGCCTGCTGGTACGCCGGCACGTCTTCGATCAGGTCGGCGGCCTCGACGAGAGCCTGACGGTCGCCTTCAACGACATCGATTTCTGCCTCAAGGTCCGCGCGGCCGGCTACCGGAACCTATGGACGCCGTTCGCGACGCTGACGCATCGCGAATCCGTGAGCCGCGGCCAGGATTTCACGCCCGCCAAGGCGCGGCGCTTCGCCGACGAATACGCCATGATGCAGCGCCGCTGGGGTGCGGACCTGCTCGCTGATCCCTATTATTCACCGCACCTGACCTACGACCGGAACGATTTCTCGGTCAGGCTGCGATAGGGCGGGCTATAGCGGCTGATGCCAAAGGTTCTCCTGCTGACGCGCTATGAACGGCTCGGTGCAAGCAGCCGCGTGCGCTTCCTGCAATTCTTGCCGGCGCTCGAACGATCAGGCTTCGACATCGACGTCGAGCCGTTGCTGAGCAACGCCTACGTGCAGGCGCTCTACGGCGGACCGCCCGTCGGCGCTGCTGCGATCATGCGATCCTACGCGCGGCGTCTGCGCGCGCTCCTGCGCGCGCGCGTCTACGACGTGATCTGGCTCGAGAAGGAGGCGCTGCCGTATCTGCCGGCCTGGCTCGAGGCGTTGCTTATGGGCGGCGTTCCCTACGTCGTCGATTACGATGACGCGTGGTTCCTTCGCTATGAAGACAGCCCCTCGTGGATCGTGCGCGCCCTGCTGGGGCGCAAGATCGACGCCGTGATGCGGCGCGCTGCGATCGTCGTCGCCGGCAATGACTATCTGGCGGCCCGCGCGAAGGAAGCGGGCGCCCGCCGCATCGAGATCGTCCCGACCGCGATCGACCTTGCGCGCTATGCCGAATCGTCGCCGGCGTCGGCGGCAACGCCGAAACGCGGCGCGACCGTCGGCTGGATCGGCATCCCGCTCAACGCGCATTACCTGACACTGATCGAGCCGGCCTTGCGCGCGGCGGCGACGGACAGCGGAATGCAGCTTCATGTCGTCGGCGCGCCGGTCCCGCCAGCGCTCGCCGGTATTCCGTCCGAGAGCTTTGAATGGACGGAGGCGACCGAAATCCAGTGCATCCGCAACTTCGACATCGGCATCATGCCGCTGCACGACACGCCCTGGGAGCGCGGCAAGTGCGCCTACAAGCTGTTGCAGGTCATGGCGGCCGGGAAGCCCGTGATCGCGTCGCCGGTCGGCGCCAACCGACAGGTCGTCGCGCACGGCATCAACGGATTCCTCGCCGCGAGCACGCAGGAATGGACCGACGCGCTGCGCGAGCTCGCCGATCCCACGCTGCGCGCGGCGATGGGCGAGGCCGCCCGCAAGACCGTGGCGGATCGATACGCGGTCGCCAGCATCGGCCCGCGTCTCGCCGCGATCCTTGCCGAAGCTGCCGCTCAACGGCGTCGTTGATTGCCCGAAGCGCGGTCGGTATGGTCCGGCCGCTTCGATTGGGGCGTAGCCAAGTGGTAAGGCAGCGGATTTTGATTCCGCCATCCCCTGGTTCGAATCCAGGCGCCCCAGCCA
>CAYZMR010000659.1:0-1734 GCA_964479515.1 uncultured Hyphomicrobiales bacterium | reverse complement strand
GCCTACGCCCGATACGCCTCGTTGCGGAAATAGGGCAGGGCGGCCGGATGCACGTTGCCCTGCGGCAGGATCGAGACGAGGTGATTGTAATGCGCGCGCGCCTCGCCGCTGCGCGCCCGCTCGGTCGGCTCGGCATAGAAGCCGCCCGACGACACCATCCACACCGGGATCCAGCCGACCGCGGCGAGCGTGAGCTTGCGGTTGGCGGCCGGGGTGAGGCCGAGCAGCAGGATCGCGGTCGACTTGCGTGGCAGCCCGATCTGGCCGGAGACGAAATTCCCCATCGAATAGGCGACGAGCGCCTCGCGACCGTCGCTCGCGGTGATCTTCTCGATCGGCTGCATCACGTGCGGATGCTGGCCGATGATCGCGGTCGCGCCGGCTTCGACGACGTCACGTGCCCATTGGACCTGCTTTGCCTCGGGCTTGTGCTGATACTCGATGCCCCAGTGCGGAGTAGCGAAGACCGCGTGGATGTCGGGGGTCCGCGCTAACTCGCGGATCAGCGCGAGGTACTGATCCTTTTGATCGTAGCAATGCAGGATCTGGTTGGCGCGGTCGGGAATGCCGTTGGTGTCGTAGGTCGCGCCGAGCCAGGCGATATTGTAGGTGCCGACCGCCGACTTCACCGACGTCACCGTGTACCACGGCGCGTCCAGGCCCTGCCGGCTGCGCGTCCCGGTGAACGGCAGGCCGACGCCCTTCAGCGCGCCGATGGTGCGGTCGACGCCGAGCTGGTGACGGTCGAGCGCGTGGTTGTTCGCCGCGTTGACGATGTCGAAGCCCGCGTTCTTCACCGCGGTGACGATCGACGGGTGATAATTGAACATCGGATAGCCGGTGTAGACGCTGCCGTCATAGAGCGTGTTCGGCGGTGTCACCGCATTGCCGTTCGAGACCACGCCTTCGGCGCACGGTCCTTCGAGATTGGCGAACGCGATATCGGCGCCCTGGATCAGGTCGCGGGTCGCACGGAACAGGCCGGCATAGCCGTCCTTCTGTTGGGCGTATTGCTTCTGCAGCGCCTCGTGCAGCAGCACGTCGCCGCAGGCCGCGACCGTGAGCAACTGACCGGGCGCGACCGACTTGCCGGCCGCAAACGAGATCGTGGCGGGCGAGCCTGTCCGCTCGGGCCGCGCGGGCTTGTCCGTGCGCGTCTGCTTTTCGGGTCGCGGCTTTGGTTTCGGCTTGGGCTTCGGCATGTCTTCCGCGCGTGCGGTGAGCGGCCAGGTGACCGCGGCGCCGCCCAGAACGGTGATGAAATCGCGCCGCCTCATGGATCGCTCGCTTGCTATGTGGTGGTCAGGAAGACCTCGTCCCCTTGGCGCGCGACGATACAACAGATGTGATTCGCCGGGTAGGGGAAAGTCCGGATCGAGAGGCGCCGAATGCCGCCGAAGGACCCCCAAGTTCCTTCCCATGCGGGCGAAAATGCGGTCTTGCCGGAATGCGCCCGATCCTCTTCCATGGGCTCACAAGAACACGTCAAAACCGGGAGACATCCATGCCGATCTCACGCCGCGCCCTGATCGCGAGTGCCGCGGCCGCGCCGCTCGCTTCGCTCCTGCCGCGCGCCGCATATGCTGCCTACCCGGATCATCCGGTTCGCCTCGTCGTGCCGTTCGCAGCCGGCGGCAATGCGGACTTCGTCGCGCGGGTCGTTAGCGATCCGATGCAGCAGGCGCTCGGCCAGCCGATCGTGGTCGACTATCGCACCGGCGCGGGCGGCAGCCT
>CAYZMR010000658.1:0-1742 GCA_964479515.1 uncultured Hyphomicrobiales bacterium | reverse complement strand
AAGGCGCTGGCGCTGAAGAAGAAGGTCGAGGACCAGGGCCAGTTCTACACCTACGAGGTGTTCATGAATTATTCGGCGGTGCTGCTCGTCGCCGACGCGATCGAGCGCGCAGGCAGCGCAGACCGCGCCAAGATCACGGCGGCGCTCGAAAGCTCGACCTTCACCGGCCACGTCATGCCGTACGGGCCGACCAAGTTCGTGAATGGGCAGAACCAGGGCGCGGCGCCGGTGAACACGCAGGTGCTCGACGGCGACATCCAGGTGATCTTCCCGGCGGCGTTCGCCTCGGGGAAGCCGGTTTTCCCGATGCCAGCGTGATCGCGCCGCGTACTCGGTTCACCTCTCCCCTGTGGAGAGAGGTCGCGAGCGAAGCGAGCGGGTGAGGGGATTTTGATCCATCAAGAGATCCGTACTCCCTCACCCCAACCCTCTCCCCAATGGGAAGAGGGAGCCCACCGCCGTCGTCGCACGAGCGGCTGACAATGCTCTCACCCGCCATCCTCATCCCGGCCGTGCTCAACGGCCTCCTGACCGGCGCGGTCTACGCGCTGATCGCGCTCGGCCTCACGCTGATCTACGGCGTGCTGCACATCATCAACTTCGCGCACGGCGCGCTGCTCACCGCCGCGCTGTTCGCGGCTTACTTCGCGCAGAAGCTTTTCGGCATCGATCCCTATGTCGCGGTGTTCGCGCTGACGCCCGCGTTCTTCGCGCTCGGCTACGCGCTGCAGCGCTTCGTGATCGGGCCGGCCTCGCATGGCGATGACCGCAACATGCTGCTGGTGACGCTCGGGCTCGCGGTGATCGTCGAGAACACGCTGCTCTATGCGTTCCACGCCGACACGCGCACGATCGATGTCGCCTACGGATTCCAGACGATCGATGTCGGCGGCGCGTTCCTGGCGCTGCCGCGTGTCGTCGGCTTCGGCGCCGCCTTCGTCGTCGCGCTCATCCTGTGGGCGATCCTGACGCTGACCGACACCGGCAAGGCGATCCGGGCGGTCGCCAAGGAGAAGCTCGGCGCCGAGCTCTCCGGCATCGACGTGGCGCATGTGTATGCGATCACGTTCGGGCTCGGCACCGCGTGCCTTGCGGTCGCGGCCTGCCTGCTGATCCCGACCTATTACGTCAACCCGCATGTCGGCAACGCCTTCGTGCTGGTCGCCTTCACCATCGTGGTGCTCGGCGGCATGGGCTCGGTGCCGGGCGCGCTGATCGGCGGGCTCCTGATCGGCGTCGTCGAAAGTCTGTGCGGGCTCTATCTCGGGGAGTCGCTCGGACAGATCGGCATCTTCCTGATCTTCATCCTGGTGCTGCTGGCACGGCCGAGCGGACTGTTCGGAGAGCGCGCATGACGCGGCTCGCCGCGATCGTGCTGGTGGCCGCGGCGCTCGCCGCAATACCACTCGCCGCGCCCTCGAACGCGGTGCTGAACTTTCTCGTCGTGGCGCTCATGATCGCGCTCGCCGGCCAGGGCTGGAACGTGCTCGGCGGCTATGGCGGACAATATTCGTTCGGCCATGCGGCCTTCTTCGGGACCGGCGCCTATGTGACGGCGGTCCTGCAGGTGCGCTACGGCGTCAATGCCTGGATCGGCTTCGCGCTCGGCATCGCGGCGGGCGCGCTCGTCGGGCGCGTCATCGGCGCGCTGACGTTCCGCGCCGGGCTGCGCGGCTCCTACTTCGCGCTGGTGACGCTCGCGTTCGCCGAGGTGCTGCGCATCATCGCGAGCGTCGCGCCGA
>CAYZMR010000657.1:0-1746 GCA_964479515.1 uncultured Hyphomicrobiales bacterium | reverse complement strand
CGGTGACGTTCGACACCGAGACGCGGCGCGTCGCCAACCCGCTCGTGAGCCGTATCGAGGTGAAGAACGGCAAGTGGGCGGCCTACGAAGGCGCGAAGGTGACGCGCTAAGTGACGTCGTCCCTCGGCCCTTGGTTCGACTACACCGTCAACGGCCTCGTGGTCGGCAACATCTATGCGCTGCTCGCCGTCGGCCTCGCGCTGATCTACGGCGTCTCGCACCTCATCAACTTCGCGCACGGCTCGGTCTATATGGCCGGCGCCTATATCGGCTGGCTGTGCATCACCTATCTCGGCACGCCGCTCCCGGTGACGCTCGCCGCCGTCGTCGTCGGCTGCGGGATCATCGGCCTTTTGATCGAGCGCGTCGCCCTGCGCCCGCTCCAGAGCGCGCCGCGGATCGCGCCGTTGCTCGCGACGATCGGCGTCGGGCTCGTGCTTGATCAGGTGGCTCAACTTCTGTTCACGCCCGATCCGCGCGGCCTGCCGCTGCAACTACCGGCCTGGCGAATCCAGATCGGCGGCGGAACGATCGGTGCTCTCGACCTGCTCATCGCCGGGATCGGGCTGTTCAGCGCCCTGCTCCTCTATGTTTTCCTGCGTTTCACCAAGCTCGGCTGGGCGGTGCGGGCGACCGCGCTCGACCGCGACGCCGCGCAGCAATGCGGCGTCGACGTGAACCGCGTCAACAGCACGGTATTCGCGATCGCGGCGGCGCTCGGCGGCGTTTCCGGCTTCCTCGTCGGCATGTATTACAACTCGATCGACCCCAACATGGGCTTCCAGGCCGGCCTGAAAGGCATCATCGCGCAGATGATCGGCGGCATGGGCAACGTGCCGGGCGCCATCGCCGGCAGCCTGCTGCTTGGCCTGACCGAGAGCTACGGCATCGCGGTCTTCGGCACGAGCTACCGCAACCTGTTCGCCTTCGTGGTCATGCTGCTCGTATTGGTGCTCAAACCGAACGGCATCTTCTCGCGCGGCCGCGCCCTGCCGGCCGAGCCCCTCACCGGCACCTTCATCGCGCCGAGCGCGCCGGTGCGTGTTCCGCCGATGCTCGTGGCTGCACTCGCGATCATCGCGCTTGCGCTGCCGCTCGTGGTGCGCAACGGTTATGTTCTGCAGACGCTCGGCATCGGCTGGCTCTACGCGGTGCTGGCGATCAGCCTGACGCTCGTTGCGGGCACCGCCGGCATGATCTCGCTCGGCCAGGCCGGATTGCTCGCGATCGGCGCCTATGCGTCCGGCCTGCTGGCGATCAACTTGCACTGGCCCATTGCGGCGACGGTCGTGGCGGCGGGATTCATCACGGCGATCCTTGGCACGCTCATCATCTTCCCGGCATTCCGGTTGCGCGGTCACTACGTGACCATCGCGACGCTCGGCGTCGGCGAGATCGTCACGCTGACGATCCTCAACTGGGACAGCCTCACTCGTGGCCCGGTCGGTCTCAGCGGCATTCCGCCGCTCTCCGCCTTCGGCAGGCCGCTCATCAGCGGCACCTGGATCTACGAGATCGCGCTGGGCGCGCTCATTATTTTGGCGTTGACGCAATGGCGCCTGCTCTCTTCGCATCTCGGCCGCACGCTGCGCGCAATCCGCGACGATGATGTCGCGGCGCGCAGCTACGGCATTGCGCTCGATCGCTACAAGGGCCTCGCCTTCGCGGTCGCGGGATTTACCGCCGGCATCGCGGGCGCCTTGATGGCGCATATCTTCTCCTATGTGAACCACGAGACCTTCACGT
>CAYZMR010000656.1:0-1751 GCA_964479515.1 uncultured Hyphomicrobiales bacterium | reverse complement strand
CGCCTCATGGCGGCCTCCTAATCGATCGCGATCATGACGTCGGAGGCTTTGATGACGGCGGTCACTGCCGCGCCGGCCTTGAGGCCGAGATCGTCCACCGCCTCGTTGGTGATCGACGCGGTGACGATCTGTCCGCCGGCTATCTCGACCCTGACATGCGACGTGGTCGCGCCCTTCTTGACCTCGACGACCTTGCCCTTGATCTGGTTGCGCGCGCTGATCCTCATGCTGAGCCTCCATGGCGTGCCGCGTGCGCGGAGAAGCCGCGCCCGCGGAGCAGGTGGGATTTTGAAAACGACCGCCAGGAAGCGCATTCCGGCTCGGCGCGGCGGGCTTACGGCGCGCCGCGTGTCGCGACCGCGATGCTAGAGCGCCGATGCCATGCCGTCCAGGCGGAAAGGTCCTTGGGGGAAGCTGGCGGTTGTCAGCCGCCCGCCCGAACCGCACACTGCGGCGAAAGACCGGAGCGGGACAATGCCCGAGGCTGCGCGAAGCGAAGGCGAATACGATTACATCATCGTCGGCGCGGGCTCGGCCGGCTGCGTGCTCGCCAACCGGCTCTCGGCGAATCCGGCGACGCGCGTGCTTCTCCTCGAAGCCGGCGGCAAGGACAACTGGATCTGGTTCCATATCCCGGTCGGCTACCTGTTCGCGATCGGCAATCCGCGCTCCGACTGGATGTTCAAGACCGAGCCCGTGCCGGGGCTTAACGGCCGCGCGCTGAACTATCCGCGCGGCAAGGTGATCGGCGGCTCCTCCGCCATCAACGCCATGATCTACATGCGCGGGCAGGCCGCCGACTACGACCACTGGCGCCAGCTCGGCCTCACCGGCTGGGGCTGGGACGACGTGCTGCCCTTTTTCAAGAAGCAGACCGACCACTTCCTCGGCGAGAGCGAGCACCACGGTGTCGGCGGCGAATGGCGGATCGAGGCGCCGCGCGTGCAATGGGACTTGCTCGATGCGTTCCGCGAGGCGGCGGCGCAATACGGCATCAAGCCGATCGACGACTTCAATCGCGGCGACAACGAGGGCTCGGCCTATTTCCACGTCAACCAGCAGCGCGGCCGGCGCTGGTCCGCGGCGCGCGGCTTCCTGAAACCCGTGCTCGGCCGCCAGAATCTGCGGCTCGAGACTGGGTGTCTGGTCGAGAAACTGGAGTTCGAGGGGAAGCGCGTCACCGGCGTGCGCTGGCGCCAGGGCGGCGTGGTGAGGTCGGCGCGCGCGAAAGGCGAGGTGATCCTGTCAGCGGGCTCGATCGGCTCGGTGCAGCTTCTGCTTCTCTCGGGCGTCGGTCCCGCGGGCGGGCTTCAGGATTTGGGCATTCCGGTCGTCCTCGACCGGCCGGGCGTCGGTCAGAACCTGCAGGACCACCTGCAGCTTCGGCTCATCTACAGGGTCTCGGGCGTGAAGACCTTGAACGAGACCTATCACTCGCTCACCGGCCGCGCCCTGATGGGGCTCGACTACGCGCTGCGCCGGCGCGGCCCGCTCACCATGGCGCCCTCGCAGCTCGGCGCGTTCACGCGTTCCGATCCTTCGCGCGAGCGCGCCAACATCCAGTTCCACGTCCAGCCGCTTTCGCTCGACAAGTTCGGCGACCCGCTGCACGCGTATCCCGCCTTCACCGCGAGCGTGTGCAATCTCCAGCCTCAGAGCCGCGGCAGCATCACGCTGCGCTCGGCCGACCCCACCGACAAGCCGGCGATCCAGCCGAACTATCTCGCGGCCGACGACGACCGCCGGGTCGC
>CAYZMR010000655.1:0-1754 GCA_964479515.1 uncultured Hyphomicrobiales bacterium | reverse complement strand
TGCGCGCGATCCAGGAACTGCTCGGCCACGCCTCGCTCTCGACCACGCAGATCTACACGGCGATCGACACCGAGCAGTTGCTCAACGTTTATCGGAACGCGCATCCGCGGGCGTGAGCGCGGCCATCAATCCAGCGGCGCGGCAGCGGATTGGGCCGGGTGATTGTGCTGATGCACGAGGCCCGCCATCAGGATCACGACGAAGCCGAGCTGCTGCAGGATGAAGCCCCAATTGGTGGCGATGTGGAGCTGGCTTTCGAGCGCGCGCCGGTTGTCCACCAGCGCGAAGCGCGCTGTCTGCACCTGGTCTTGCAGCGCGCGCAGCTTGCTTTGGTGCTCCATCTCGAATTTGAGCAGATTGTCCCAGGCGCTGAGATCCTTCGCGGCGATCGCCGCTTCGACGAGGCGGTCCTGCTCGGCGCGCTCGGCGAGCAGCCCCTTGAGATCGGCCGGATAGAGCTCTTCGATCAAGCGGCTGGTCGACCCTTTGCGGATCAGGAAGCCGAGATCCTGAAATGATTTGCGCAGCTCGGGGCGCAGCGCCTCGCCGCTCGCGAGCGCCCCCATCAGCACGCCTTCCGTCTGCAGCATTTGAAACTGCGCCAGCGCGCGCTCGATCGACTCCATCCGGCGGGAATTCTCCGCGATCTGCCCGTCGACCACCAGGATGTCCTTCCTGATCTGGTCGGTGATGAAGATGCCGCTGCTGGCGCCGACGATGGTCAGCAAGCCGCCGATCAGCGTATGCACGACCCGAAATGTCCAGAAGTCGCGCCGCGTGAGCGTGCGCAGGCCGTCGACCAATCCGAGCTTCACCATTCCGTTCCCCGCCTGCCTCAACGCCGGTCGCGCAAACTTGGCGTCCTGGCGCTTGTGGCGCAAGTCGCGCGCGGCCTTGCGCCGCGCGGGGCGAGCCCGTAAGCGATTTGTCGCGAACGACGACAGTCTCGAGGGCACAACCTATGGCGACCATGAAGCTCCTTCTTCTTCCCGGCGACGGCATCGGGCCGGAAGTGATGGCCGAAGTGAAGAAGCTCATCGGTTGGATGAACAGCCATGGGATGGGGACCTTCGAAATCGAGGAGGGGCTGTGCGGCGGCTGCGCGTATGACGCGCACGGCGTGGCGGTGACCGATGAAACCGTCGCGAAAGCCAAGGCCGCGGACGCGGTGATCTTCGGCTCGGTCGGCGGGCCGAAGTGGGACAAGGTGCCCTATGAGCATCGCCCCGAAGCCGGCCTGCTGCGGCTGCGCAAGGACCTCGACCTCTACGCCAATCTGCGGCCCGCCGTGACCTATCCGGCGCTGGCGGACGCCTCCTCGCTCAAGCGCGAATTGGTCGAGGGGCTCGACATCATGATCCTGCGCGAGCTCACCGGCGGTGTTTACTTCGGCGAGCCGAAGACCATCACGGATCTCGGCAATGGGCAGAAGCGCGCGATCGACACGCAGATCTACGACACCTACGAGATCGAGCGCATCGCGCGGGTCGCGTTTGAGTTGGCGCGCAAGCGACGCAACAAGGTCACCTCGATGGAGAAGCGCAACGTCATGAAGACGGGCGTCTTATGGAACGAGGTGGTCGGCCAGGTGCACGCCCGCGAGTTCAAGGACGTGCAGCTCGAGCACATGCTGGCGGACTCCGGCGGCATGCAGCTCGTGCGCAACCCGAAGCAGTTCGACGTGATCGTCACCGACAATCTGTTCGGCGACATGCTCTCCGACATCGCCGCGATGCTGACCGGCTCGCTCGGCA
>CAYZMR010000654.1:0-1769 GCA_964479515.1 uncultured Hyphomicrobiales bacterium | reverse complement strand
GCCGCCCGCGGGCGCACGCTGACCGCGCCCGCGATCGCGTTCGGCAGCATGAAGCCGGAGGCGAAGCCGATGATCATCTGCGGCGCGAAGATCACCTGCGGGCCGCCGTGAGGATCGAGCAGGATCCACACCATGCCGACCGCCGCGCCGAGCACCGTCACGGCGACGCCGCAGCGGATCATGAAGTCGACGCCGTAGCGCGCCGACCAGCGGCCGGCCGTGAAGTTGCCGGCCATGTAGGCAAGCGAGATGACCACGAACCACACGCCGTATTGGGCCGACGAGCGGTGCATGATGGTCACGACCACATGCGGCGCGCCGCCGATGAAGGTGTAGAACATCGCGGCGTTTAGCGCCGCGGTCAGTGCATAGCCGAGGAAGGCTCGGTTTGTGACGAGGTCGCGTGCGGCCGCGAAGAATTGCGCGAGGCCTCCGCCGCTCGCGATCTCGCGCGTCTCCGGCAGACGCAGCGCCGCCCAGGCGAGCACGGCGGCGGCGGCGAGCCCGATGAAGGCGAAGATCGCGTGCCAGCCGAGCGCGGTATCGAGCGCGCCACCGATCATCGGGGCGATCATCGGCGCGATCACCATCGCCATCGTGACCCAGCCGATCATCGAGGCCGCGCGCTCGCGGTCGTAGAGGTCGCGGATGATGGCGCGGCCGATCACGATGCCGGTGGTCGCGCCGAAGGCCTGGACCGTGCGCGCGACGATCAGCCCAGTGATCGAGGTAACGGTCAGTGCCGCGATGCTCGCCGCGACCGTCAGCGCGAGGCCAGCGAGCATCACGGGCCGCCGCCCGAAACGGTCGGACAGCGGTCCGAGCACGAGCTGTGAGATCGCCATGCCGAGCAGATAGAGCGAGAGCGTGAGCTGCACCGTGCCGGCCGCAGCCCCGAAGGTGACGATCAGCCCGGGCAACGCGGGGGTCAGAATATTGAGCGAGAGCGGCCCGATCGCGGTCGTGGCAATCAGCAAGGTGAGCAACGGCCACTGATGTTTTTCTTCTCCCTCCCCCCTTGAGGGGGAGGGTCGGGGAGGTGGGTATTTGAGGTCAGCCGATTCCATCAAGGCACCCCCACCCCTAACCACTCCCCGCAAGAGCCTGCCACCGGGCGGGCCGCGCCAGCGGCGCGACCCGGTGGGGGAGGGGAATAGAAAGAAGTGGGATCAAGCACCGGGCAGCGCCTGCGTCGCGGCTTCGAGCCAGGGCCGCGTCGCGGCTTCGACCAGCGGCGTCAAGGTCGCGGCGACGCGGGCGTGATAGGCGTCGAGCCAGGCGCGTTCATCGGCACTCAGGAGAGCGGGATCGATCAGGCGGCGGTCGATCGGAGCAAGCGTCAGCGTCTCGAACGCGTTGATCGGCTTCTCGGCACCCGCGACGGGCGCAGCCTCCGTCACCAGCACGAGGTTCTCGATGCGGATGCCGTAGCTGCCGGCTTTGTAATAGCCGGGTTCGTTCGACAGGATCATGCCACGCCTGAGCGGCGCGGCGCCTAATTTGGAGATGCGCGCCGGCCCCTCATGCACCGAGAGATAGCTGCCGACGCCGTGGCCGGTACCGTGGTCGAAGTCGATCCCGGCTTCCCATAGATGCTGGCGCGCGAACGGATCGAGCTGCGCGCCATTGGTTCCGTCCGGGAATACCGCGCGCGCGATCGCTATGTGGCCTTTGAGCACGCGGGTGAAGCGCGCGCGCATCTCGCGCGTCGGCGCGCCGACCGCGATCGTGCGGGTGATGTCGGTCGTGCCGTCCTGGTATTGCGCGCC
>CAYZMR010000653.1:0-1775 GCA_964479515.1 uncultured Hyphomicrobiales bacterium | reverse complement strand
CGGCGGAGGTCAAGTGCATCGAGCCGCCCTTGCCGCGCATCAGCCCGTTGTCGCGTTGCATCAGCTCGCCGAGGACTTTTTCGACCGGCACGCCGCGCGCGAGCGTGTGCGCGTGGCCGCGATAGGTGCAGAACGTGTGGTCGCCCTTCTGCATCGCGGTGCCGAAGCCGGCCGCGATCGCCTCTTGACCGAGCGAGAGATGGCTCGTGCCCTTGACGAGGTTCTGCAGGAACAGGTCGTAGGCGCGCTGCTCAGCCTGCCGCAGCCGGAACTGCGAGTGATAGAGCTTGAGCCGCGTCTCCTCGCCGATGTCGTCGTTCGGGCGGCGGCCGTTCGTTGCCGGCGCGCGGGCTGGTTTCCTCGCCATTTATGTGACCTCAAAAGGGAGCGGGCTCGGCTGATATTGCTATTGGGATCGGGGAGGGCGTGCAAGACCTCTCTCCGTCATCACCGGGCCGACGCGTAGCGTCGAGTCCCGGTGATCCCGATAGAGCGGGCAAGATCTTGCCCTCCTAAGCGGGATGGCCGGGACAAGCCCGGCCATGACGAAGGAAACAGCCGAGCTCACAGCTCCCCCTTCACGACGCGCTCGCGGTAGAGGAGATAGAGCCCCGAGCAGATGACGACCGCGACGCCGGCAAGGGTCCAGCGGTTCGGCACGTCGCCGAACACCACGTAGCCGAGCGCGATCATCCACACGATCTCGCTGTAGATGTAGGGCGCGAGCACGGCGGCCGGCGCGAGGCGGTGTGCCATGATCAGCAGGTAATGCCCAAAGCCGCTGAACAGCCCCATAGCGCACATCAGCAGGATGGCCTTCAGGTCGGGCGGGTCCACCCACACGAACGGGACGACGAGGCTGATCAGCACCGCGCCGACGAGGTTGGAGTAGAAGTTCGTGGTCTCGCTGGAGTCGCTGCGCGCGAGGATGCGGGTCGTGAGATTGTAGAGCGCGTAGCAGAGCGCGGAGATAAAGCTCAGGGCCGCTGCCGGATGGATGCCGCCGGCGCCGGGGCGCGCGACCAGCAGCACGCCGCAGAAACCGACGATGATCGCGGTCCAGCGTCGCCACCGCACCCACTCGCCGAGGATCGGACCGCCGAGCAGCGCGACCAGGAACGGCGTGCAGAACGCGATCGTCATGGTCTGGTCGAGCTGCAGGTAACGCAGCGCGATAAAGTTCAACGTGGTCGAGGTGAACAGCAGCGTCGAGCGCACCAGCTGGAGCCACGGCCGCGAGGTGCGCATGATGTGCGGGCGCAGATGCGGCTTCGACATGACGAGGGCAAGCACGAAGGCCGACATGTATCGCGCCCATACGACCTGCACCGTCGGCATGAAGGCGACGAGGTATTTCGCGCTCGCGTCGTTGCCGGCAAACAGAAAGAGCGCCCCGCACATCAGCGCGATGCCTGTCAGGCGGTCGCGGTAGATTTTCTCCACCACTGCCGCTCCGCTTGTGGTCGGTGACGGTGCGGGCGGCTTAAGCCGATGGCGCTCGATGAATTCTTCCGGCGGCAGCACCATCAATAGGTCGCTCGGCCGCCGGAAATGTCGAACACCGCGCCGGTGGTGAAGGAGTTGTCGGCCGACGCGCAATAAGCCGCGAGCGCCGCGATCTCCTCGACCTTGACGAAGCGCGCGCGCGGGATCTTCGAGAGCATGTAGTCGATATGCTCCTGCTTCATCTGATCGAAGATCGCGGTCCTGGCGGCGGCCGGCGTGATGGCATTCACCGCGATGTCGTAGCCCGCGAGCTCCTTGCCGAGCGATTT
>CAYZMR010000652.1:0-1784 GCA_964479515.1 uncultured Hyphomicrobiales bacterium | reverse complement strand
GCGCGTCGTGCGGCTCGGCGGCTTCATCAACGCAACGCCCGACTTCCTCGAAACGCCCAAGGTCATGAACGGCGCCTCCGACCTGATGGTGACGGCGTTCGGCGACCGCGGCCGCCATGCCCGCACCACGATCGGCGTGGCGGTGCTCCCGCTCGACGCGGCGGTCGAGGTCGAGGGCATGTTCGAGGTGTCGTGACGTGCCGGCGATCTCATGCCGCGCCTTCCCTGGCTGATCGCGCGCCCGGTCGCGCATCGCGGCCTGCATGACGCAGCCAGCGGCGTGATCGAGAACACGACCTCGGCATTCCGCGCCGCGATCGAAGGCGGCTACGCGATCGAGACCGACGTGCAGATCACCGCCGACGACGAGGCGATGGTGCATCACGACTTCGCGCTCGGCCGTCTCACGCTCGGAACGCGCCAGCTCGCCGCGATGACGGCCGCCGGCCTCAAGGCGGTGCCGTTCCGCGACACCGCGGACCGCATGATGACGCTTGGTGAATTGTGCGACTTCGTGGCGGGCCGGACACCGCTGGTGGTCGAGCTGAAAAGCCGCTTCGACGGCGACCTGCGGCTCGCGCGGCGCGCCGCGCAGGTGCTTACGGCCTATCCGGGACCGGCCGCGCTGATGTCGTTCGACCCGGCGCCGATCGCGGCGCTGCGCGCGCTCGCGCCCAAGCTGCCGCGCGGCATCGTGGCCGAGCGCCATTTCGTCGATACCGATGCGCGCGAGCTGACCGACGGTCAGAAGCGCTCGCTCGCCTTCCTGCTGCATGCGCCGAGCACGCGGCCACATTTCGTCGCCTATCACGTGATGGATCTGCCCTCCCCTGGCCCGTGGGTTGCAAGGAATGTCTTGGGCCTGCCGCTGCTCACCTGGACGGTGCGCACGCCGGAGACCCGACAACGCGCCGAACGCTACGCCGACCAGATGATTTTCGAGGGGTTTCGGCCGTAAACTCAAAAGCCGCATGAGCACCGATCTGCAGATCCGCATCGTCAAGGCGATCGCCGAGGTTCCAGCCAGCGCCTGGAATGCCTGCGCCACGGCGGTCGAACCGGCGTGTCCGGGAGCGCGACCAAAACCTGAGACGCAGCTCTATAACCCATTCATCGCGCACGAATTTCTCAGCGCGCTCGAGGCCTCGGGCTCGGCCGTGGCGCGCACCGGCTGGCAGCCGCAGCATCTCGTGGCGGAAGGGCCCGACGGCATCGTCGGCGTGGTGCCGTGCTATCTCAAATCACACTCGCGCGGCGAATACGTGTTCGATGCCGGCTGGGCGGAAGCCTATGAGCGCGCGGGCGGCAGCTATTACCCCAAGCTGCAGGTGTCGGTGCCGTTCACGCCGGCGACCGGGCGGCGGCTGCTCGCGGCGCCCGGGCCCGCCGCGGAGGCGGTCCGCGGCGCGCTCGCCTCGGGCCTGGTCGAGCTCGCGCGGCTGCGCGATGCCTCCTCGGTGCATGTCACGTTCGCGCCGGAGAGCGAGTGGCGTCTCCTCGGCGAGCGCGGCTTCCTGCAACGCACCGACCAGCAATTCCATTGGGAGAACAATGGCTACGCGACGTTCGATGATTTTCTGGGCGCGCTCGCGGCGCGCAAGCGCAAGGCGATCAAGCGCGAGCGGCGCGACGCGACCGAGCACGGCATCGAGATACAGTGGCTGACCGGCTCCGATCTCACGGAAAGCGTGTGGGATTCCTTCTTCGTCTTCTACATGGAGACCGGCTCGCGCAAATGGGGCCGGCCTTATCTCACGCGCCAGTTCTATTCGCTGGTCGGCGCC
>CAYZMR010000651.1:0-1785 GCA_964479515.1 uncultured Hyphomicrobiales bacterium | reverse complement strand
ACGTTCAAACCGAAGACGTACGCTTCGGGCATAAAATGCGGAGGAAGCCATGGACCTCGAGGTCCACCCCGTTCGCCCATCGTTCGCCGCGCGCATCACCGGCGTCGATCTCGCCTCCCTCACCCCTGACGCGACCGCCGCGCTGCGCGACGCGATCGACACCTACTCGGTTCTCATCCTTCCCGACCAGCATCTCGACGACGACCACCTTCTCGCCCTCGGCAAGACGTTCGGAGACGTCGAGCCGCCGCGCAATCATCGCGTCGTACAGCGGCTCAAGCATGGCGAGTTGGCCGACATTTCGAACCTCGATGCCGACAATAGGCTGCGCGCGCGCGACGACCACCGCCGGCTCGACTCGCTCGGGAACCGGCTGTGGCATTCGGATGCCTCGTTCCGCGAGGTGCCGGGCGCGCTGTCGATGTTGTTCGCGCATGTCGTTCCGCCGACCGGCGGCGAAACCGAGTTTGCCGATCTGCGTGCCGCCTACGATGCGCTCGACCCCGAAACAAAAGCGCGGATCGAGGGCCTCGACGTCGAGCACTCGATCTTCCATTCGCGTGGCCAGCTCGGCCATGTCGACTACACCGACGTCGAGCGCGCCGCCCTGCCGCCGGCCATTCATCCGCTGGTGCGCGTTCATCCGGGCTCGAAGCGCAAGACGCTCTACATGGGTGCGCACGCCTCGCACATCGTCGGCTGGCCAATGCCGGACGGGCGGCTGTTGCTGCGCGACCTGATGGAGCACGCGACGCAGCGCGAATTCGTCTACCGGCACGAATGGCGCGTCGGCGACCTGGTGATCTGGGATAACCGCTGCACGCTGCATCGCGGGCGCGCCTATGACGATGCGCGCCACCCGCGCGATCTCCGCCGCGTCACCACGAAGGATTACGCCGTGAGGCAAATGGCGTCGTAGGCGGCGCAAGCAAAAACCCCGGCCTCTCGGCCGGGGTTTTCGTTTTGGGGCATCCGGTCTAAGGGACCGGCGTCACTCAATGATGCCAGAACAGCGCCAGCAGCAGGACGATGGGCAGCGGAACGCCCAAGAGCCAAAGCAGTGCACCTCGACCGAATCCCATGATGCTTCTCCTCAGACCGTGTGTGCTGGCTTAACGCACTGCCGCCGTTGAGGTTCCGGCGCGCGTGCGCGCGCTTGCGGCTAGACGAAGCAGCGCGCCGCGAAGCGGCCAAGCGTCGGATCGGCGTAAGGACTCGCCAGCGGCTCGCATTCCTTCAGCGAAGCGGGAACGAGGCGAGGATCGCTCGGCTGCTCCTGCGGGCCACCGAGCCCCGGCGCGCCCTTGCGCTTGAGCGCGATCGTCGTGGTCCAGGACGTGTCGGGGTGCGACACGGTCAGGCGGTCGCCCTTGTGCGAGCGGTCGACGATCGTGACGGGTGCGTCGGCGATCGGCGCGGGCCGGAAGAACTGCGCCGCGGATGCGAGGCTGAGCGGACCGTCGAACAGGCCGGTCGCGATCAAGGCGCCCAGCACTCCACCGACGATATAACTGGAAACGCGAGACGGTCTCATCGCTGGCCTCAAAAGGTGCCGCGCCCTCCGCCCGCCGCATCAACGCGGCGTGCGCATGATCGTTCCGGGCGCTACTGCTCCCTGCCCCATGCGAACGGCCCGAAGGCCGGCCGCGGCGCGTAGGCAGTCAGATCGTCCTGTTGGTGGCGCGTCATCTCCTGCGCCCGCGCGATGCGCTGGGCGCGTTCGCGCGCGATGTGGGCCTTGCGCGCCTGCGCGACTTTCAGCTTGGCGCGCTGTTGCAGGAGCGC
>CAYZMR010000650.1:0-1785 GCA_964479515.1 uncultured Hyphomicrobiales bacterium | reverse complement strand
ATCAGGCCGAGCTCGATCGCCAATACGATCAGCGCGTCTGGGCGGCGAACGCCGCAGCGGTGATCCAGCGTTACGCCGACGACAGCGACCGCGTGCGTGCGCGTCTCGGCGAGCCGCGCACCTATGCCTATGGCGACAGTGCTGCCGAGACGCTCGATCTCTACCCATGCGCTTCGGACCAGGCCGCGCTGCAGGTGTTCATTCACGGCGGTGCGTGGCGCCGCCTCGGTAAGCGCGACAGCGCATTCGCCGCCGAGGCGTTCGTGCGCGCCGGCGCGCATTTCGTGGCGCTCGACTTCGCGCTGCTGCCCAGCGTCGCGCTCGCCGACATGGCGTCACAGGTGCGCGGCGCGATCGCCTGGCTCTATCGCAACGCCGACACGATCGGCGCCGATCGCGCGCGTATCTTCATCTCGGGCCATTCGTCGGGCGGGCATCTCGCGGCGCTTGCGGCGGTGACCGACTGGCCCGCGCAATACGGTCTCCCCGCGGCCATCGTGAAAGGCGCTCTCTGCGCCAGCGGTATCTACGACCTGCGGCCCGTGCGGCTGAGCGCGCGCAGTAACTACGTCCGCCTGACCGACGAGACCGAACAGGCACTGAGCCCGCAGCGACATTTAGAACGCCTCGGCTGCGATCTCGTGGTCG
Organism: uncultured Hyphomicrobiales bacterium; assembly: GCA_964479515.1. Taxonomy (GTDB): domain Bacteria; phylum Pseudomonadota; class Alphaproteobacteria; order Rhizobiales; family Xanthobacteraceae; genus PALSA-894. Next base: position 1,137 of record CAYZMR010000650.1, on the reverse strand, counting down.
CCGTCGCGGACTTCGACAGCGCCGAGTTCAGGCGGCAAGCGCGCAGCTTCGCGGATGCGGTCGGCGTCGGCCTCATCGAAGGCAAGGGAATGAACCACTTCGAGATCGCCGAGACGCTGGCCGATCCCGACGGCGTGCTCGGGCGTGCCGCGCTCGCCCAGATGGGGCTTTCAACACGCGGGCGGCGCGCCTAAGGTCTCCCCGCTCATTTTGGGACGACTATCATGGAGCGGCATTCGGCTCATTCGATCGCGCGGCTGGTGCAGCCCGCGCGCGTTCATCGCAGCCTTTACACCGATCCGGAGATTTTCGAGCTCGAGCTCAAGCGCATCTTCGGCGCGGCCTGGATCTATGTCGGCCACGAGAGCCAAGTGAAGAACATCGGCGACTATTTCTGCACGGCGATCGGCCGCAAGCCGATCATCGTCGTGCGCGATGCCGAGGGACGGCTCCAGGTCATCCACAATCAATGTGCGCATCGCGGCGCGATGGTGGTGGCCTCCGACAAGGGCCACACCGACGAATTCCAGTGCTGCTATCACGGCTGGACCTATCATCTCGACGGGCGGCTCAAGGCCATCCCGCTGCAGCACGGCTATCCGGCGGATTTCAACCCGAAGAGCGGCAAGACCGCGATGACGCAGGTCGCGCGCGTGACCAGCTATCGCGGCTTCATCTTCGTCAGCGAGGCGGCCGACGGACCGAGCCTCCAAGAGTCGCTCAATCACATGACGACGTCGATCGACGACATGGTCGACCGCGCGCCGGATGGCGAGATCGAGGTGGCGGGCGGGACGTTCCGGCACGTCTACAACGGCAATTGGAAGCTCTATCTGGAGAACCTGTGCGACGCCGCGCATCCCTGGTTCACGCATCGTTCCTCGATCGACGCCGCGCAGCAGCAGAAGGACGATGTCGTCTCGGATGGCTCGGGCGAGATCGCGATCCGCCAGATGCGGCAGAACGGCGCGCCCTACAGCTTCTGGGAATCGCAGGTCGGTATCTGGACCTATCCGAACGGCCACAGTTATCTCGGCGACTATCACGACGACTCCAAGCTGGTCGCCGCGATGAACGATCCCGTGTTCCGCGACTACATCGCGGCGCTCGAGGCGCGCAAGGGCAAGGACAGAGCGA
>CAYZMR010000649.1:0-1794 GCA_964479515.1 uncultured Hyphomicrobiales bacterium | reverse complement strand
GCGGCGACCGCGAGGTAGTGGCCAAGCCCAACCGTCATGTCAGCCCCTGCCCCGGCGTGACCTTCACGATGTCGATCGCGGTCGCACGGGTGCGGGCGACCTGGACGGACGGGTTCTGCCGCTTCACCGGCACGCGGTGGCGCAAGGTCAGCACGATCGCGCCGACCATGGCGACGAGGAGCACCAGACCGGCGGCCTGGAAGTAATAGACGTAGGTCGTGTAGAGCACGCGGCCGAGCGCCTCGGTGTTGGTCACCGTTTCGATGGGCGGGATCGGCGACGTGATCGCCTTCGGGATGCCGGGTCCGATCACCCAGGTGCCGACGACCAGCAAGAGCTCGATCAGCACCACGACGCCGACCAGCGCGCCGACCGGCAGATAACTGAGGAACCCCTGGCGCAGCTCGGCGAAGTCGACGTCAAGCATCATCACGACGAACAGAAACAGAACCGCGACCGCGCCGACATAGACGACAATCAGGATCATCGCCAGGAACTCGGCCCCCATCATGACGAACAGGCCGGCCGCGTTGACGAAGGCGAGGATCAGGAACAGCACGGAATGCACAGGGTTCTTCGCGGCGATGACCATGAAGGCCGACGCCACGCAAACGCCTGCGAATAGGTAGAAAAACAGGGCGGCGAGAATCATTCCGGGTCTCTAGGGGGGCCGGCCGGCGACCCTGTTCCTAGCGCGGCGGGTGCGGCGCGGCAACCGTCGGATTTCTCCATGCGGAGAAGACCAAAACTCATATCGACGCGGCGGGCGCGACCCGCATGAGCCACGATTTGACGCCGCTCGGCAACTTGCGCGCGAGCCGTGGTGATGGCATGATGGCGCCATCATGAATGCACGCACTCAGATCAGCATGGACCCGGACTTGCGGCGGCGCGCCCACGCCAAGGCGGCCGAGCTCGGCATTTCGTTTGCCGAGTATATCCGGCGGCTGGTCGCGAGCGACCTGGGCGAACAGAAGCCGAGAGCCGATATCTCGGTTCTGTTCGACCTCGGCGCCTCGCGCGAGCCCACGAATATCGCACGGGACAAAGACAAAATGATTGGCGAGGCTTTGTGGGAAGAATACACCCGCGAGACCGAGCGCGCGCCCCGAGCCCACAGTCGGCGCAAGTCGGGCGCCCGTTGAGCACGTTCGTCGACACCTCCGTCTGGTTTGCAGGCGTCAACATCCGCGATCACGGCAATGATCGCGCGAAGCTCATCCTGGCCAAGCTCGATGCGCCGGTCATGACCGATCATGTATTGGTCGAAACGTGGCGTTTGATACGCAACAGAGTTCATCGTCACGCCGCAGAGCGATTCTGGAACGGAGCACGAGCTGGCGCGGTGGCGATCGAGAACGTGACGGCCGCCGATATGGAGGCTGCCTGGTCGATCGGAGAAGCATTTCCGGACCAGGATTTTTCCATCGTCGACCGCACCAGCTTCGCTGTCATGGAGCGCCTGGGAATCACGCGCGCCGCGAGCTTCGATACTCACTTCGCGATCTATCGCTACGGCCGGCAGCGCGACCGCGCCTTCGAGATCCTGCGATAGCCGCAACAAAAAGGAAGGCGGGATCGCTCCCGCCTTCCGCATTTTCGCTCGGGCACCGCCCGCTACGCGATCTTCTCCCCGATCGGCAGCGTCCGGATGCGTTTTCCGGTCGCCGCGAAGATCGCATTGCACAGCGCCGGCGCGAAGGGCGGCACGCCCGGCTCGCCGACCCCGCTCGGATGCACGTCGATGCCGTTCTCCACGATATGCACCCGCGTCTCGACCGGCGATTCGTCGAT
>CAYZMR010000648.1:0-1798 GCA_964479515.1 uncultured Hyphomicrobiales bacterium | reverse complement strand
TGCAGCACGAAGCCGCGTCCGGTTTCGACCGGCCCGCCCTTCAGCACTTTCAAGGCCTCGGCGCGCGGCGGCAATTGGATGCGGTCGGCCGCCGGGATCACGTCGAGCTGAATCAGGAGCTCGGGGAAGGTCACGTTCTTCGCCGGCTGATTGACCACGATGCCCATCGCGCCGTCGGCGGAATGCGCGCACATGTAGATCAGGCTGCGTGCGAAACGCTCGTCGCGCATCGCCGGCATGGCGATGAGCATCTGCCCGTCGAGGTAGCCCCGCTTGGGGCTCTTGTCGCGCTTCAACGCGAGTTTCATGCGCAAAGATTATCCTGTTCGCGGATTCATGTGAAACGAAACTTCTCAAGCCGTCATCACGACGATTTCAGTGGCGCGGCAACGGCCCTCTCTCTACATCGGTCACATGACGGCCATGCTCCATCGATCGCGCCGCGCACGCATACTCGGCACGAATCTTGTTTTCTTGTTGGCGATGGTGCGGCCGGGGCTCGCCGCCGACGCTTCGCCATGGGACGGCGGGACGAACGCGGCGGTGCGGCTGATCGCGGGCGCGACGCCGCAACGCGCGGGCGTCGAGATCAGGCTAGCGCCGGGTTGGAAGACCTATTGGCGTTATCCGGGCGATTCGGGCGTTCCGCCGCGGTTTGATTTTTCCGGCTCGCTCAACGCCAAGAGCGTGATCGTGCGCTGGCCAGCGCCGCAAGGCCTCAAGGACGAGACCGGCATCTCGATCGGCTACAAGCATGACGTCGTGCTGCTGCTCGACGTCGTGCCGCGGAATGCGAACAAACCGGTCACACTGCGGCTCAAGATCGACTACGCCGTGTGCGAGAGGATCTGCGTGCCGGCGGACGGCAAGGCGGAGCTGACGCTCGATGGCGCGCCGGGCGCGCTCGCGGAGCGCGTGAGCGCGAGCGACGCGAAGGTACCGAAGCCCGCGGCGATCGGCGACAACGGACCGCTCAGCATCCGCGCCGTGCGCCGTGAAGGCGCCAAGGTCATCGTCGACGTCGCGGCGCCGACGGCGGCCGAACTGTTCGCCGAGGGTCCGACGCCGGATTGGGCACTTCCAGTTCCGGCACGCGTCGCCGACCCGGCGCCAGGACTGCAGCGCTTTACCTTCGAGCTCGGCGGGCTGCCGCCCAATACCAAGCCAGACGGCGCGATAGACGGCGCGATGCTGCTGCTTACGGCCGTCGCCGGCGAGCATGCCATCGAGGTCCCATTCCGTCTCGACTCGCCGAATTAAGTCGCTAAGTTACCGCCCGGATTTCATCGACAAGTAACCAGCCCAAGAGAGGACGTGTCATGGCCATCAAGGTCGGCGATCATTTGCCCAGCGCGACATTCACCGTGATGACGGCGGACGGCCCCAAGCCGCAGACCACGGACGATATTTTCAAAGGCAAGAAGGTCGTGCTGTTCGCGGTGCCGGGAGCCTTCACGCCGACCTGCCACAAGAACCATCTGCCGGGCTTCCTGCAGAACGCCGACAAGATCAAAGGCAAGGGCATCGACACCATCGCGGTCACCGGCGTCAACGACGTGTTCGTGATGGATGCCTGGAAGAAGGCGTCCGGCGGCGAGGGCAAGGTCGAGTTCCTGGCCGACGGCAGCGCGGATTTCGCCAAGGCTCTCGGCTTGAGCGTCGATCTCGGGGCTCGCGGGCTCGGCACACGCTCGCAGCGCTACGCCATGATCGTCGAGGACGGCGTGGTGAAGACCCTCAACATCGAGGACACGCCCGGCAAGGCCGACATCTCCGGCGCGGAGAACCTGCTGAAGGG
>CAYZMR010000647.1:0-1799 GCA_964479515.1 uncultured Hyphomicrobiales bacterium | reverse complement strand
CCCTCTCCCGCAAGCGGGAGAGGGGAAAGCGAGCGCGCTGAACCGGAAGTAATCACGATGAAACTCACCCGCCGCACCTTCCTCCGCTCCTCTACGGCGCTCGCCGCCACCGCCACCGCCGCCTTCGCGACGCGCGTTGCGGCCGCGCCGCCGGCCGAGCCGGTGGCGTCGGCGCTGATCGATGCGGCGAAAAAGGAAGGCAAGGTCGTCTGGTACACTTCGATCGACCTTGCGGTCGCGGAGCGGATCGCGAAATCGTTCGAGACGAAATATCCAGGCGTCGCGGTGCGCGTCGAGCGCTCCGGCGCCGAGCGCGTCTTCCAGCGCATCGGGCAGGAATACAGTAGCAACATCCATGCGGTCGACGTGGTGAACTCCTCCGACGCGTCGCATTTCGTCGCTTGGAAGCGCGACGGCTGGCTCGCGCCCTATGTGCCGGAGGACGTCGCGAAATTCTATCCGGCCGAGCACCGCGACGCGGACGGCCTGTTCGCGACCTGCCGCGTGACGCTCAGCGTGATCGGCTACAACACGACGCTGGTTAAGGTCGAGGACGCGCCGAAGAGCTTCGCCGACCTGCTCGATCCGAAATGGAAGGGCAAGATCGTCAAGTCGCATCCCGGCTACAGCGGCGGCGCGATGACCGCGACCTATCAGACCTCGCGCGATCTCGGTTGGGAGTTCTTCGAGAAGCTCGCGCGGCAGAACATCATGCAGGTGCAGTCGATGACCGACCCGCCGAAGAAGCTCGCGCTCGGCGAGCGCGCGGTGATGTCGGATGGCGCCGAATACGTTCTCGCGCTGCTCAAGGAAGATGGAAAGCCGGTCGAGCCGGTCTATGCGACGGAGGGCTCGCCCCTGATCAACGGGCCGAACGGCATCTTCAAGGCGGCGCCCAATCCGAACGCGGCGCGCCTGTTCCAGAGCTATTCATTCTCGCCCGAAGCGCAGCAGCTCATCATCGATGTCGGCGGCATGCGCTCGGTGCATCCGCAGGCGAAGGAGAAGCCGGGCCGCAAGCCGCTGTCCGAGATCAAGCTGATGAAGGACGACCCGGCGGCGGTCGAGAAGATGAGCGACGAGATCAAGGCGAGGTACAGCAAGATTTTCAAAGTGTGAGGATGGGGACGCGAACTCGCCTTCTTCCCCCCTCCCGCTTGCGGGAGAGGGTGGCTGAGCGGACGTAAGTCCGCGAAGCCGGGAGAGGGCAGCCTTGAAGAATACAGAACCCTCTCCCGCCCTCGCTTCGCTCGGGCACCCTCTCCCGCAAGCGGGAGAGGGGAAAGAGAGCGCGTTGAACGAGAAGTGGGAGATATATGAGACTCACCCGACGCACCTTCCTCCGCTCCTCCACGGCGCTGGCCGCGAGCGCCGCCTTCGCGACGCGCGTTGCTGCGGCGCCGCCGGCCGAGCCGGTGACGCAGGCGCTGATCGACGCCGCGACGAAGGAAGGCAAGCTCGCCTTCTACACCGCGATGGATCTCCCGGTGGCGGAGAAGTTCGCCAAGGCCTTCGAGGCGAAGTATCCCGGCATCGCCGTGCGGGTCGAGCGTTCCGGCGCCGAGCGCGTGTTCCAGCGTATCGCGCAGGAGCAGGGGAGCAACATCAACGCGGTTGATGTGGTCAACACCTCGGACACCGCGCACGTCATCGTGTGGAATCGCGACGGCTGGCTCGCGCCCTATGTGCCCGAGGACGTCGCGCGCTTCTTTCCCGAGCAATACCGCGATCCGGAGGGCGTCTCGGCCTACACGCGCGTGTGGCTGTCCTCGCTCGGCTACAACACGAACCTCGTCAAG
>CAYZMR010000646.1:0-1799 GCA_964479515.1 uncultured Hyphomicrobiales bacterium | reverse complement strand
CCGCACCAGCGGCGAGGGATCGTCGAGCAGCATGATCATCGCGCCTTCGGCGGCGGCGCGATCATCGGCGTCGAGGTCCGAGTAGAGGAATGCGCGGGCGAGCGCGCGCGTGGCTTCGGCGCGGTCCGCGGCATCCGCGGTGCGCACCCATTGCAGGAAATGCCTGACAATCATGACCCAACCGACGCTACAGAACCACACCGCCGCGGACTGCGGCGCCGGCACAACAGTGCCGGCATAACGCAATTTAAACCCTATCGCTTAACAAAGCGTTCACCATAACTGGTTGGGATTGTTGCTGGATTCTTAACGGTAGACTTCCGTCATCCTGAGGTGCCCGCGCGCAGCGCGGGCCTCGAAGGATGGCTGCACGCTCCGCGCAAGCGCCGTCGCCCTTCGAGGCTCGCTCCGCTCGCTCCTCAGGGTGACGGCGAGGTTACGCCGCGCCGCGTATCTCGGGCCGCAGGAACTGGAACAGGCTGAGCGGCGCCTTGACGGGCCCGGTCGTGGCCGGCGCGGTGGTATCGGTCGCGGGCGCGACAGCCGACGATGTCTCGGGGGGCGCGGCGTGGCGCGGTCCCCACAATTCGCGCACCACCGGCGCGACCGCGCCGCGCACCTCCGTCTGGTAGAGCCCGAGGAACAGGGGCTGCGGCTCCGGCTGCACGGGCGCGGCTTGCGTCGTGGCGGCCGCGATCGCCGGCGCTGCCGTGTCGTTCGCGGCGAGCAGCGGCGGCGCCGCCGGGAGGGGCGCGGGCGTTGCAACCGCGGGCGCCGCTGCCGTGACCGGCGCGGGAATATTCGCGGGCGGGGTCACGGGATTGGCGGCGGCGAGCTGGCTCGCGCCAGTATTCTGCTTTGCGACCAGCAGATTGTAGACCTGCGAGAGACTGCGCGCCGCGCCGCTCTTGTCGTAGAAGATCGGGCCGTTCGCCTGCGCGGCCTTAGGAAATAAACTCGCGGCCGAGACATTCGGATGCGTCTGCGCGCCAGCGATGAGGCGCACCGCGCCCGCGGCACCGAGGAAATGCGCGATGTAGAGCTCGCCGTCGGTCGGCGCGCGCCCGAGCCGGTCGCTCAGCACCTTGGCGTTGGCGTTGGAGAAGGCGCCCGCCATCACGGCGTTCGCGGTCGGATCCTTGCGCAACGCCATGACCTGCTGCTGCATGCTCGGGTCTGAGATGACGTAGCGCCCCGAGGTGGTCTTCGTGATCGCGTCGGCGTACTTGCCGTAGCCGAGGCCGGGGCCCGCTTGCTTGAGCGTCGCGAGCCAGGTCTGGTCAAGAAATTGAAACAACCCGGTCGCCGAGGAGTTCGGCGACTTGGCGTTCGGATTGAGATTGGACTCGCGCACCGCGGTGTTGAGCAGATACTCGAAGCCGGCGCCGGTTGCGCGCGCGGCATCCCGGATCGCGCCGGTGACACGGCTCGCGATGTCGGTCGTCGTCCCGCTCACGCGGGCGGCGAAGTCGACTGCTGCATCCGTCCCCATGGGCGCGCCTTGACGAGCGGGGTTGCCGTGCTTCCCCGCCACCTTGCAGGATCAGTGGTTATGGTAAATGAGCGGTTAACAACGCCGGCAGCCGGGCTCGGGTTCCGGCGCAAGGAGAGGCAGATGGATCAGCACGTCGCGACGCGTTCGCCCCGCGGGGGCATGTATTACGAGGACTTCGAGGTAGGCCGGCTCTATCAGCACACCTTGCGGCGCACGGTGACGCAGATGGACAACATGCTGTTCTCCAACATGACGCTCAATCCACAGCCGCTGCACATCGACCGCGACTTCTGCGAGAAGGAGA
>CAYZMR010000645.1:0-1803 GCA_964479515.1 uncultured Hyphomicrobiales bacterium | reverse complement strand
TCGCGTCGTTCAACGGCACGGTGGAAGAGGTCGACGAGGCGCGCTCGCGGCTCAAAGTCGCCGTCTCGATCTTCGGGCGCGCCACACCGGTCGAGCTCGAGTTCGGGCAGGTCGAGAAGCTCTGACGGCATCGGCCATGTCGTTGGCTGCCCGGCTGCAGGGGCTCTACGCGCGTTCGGTCTACCTGCCGGCGACGATCCTCGGCCAATCCTATCGACGCGCGAGCCGCCGCCTGCGCGGGGTCAAGCGCGGGCAGGAGACGCATCTGCCCAAGGTCGGCTGGCGCGATCTCTTTCCGGCCAAGCCGATCATGCTGACCCAGCCCCGGCGGAATCAGGGCGACGTGAACCTTGCGGAGCTTTCCGTGCTGGCGACGGCTGCGGCGTCGGCGGCGGGGAGCGGAGATATCATCGAGATCGGCACCTTCGACGGACGCACCACGTTGAATCTTGCCGTCAACGCGCCCGCGCAAGCCCAGGTTTTCACGTTGGATTTGCCGCCGGACGCCGCGCCGAAATTCACCCTGGCGCCGGGCGAGCGCGCGTTCGTGGAAAAGCCGCGCTCGGGGCGGCACTTCCGTGAGGCGCCGCCCGAATGGCAGACCGCCGCGGGGCGCATCACGCAGCTTTTCGGAGATTCGGCGACCTTCGACTGGTCGCCCTGTATCGGGCGGGCGAGCCTCGTCTTCGTGGACGGATCGCATGCCTATGACTATGTGCTGGCCGACACCGGCACCGCGTTCCGGCTGGTAACCAACAAAGGGGTGGTCATCTGGCACGACTACGGTGTATGGGAAGGCGTCACCCGCGCTCTCGATGAGATCGAGGCAAGCCGTCATCTCGGCCTGCGGCATGTCCGCGGAACGAGCTTGGTGGTTTGGCGTAATGGGGTGAACGTCGTAGGCCGATAGGCCCGCGACGCGACACGTGGGAGGTGAGGCGGTCGCCAGCCGTCAACATCCGCACCACTGACAGGAGAAAGACATGGCGAAGAAAGTCACTGGATTCCTGAAACTTCAGGTCCCGGCCGGGGCGGCCAATCCGTCGCCGCCGATCGGTCCCGCGCTCGGCCAGCGCGGCCTCAACATCATGGCCTTCTGCAAGGACTTCAACTCCAAGACCCAGCAGTTGGAGAAGGGATCACCCATCCCGGTGGTCATCACCATCTACGGCGACAAGTCGTTCACCTTCGAGATGCGCACCCCGCCGGTCTCCTACTTCCTCAAGAAGGCGGCCAAGCTCGAGAGCGGCTCCAAGGCGCCGGGCCGTGACAAGGCCGGCAAGGTGACCAAGGCGCAGGTCAAGGAGATCGCGCAGCAGAAGATGGCCGACCTCAACTGCGATACCGTGGAAGCGGCGATGCGCATGGTGGAAGGTTCGGCGCGGTCGATGGGCATCGAGGTCGGGGGTTGATCATGAGCAAGCAAGGCAAACGGACCAAGACGGCGCACGAGGGTATCGACCCCGCCAAGGCCTATCCGATTGACGAGGCGGTCAAGCTCGTCAAGGAGCGCGCCAAGGCGAAGTTCGACGAGACCGTCGAGGTCGCGATGAATCTCGGCGTTGACCCGCGTCACGCCGACCAGATGGTGCGCGGCGTGGTGGTCCTGCCGAACGGAACCGGGCGCTCGCAGCGCGTCGCTGTGTTCGCGCGCGGCGCCAAGGCCGACGAGGCAAGGGCGGCCGGTGCCGACGTGGTTGGCGCCGAGGACCTCGTGACCGAAGTCCAAGGCGGCAAGATCGATTTCGACCGCGTGATCGCGACGCCGGACCTGATGCCGCTGGTCGGCCGGCTCGGCAAGGT
>CAYZMR010000644.1:0-1810 GCA_964479515.1 uncultured Hyphomicrobiales bacterium | reverse complement strand
GAGGAGACCAGCCGCAAGATCGACGGCGAGATCAGGCGCCTGGTGGAGGCCGGTTATGCTGAGGCCGAGCACATCCTCACCGAGAAGCGTGCCGACCTCGAAGCGCTTGCGCGCGGCCTGCTCGAGTTCGAGACGCTCTCGGGCGATGAGATCAAGGACCTGCTCAACGGCAAGCGGCCGATGCGCGAGTCCGTGATCGAGCCGACCACGCCGCGCACCTCCGCGGTGCCGTCGGCCGGCAAGGGCCGTCCGCGCCCCGACGCGCCGCTCGACCCTCAACCCGCGCCGCAGGCCTAGTGCGTTCGGATAGGCGGCCGGCCTAGCCGCCGCCTACCGCACCCCCGCCCAAGGGTCGTATTTCTGGTCCGGCAAGCTGGACAGCGCCTTGCTGTACGCCTTGTCGTCGCCCTTCGGCTTGCGCTCGGTCGTTTTCTGCTCGGAACCGTGATTCTTGCGTCCCTGCGCATAGGCAGGTAGCGCCAACAGCACCACCGTCACTGCCACCACGAAGGTTCTCATCCGGCTTCCCCTTCGAGCCTTCCCAAAGCGCCCGTGCCCGGGATAATACCCGAATTCGCGGCGAAATGGGGACGCCCGGCGATCCGGTGATAGCTTGGCCGCGCTGGCACGTTCCTTGATACCTTTGCGACAGACCCCGCAGGGGAGCGGGAGGTTGCCCAGAAAATGGGCAGTTCAAGGGGCCTGTCATGAGCACCACGATTCATCCGGTCGACGAACGGCTGCCTTTGCCGCGGCTTGTGCCGCTCGCCTTGCAACACGTGCTGGTGATGTATGCCGGCGCGGTCGCGGTGCCGCTGATCATCGGGCGCGCGTTGAAGCTTTCGCCCGAGGACACCGCGTTCCTGATCAGCGCCGACCTGTTCGCCTGCGGGCTCGCGACGCTGGTCCAGTGCTTCGGCTTTCCCGGCGTCGGCATCCGCCTGCCCGTGATGATGGGCGTCACCTTCGCGTCGGTCGGTCCGATGTTGGCGATGGCGGCGGCGCCCGATGTCGGCCTGCTGGGCATCTATGGCTCGGTCATCGCGGCCGGCGTGTTCGGCATTCTGGTCGCGCCGTTCGTCTCGCGGCTCCTGCCGCTGTTCCCGCCGGTCGTGACCGGCACGATCATCCTGGTCATCGGCATTTCGCTGATGCGCGTCGGCATCAACTGGGCCGGCGGCGGCCTGCCGATGCTGACCAAGGTGGTCGACGGACAGCCGCTGCAATTCGCCAATCCGGGCTACGGCGCGCTCGACGGCCTCGGCATTTCGCTGTTCGTGCTGCTCGTGATCCTCGGCCTCATCAAATGGGGCAAGGGCTTCGTCGCCAATGTCGCGGTGCTGCTCGGCATCGTGGCGGGCGCGGTCGTTGCCGCGCTGCTCGGCAAGATGAGCTTCGCCAAGGTCGCGACCGCCGCGTGGTTCGACATCGTCGTTCCGTTCCATTTCGGCGTGCCGCAGTTCCATCTCGTGCCGATCGTCACGATGTGCATCGTGATGGTCGTGGTGATGATCGAGTCGCTCGGCATGTTCCTGGCGCTCGGCGAGATCACCGGAAAGACGATCGACCAGGACGCGCTGACGCGGGGGTTGCGCGCGGACGGCGTCGGCACGCTGCTCGGCGGTCTGTTCAACACCTTCCCCTACACGTCGTTCTCGCAGAACGTCGGCCTCGTCGGCGTGACCGGCGTGCGCTCGCGCTGGGTGACGATCGCCGGCGGCGTGATCATGGTGATCCTCGGGCTGTTGCCGAAGATGTCGGCGCTGGTCGAGGCAGTCCCGCAAGTGGTGCTCGGCGGCGCCGGTCTCGT
>CAYZMR010000643.1:0-1814 GCA_964479515.1 uncultured Hyphomicrobiales bacterium | reverse complement strand
CGATGCCGTAACGGCGAATTTCGGCATCCATCATGTGGAGCGCCCGGAGCGCGCCATCGCGGAAGCACGCCGCGTGCTGAAACCCGGCGGAACCTTCGCATTCACGTTCTGGGCGAGGCGGCAGGACAACACGGCCTGGCGCATCATTTTTGACGCCGTCGCCGCGCATGGCCGCCGCGATGTGCCCATGCCGGCGGGCAATGACGCGCACGCGACGCCGGAGAATTTCTCGCGCCTCGTGGTCGACGCGGGCTTCGATGCCGCAACGTTGCGCAAGGAGCTGGTCGAGCGAAATTGGGAGCTTCCACGCGATGCGGATCTCGTGTCGATCTTCGAGACCGGCACGGTGCGCATGGCGACACTTCTGCGCGGGCAAGGTGCGCGCGCTCTGGCGGCGATCCGCCGCCATGCCGCCGAAGCGATGCGCGACTATGCGCGCGGTCCGACGATCGCGCTGCCGACGCGCGCCTGGCTCATCGCCGCGGAGCGAGGCACGGGTCGCGCGCAGCAGTCATCTTGATGGCAGTGCACGTTCATCGCTAATGTTTGCCGGACGCCATCAAGGGAGGCTCTCGTGAGACTACAACTCTGCGGATCGGTTGCGGCGATTCTGCTTGGCATGGCCGCGCCGGCGCTGGCGTGGCCGATGGTCTGCGCGCCCGCGGGCGTGCAGTTGACTTTCACGGTCGCGTTCTCGGCAAGCTGGGAGAACGGGCTCTATATCCGCCGCACCGACAGCAACGCCGTGGTGCACACGTTCAACAATTACTTCGGCAACGGGGCGGGCGGCGAGTGGAATCAAGGCGCCGGCAGCTGGACCACGCCGATCGGGAACGCCGACCGCTGCTATCGCCTGGTCGGCATGCATAAGAATTCCGGAGCGGATCCGGGCCAGCCGTGGCGCAACAGTGAATTCAGGATCAACGGCAACCGCGTCGGCTTCGAGGACGGCGGGGACGACGATTTCAACGACACGACCGTGAGGGTGACGTTCTCCGGACCCGCGCCGATCGACTCGGAGTGAGGCAAGCGTAGGGTGGGCATCGGCGCGAAGCGCGATGCCCACGCGTGCGAGGCGAGGGTCGCGGCAGGCTTCGCCGCGCTCAGCCCGCCCTAGCAGCCTTACGCTTCCGCATCCATCCGATACGCCTTCCTGCCGCTCGTCAGCGCGGCCTCCAGCAGTGGCAGTCGGTCCTGGCCCCAGAACACCTCGCCGTCGAGCACGTAGCAGGGCGAACCGATGACGTTGGCGTCGACCGCCTCCTGCGCGCGGCCCTCATAGATTGCGCCGACCGTGTCGGACTTCGCCGCGGCGAGCATCGCCTTGCCGTCGTGGCCGGATTCGTCGAGCAGGGCCGCGAGCGTTGAGTCCTCCTTCAGGTCGCGGTCCTCGACCCAGATCGCCTTGAAGGCGCGGCGTATGTAAGGCCCGGGGTCGGCGCCGGCCTCGACGATCGCCACGATGGTCCGGTCCGGAATCGCGATCGGCAGCGGCCAGTGCTTGGGATGCAGCTTCAGCGCGATCCCGCGTGCCTCGCGCCAGCGCTGCAGCTCGAGGATGCGGTAGCGCTGCCGCGCCGGATGGCGCTTTGGCAGCGGCAAGCCGCCGGTCTGCGGAAACACCTCGCCGAGCGACACCGGCTTGTAGCGGATCGTCACGTCTTCGCGCTTGGCGAGATCGAGAAACGCCTGGTGGCCGAGGAACGCCCAAGGGGACGCGAGCGTGAACCAGTAGTCGATGGTGCGGGGCATGGGGTGGTCTCAAGGAGGGTCGGGAGCGAGCATTGTAGCCCGGATTGAGCGCAGCGAAATCC
>CAYZMR010000642.1:0-1816 GCA_964479515.1 uncultured Hyphomicrobiales bacterium | reverse complement strand
TTCCTCTGCAAGGGCCACATGCTGGCCGACGTGTCGGCGATCCTGGGCTCGATCGACATCGTGTTCGGCGAGGTCGATCGATGATGCGGCTTGGCGCTCAGCCCTGGCTCGGCACCGCGCTGACCGTCGCCGCCGCGCTGGTCGTGACCGCGCAGGCCTTCAGCGCGCCGCCGAGGCCGCACAAGGCGCGCGACCTGGTGTCGATCACCGACGCGATGCGGGGGCCGCTCACGGACATCTGCCGCATGTATCCGGCCGATTGCCGCTTCAGCACCGACGGTTCGATCGCACGCGTGGTCGGCCGACGCATCGTGCCGGGAACGGATCGCTCCGTGTTGAGACATTTTCAGACCGAGATCGGCGTCGTGCAGGACGCAAGTTGGGAGACGCAGCAATGAAGGGGCTTCGCGCCGCATTTGGGGTCATCCTGGTCGCTTCCGCGGCCTTTTCCGCGAGCGCGCTGGCGGAAGAGAAAGTGAGCGTCCAGTCGCTGATCGGGCAGGGCTTCCAGGTGGTCGGTACGATCCCGAGCCAGGTGGGCCCGGGCGTATTCCTGCAGAACAAGGACAAGCTGTTCTTCTGCGTCGTGGTCGAGACCTCGACGTCCGCCGACGTCGGCACGCGCTACTGCAAGCCGGTTCACTAGAGAGACAGCATGTCCGTCCGCCGCCTCGCCGAGCCCGAGCTGCAGCCGAAGGATTTTTCCTTCACGGCGGAGAACCGCGCGTGGGCCGATAAGGTGATCGCGCGCTATCCCGAAGGCCGGCAGGCGTCCGCCGTCATCCCGCTGCTATGGCGCGCGCAGGAGCAGGCCGGCGGCTGGCTGCCGCAGAAAGCGATCGAGCACGTCGCCGAAATCCTCGGCATGGCGCGCATCCGCGTGCTCGAAGTCGCGACCTTCTACACCATGTTCCTGCTTTCGCCGGTCGGCAAGAAGGCTCACGTGCAGGTGTGCGGCACGACGCCGTGCCGGCTGCGCGGCGCCGACGCGCTGTTCGAGGTGTGCGCGCGCAAGATCCATCCAGAGCCGTTCCACGTGTCGGCCGACGGCAACTATTCGTGGGAAGAGGTCGAGTGCCTCGGCGCCTGCGTGAACGCGCCGATGGTGCTGATCTGGAACGACACCTACGAGGACCTCACGGCCGAGACCTTCGAGAAGGTGCTCGACGGCTTCACCAACGGCAAGCCGGTCAAGCCCGGTCCGCAGATCGACCGGCAGTTCTCCGCGCCGATCGGCGGGGCGACGACGCTGACCGATTCCTCGCTCTACGCTTCGAACGGCGGCGACAACGAAGGTCCGGCGCTGACCGACAGCGACGCCAAGAAAGCAGCCGCTCCGGCGAACGTCCGCGAAACCCCGGCAGGCCAGCCGTCGACCTGACAAGAGACCAAGGATGCTCGAAGACAAGGACCGCATCTTCAAGAACCTCTACGGCCAGCACGACTGGGGCCTGAAAGGCGCGCGCGCGCGTGGCGCCTGGGACGGCACCAAGGCGATCCTGGAGAAGGGCCGCGACGCGCTCGTCAACGAGATGAAGGCGTCCGGCCAGCGCGGCCGCGGCGGCGCAGGATTTCCGACCGGGCTGAAATGGTCGTTCATGCCGAAGAAGTCCGACGGGCGGCCGAGCTATCTCGTCATCAATGCCGACGAGTCCGAGCCCGGCACCTGCAAGGACCGCGAGATCATGCGGCACGATCCGCATCTGCTGGTCGAGGGCTGCCTGATCGCGGGCTTCGCGATGGGCGCAAGCGCCTGTTACATCTATGTGCGCGGCGAGTTCATCCGCGAGCGCGAGCACCTGCAGGCGGCCGTCGA
>CAYZMR010000641.1:0-1822 GCA_964479515.1 uncultured Hyphomicrobiales bacterium | reverse complement strand
TTCCACGACGGCGACGTGGTCGAGCTGGAGACGCAAGGCCTTGGCCGCCTGCGCATCACGGTGCGCGATCCGCTCAAGCGCACCTGGTCGCGCGAGACGCGGCTCGAGCGCCAGGACAAGGGCCTCGACCCGATCGCGCCGCAGCTTTCCGGCAAGTACGCGCCGGGAAGCTAGGCCGCGTCCTCGTCGGCCGAGGTCGCGGCGCGCGGCGTCCGGACGTCACCCAAAGATGAAGTGGTCCACCGTGAGCTGAGCCTGCGTCTGGTTGTTGATCGTGATCGTGTTCGTTCCGTTGTAGCTGATGGTCGTGGCGCCGGTCGCGGGATTGAAGCTCTCGTGGCTGACCACGTCGGCGAAGTTGTGCAAGTCGGTGCCGGCGAGCCAGATATGGTCGCTGTCGGGTCCGGTCGCCGTGAAGTCCGTGATAGTGTCGTGGCCGTCGCCCGGCGCGAACACGAACGTGTCGTGCCCCGCGCCGCCGATGAGCGTGTCGTCGCCGGTCCCACCGGTGATGATATCGTCGCCATCCTCACCCCAGATGACGTCATTGCCGGCTTCGCCGCGCAGGTCGTCGTTGCCGGTGCCGCCGCCGATCTGGTCGTTGCCGGCGCCGCCGAGCACGATGTCGTTGCCCGGCCCGGCATTGATGATGTCGTTGCCGTCCTCGCCCCAGATCGCGTCATTGCCGTCGCCGCCGACGATGGTGTCGTCGCCCGCCCCGCCGCCGAGCTGATCGTCGCCGGTCCCGCCAAAGATCGTGTCATTGCCGTCGCCGGCGTTGATCGCGTCGTTGCCGTCGTCGCCGCCGAGAATGTCGTTGCCGGCGCCGCCGAGAATCACGTCATCGCCGGGACCGCCGCTGATCTGGTCGTTGCCGTCCTCTCCCCAGAGCGCGTCGGCGCCGTCGCCGCCGATCACCTGGTCGTCGCCGGTACCGCCGCCGAGCCAGTCACCGCCGGCGCCACCGATCACCAGGTCGTTGCCGCCGCCGCCATTGATGTTGTCGACGAGCGCGCCGCCGACGATGGTGTCGTCCGTCGCCGGCCCGCCGACCGTCTCCGGGTTGATGTCGTTGACGCCGATCGTGAAGTCTTTGTCGAAGGTCATGCCGGCGGAGTCCGTCACCTCGACCGCCACCGAGTGCGAGCTGTGCTGCTCGTAGTCGAGGAGAATGTAGTTCTTGACGACGAGGTCGGAGCCGTTGATCGCGAAACGATCGCCCGCATTATCGAGCAGCGCGTAGCTGAAGCTGTCGCCACTGTCTGGATCGGCCGTCGTGAACGTGCCGACCACTGTTCCGTCGGCGCTATACTCGCCGATGGTCGCGTTCGACAGCGTGATGTCGGTCGGCGGCGAGTCGCCAACCGTGGCGTCGACCGTCGCCGTCTGCGGCGCCGCCGTTCCGTCCGTCAGCGAGACCGTGAAGCTGCCGTCGGTCGCGCTGCCGTCATGGTGGAACGACACGGCATTGGCAGCGAGATCGGCCTCGGTGAAGCTCGTCGCCGCGCTGCCGTCGAGCAGGACCGCGCCGTGCACGGCGCCGGTGACGGTGTAGACGAGCTGCGCATTGGTGTTGTCGGAGTCGGTCGCCGTCAGGTCGACGGTGGTGACAACCACCGTGCCGCCGTTGGGGACCGCGATCCCGAGATCACCGCCAAGGACCGGCGCATTGTTGCCGGGAAGGTCGACGGCGGCGAGGACCGTCGCCATCTGCGGCGCCGCTATTCCGTCCGTCAATGAGACCGTGAAACTCCCGTCTGTGGCGCCGCCGTCATGGTGGAACGACACGGCGTTGGCGAGGATGTCGGCCTCGGTGAAGCTC
>CAYZMR010000640.1:0-1833 GCA_964479515.1 uncultured Hyphomicrobiales bacterium | reverse complement strand
GGCGTGCAGGACGCGCGCTTCCAGCAGCTCATGCCCGACGTGCTGCACTGGCTCGGCATCACGCGCATCGATCGCTTCGTCTCGATGTCGAACATGAAGTACGACGCGCTCGTCTCCTCCGGCATCGAGATCGGCGAGCGCGTGCCGATCCCGGACGAACTGATCCCCGACGACGCCAAGGTCGAGATGGAGGCGAAGAAGGCCGCCGGCTATTTCACGCCGCACGCGCCGACCGCCGACGAGCTCAAGGCGACGGTCGGGCGGAAGATCGAGGAATTCTAGTTGCAGGATCTTTGTCGTTGAGTGACGCCGAAGCTGCGCGTTCTCTGCTCTCCGCGGCGGCCGTGCGCGAGCGCGCGCACGAGGTGCTGGCGGCCGGTCTCGCCGACACACTGAGCCACTTCACGGTCGATCTGGCCCGGCTGCCGGCCACCGCCGACTTCGCCGCCAAGGTCATCCGCGAAAATTATCCCTCGCTCGAGGTGCCATTTCACGCACGCTGGCGGCATTTCGTGGTCGGCGGCCGCGACCTGTGGGCCGAACGCGCCGCGGCGACGCGGTGGCCGAACGTCGCCGCCAGAGCGCGCGCCGAATTCGATCTCGCGATCGTCTCGGTGCTGCTCGATGCCGGCGCCGGCATGGCCTGGCGCTATCGCGACGCCGCGACGGGCACCGAGATCGACCGCTCGGAAGGACTCGCGCTCGCGAGCCTGCGCATGTTCGAGGCGGGCGCGTTCTCGAGCAATGCGAATGACCCGCTGCGCGCCGATGCGGCCCGCCTCGCATCGCTAACCGCCGACGACATCGCCCGCGGCTTCCAGGTGACGCGCGACAATCCGCTCGTCGGCCTCGAAGGCCGCGCCGCGCTGCTGGCGCGGCTTGGCAAGGCGGTCGCCGCAAGCGCCACTTTGTTCGGGCGCGCCGATGCGGCCCGCCCCGGCGGCCTCTATGATCAGCTTGCCGCCGAGGCCAGCAGCGGCGCCCTGCCCGCCCCGCGCATCCTCGCCGCGTTGCTTGAGAACCTCGGACCGATCTGGCCCGGCCGCCTCACGCTGGGCGGCCTCTCGCTCGGCGACACCTGGCGGCATCCAGCGATCCGGCGCCCCGACGCGACGGACGGCCTGGTGCCATTTCACAAGCTCTCGCAGTGGCTCTCCTATTCGCTGATCGAGCCGCTGCAATGGTCGGGCATCGAAGTCACCGACATCGACGGCCTGACGGGGCTCGCCGAGTACCGCAATGGCGGTCTGTTCGTGGACGCGGGCGTCATCGCGCTGCGCGATCCGGCCGAGGCCCAGCGCCCCAACGCCGTCGACTCCGCCCTGGTGGTCGAATGGCGCGCGCTCACGATCGCGCTGCTCGATCGGCTTGCGCCGCTGGTGCGCGAGCGCCTGGGCGTGACCGCGGAGGCATTCCCGCTCGCGCGCGTGCTCGAAGGCGGCACCTGGGCCGCGGGCCGGCGGCTCGCGCGCGACAAGCGCGCCGACGGCGGTCCCCCGATTGCGGTTAAGAGCGACGGCACCGTATTCTGAACGCGCCGGAGAAGAGAGCAGCATTCATGCAAGGCGTCACCGTCGTCGATCATCCGCTGGTGCAGCACAAGCTGACCTTGATGCGCGACAAGACGCGCTCGACCAAGGGCTTCCGCCAGCTCTTGAACGAGATCGGCATGCTGCTCGCCTATGAGGTCACGCGCGATCTGCCGCTCGAAATGACGGATATCGAGACGCCGATGGCGCCGATGAAGGCGCCGGTGCTGGCCGGCAAGAAGCTCGTGTTCGCGCCGATCCTGCGCGCCGGCGTCGGCTTCCTCGACGGCATGCTGAGCCTCGT
>CAYZMR010000639.1:0-1838 GCA_964479515.1 uncultured Hyphomicrobiales bacterium | reverse complement strand
GGTTCGTCCCGGTGACGCCGGGGACGAAGTTCGTGACGCTGGGCGGCGCGGTCGCCAACGACGTCCACGGCAAGAACCATGAGGTGGCCGGCACGTTCGGAAGCCATGTGCGCGCGATCGGGTTGGCGCGCTCGTCGGGCGACGTGATCACGCTCTCGAACAGCGAGAACAGCGAGCTGTTCGCCGCGACCATCGGCGGGCTCGGATTGACCGGCGCGATGCTCTGGGTCGAACTGGAACTGATGCCGATCAAATCCGCCATGATCGAGACCGAGACGCTGGCGATCGGAAATCTTCAGGATTTCTTCCGCCTCGCCGGCGAGAGCGGCGACTGGCCCTACACGGTCGCGTGGGTCGATTGCCTGGCGAAGGGCGATGCGACCGGGCGCGGGCTCTTCATCCGCGGCCGGCATGCCGGGAGCGGCGGCCTGAAGGCGCACCGTGCGCCGCGCCTCGTCGTGCCGGTGGATGCGCCGGGCGTGCTGCTCAACGCGCACACGATCGCGGCGTTCAACGCCCTCTATCGGCGCCGGCCCTGGGTGCTCGGCCGCAAGACGGTCCATTACGATCCCTTCTTCTTTCCGCTCGATGCCATCGCGCAGTGGAACCGGCTCTATGGACGGCGCGGATTCTTCCAGCACCAGTCCGTCGTGCCGATGGCGAGCGCCGCCGACACCATGCGCAAGCTGCTTGAATTGACCGCGACCTTCGGCGAAGGCTCGTTTCTGGTGGTGCTGAAGCTGTTCGGCGACAAGCCCTCGCCGGGGCTGCTGTCGTTCCCGATGCCGGGCGCGACGCTCGCGCTCGATTTTCCCAACAAGGGCGAGAGCACGCACCGCCTGCTCGCCGCGATGGCCGAGACCGTGATCGCGGCCGGCGGGCGGCTCTATCCGGCCAAGGACGCCACGATGTCGGGAGAGGCGTTCCGCGCCGGCTTTCCAAATTGGCGCAAGCTCGAGGCGCAGCGCGATCCCGCGATGATGTCCGACTTCTGGCGCCGCGTGACGGGCGAGGCCGCATGACGAAGATCCTCGTCCTCGGAGCGACGTCAGCGATCGCGCAGGCCTATGCGCGCCGCCGCGCCGAGCAGGGCGCAAGCTTCATCCTTGCGGGACGGCACGAAGACCGCCTCAAAGCGATCGCGGCCGATCTCGTCGCGCGCGGCGCGGCGTCGGCTGAAGCCGTCGTCGTCGATCTCGCGGCGCTCGATCAGATCGAGACGGCCGAGCAGGCTCTGCGGGCGCGCTTCGGCGCGTGCGACGAAGCCGTGATCGCGTACGGCGTGCTCGGCGAGCAGGCGAAATCCGAGAGTGACCTCGCGGTGGCGCGCGAAATGTTCGACACGAACTTCACCAGCGCGGCGCTCTGGATTCTCGCGCTGTTGAAGGACCGCCCGCCCGCCGCCCCTTTCACGCTGGTCGCCATCGGTTCGGTCGCGGGCGACCGCGGACGTGCCAGCAATTTCATCTATGGGGCCGCCAAGGGCGCGCTCGACCGCCTGCTCGAAGGGCTCGCACAAAAATATGCCGGCACGGCGGTGCGGATCATCACGGTGAAGCCCGGCTTCGTCGATACGCCGATGACGGCGGGCATCGCGAAGGGCGGCCCGCTCTGGGCGAGCCCCGACCGGGTCGCAGCCGACATCGAGCGCGCCGTGGCCAAGGGCCGCCGCGTCGTCTATACGCCCTGGTTCTGGTGGCCGATCATGCTCATCATCCGCCATCTGCCGTGGTTCGTGTTCAGGCGCCTGAAGATCTGATGGCCGCTCCGATCAAGATCGCGCTCACCGGGGCGGCCGGGCTCGTGGGGCAGAACCTGATCCCGCGCCTGAAGGCGCG
>CAYZMR010000638.1:0-1848 GCA_964479515.1 uncultured Hyphomicrobiales bacterium | reverse complement strand
CGCACCAGCAGCGGAAAGCCCATCACGCCGCAGGCGAGCGCCGCGCCGGTCCAGCGGAACGAGAACACGATACCGAAGGTCTCAGCCAGAAACGAGCCGATCGGCCCGCGGCGGCCGAACCAGATCAGCAGCAGGTAGCCGGTGACGACCGGCGGCAACACCAGCGGCAGGTGCACGATGCCGTCGAGCAGGGTCTTGCCCCAGAACTCCTTGCGCGCCAGCAGCCATGCCATCGCGACGCCGAACGGCAGCGCGACCAGCGTCGCCACGATCGCGATGCGCAGCGACAGGTGGACCGCGGTCCATTCGTCCGGGGTGAGGGAGAACATCAACCGCTTGTCCCGCACGCGGTGCAGCGCGTGAGCGGTGCACCGCAGATGCGGGACCCCGGTTGCTGAATGAACCGGGGTCCCGGGTCTGCAAAGCAGCACTTCGTGCTGCATTGCGCCCGGGACACGGGACCTGCCGTCATCGATCTCACGATGTCGGCCGCACCAGGAACGTGAAGCCGTAGTGCTCGAACACGGCCTTGGCGGTCGCGGTGCGCAGGAAGGCGAGATACGCCGCGGTCTCAGGCTTCGCGGTCACCGTCGCGGCGACCGGATAGACGATCGGCGGATGCGAGTCCGGCGGGAACGCGCCGACGATCTTTACGCCCGGCTCGACCTTGGCGTCGGTCTCATAGACGATGCCGAGCACGGCTTCGCCGCGCGCGACGAAGGACAGCGCCGCACGGACGTTGTCGGCCATGGCGAACTTGTTCTCCACCGACGCCCAGATGCCGAGCTTCTCCAGCGCCTCCTTGGCGTATTTGCCGACCGGCACGGATCGCACCTCGCCGGTCGCGATGCGTCCATCGCCGATCAGCTTGGCGAGATCGAAGCCCGGCGCGATCGTCACATCCGCGATCTTGGAATCCTTCGGGGCGATCAGGACCAGGCGGTTGCCGAGCAGGTTCACGCGCGTCTCGTCCCGGATGAGCTTCTTGCCCGCGCCGTAATCCATCCAGTCGAGGTCGGCGGACGCGAACACGTCGGCGGGCGCGCCCTGCTCGATCTGCTTGATCAAGGTCGAGCTCGCCGCATAGCTCGCCACGACCTTGACGCCGCTGGCTTTGAGGAACGCCGCGTTGACGTCGTCGAGCGCGTTCTTCATCGAGGCGGCGGCGAAGACCGTGATGGTTTTGTCCTGAGCCTGCGCGAGCGGCGGCGCGAGCAGGAGGGCGACAAGGGCGAACAGGATCAAACGAAGGACGCTTCGACGCATTGCGGCGCTCCATGAATCAACAGCCGCGACACGGCGTGCCGCGCGTGAGCGGATCGTCAGGGTTGAGGCGATCGGTCCGGAAGCGCCGTTCCGGCCATCCCGGCGCGCGCGCAGCGCGCCTGGGAGATCGCTGCGCGAGTCTAACAGGGTGCCGCACCGCAAGCAAAGTCTCACTCGGCCGCAGGCGTGATCACCATCAGAATCGAATCCGCGGCCGCGCCGCTGATCTGCACCGCGAACGGCCCGGGACCGAGATCAAACTTCACGCTCTTGCGCATGCCCTCGCAGCCCAGCGCACCGCTGAAGCCTGAGGATTTCACGTAATGCTCACCTTGAACGACATCGACCCAGGCTTCCGCCGACAGGGTCACGAGATAGGGCCCGGCCTTCGGAACGGCGCCGATCCGCACGAAGCCCGCGAACGACGAGGGCTGCTTCGGCGCGCGCTCGGGTGGCATCGGCAGCTTGGCTTCGCCGAACGGCGCAAGGCCGACGACCAGCGCGGTCGCCGGCACCTTGTCGAGCGCACTGCCGCTCGCCGTTTTTGCCGCGGCCGGGCTCAACAGCAGCGCATGCTCCTTC
>CAYZMR010000637.1:0-1856 GCA_964479515.1 uncultured Hyphomicrobiales bacterium | reverse complement strand
CCGCATATCGCTTCGCTCATGCGGACTACGAGGAATGGGGATTTCGTCATGGCCGGGCTTGTCCCGGCCATTAGCGTCTTTAACTATCGCGCCATGCCCCTCACCGTCACCACCTGGAACATCAATTCCGTCCGCCTGCGCATCAATCTCGTCGCCCGCTTCATCAAGGCGACGCGGCCGGACGTGATCTGCCTGCAGGAGACGAAGTGTCCTGATGATGCGTTTCCGTTGAAGCGCTTGCGGCGGCTCGGTTACGAGCATGTCGCGCTCAACGGGCAGAAGGGCTATCACGGCGTCGCCATCGCGTCGCGGCTGCCGTTCGAGGCCGTCACGATCGACAGCTACTGCGGCAAGACCGATTGCCGCCACGTCGCGGTGACGCTCGGCGAGAAGGCGGGCATGCGCGATCCCGTGACGGTGCACAATTTCTATGTGCCGGCCGGCGGCGATGAGCCCGATCCGGCGATCAACGAGAAATTCGCCCACAAGCTCGCCTTCCTGGACGAGCTGCACGCCATGCAGAAGCTGCGTCCCGGCCCGGGCGAGCGCGCGATCCTGGTTGGTGACCTGAACGTTGCGCCGCTCGAGCACGATGTCTGGAGCCACAAGCAGCTCTTGAAAGTCGTCTCGCATACGCCGATCGAGACCGAGAAGCTGACGACGTTTCAGAAGGCCGGCGACTGGATCGACGTCGCGCGTCACTTCACGCCCGAGCCGGAAAAGATCTACACATGGTGGAGCTATCGCGCCGCCGACTGGAAAGCAGCCGACCGCGGCCGCCGCCTCGACCATATCTGGGTCTCGCCGCAGCTCGGCGACCGCGTCTCGCGCCTCGACATCACCAAGGCCGCGCGCGGCTGGGAGCGGCCCTCCGACCACGTGCCGGTGACGGCAGCGATCGAAATCTAATTCACCGCCGCGGCGGCGCGCCTCCGCCATCCAGGACGGTACGCACGCGGGTGAGTTCGCGCGCGCTCTCGTTCAGCCGTCCTGCGATCGATTCGCGCAGGCGCCGCGCCGCGTCCGGATAGCCCTCCAGCATCTTCACGAACAACTGGCGATTGATGCGGATGACGGTCGAAGGCTCCCGCGCGGTCGCCGTCATCGAGCGCTTGGTCTCGGTTACGAGCGCAAGCTCGCCGACCAGCGCACCCACGCCGACCACCGTCGGCCGCGGCGCGCCGACCCCTTCGGCCGCGAGATCGAACGATCCTTCCTGCACCACATAGGCGCTGTCGGCGGCCTCGCCTTGCTTGAACAGCGCCACGCCTTCATGGACGTAACGATTCTCCGCGCCGATCGCGAGAATCCTCAGCGCTTCGCGCCCGAGCACCCGCAGCGAGGGGACACGTTCCAGAAATGCGACGTCGTCGTCGATGCTCATGCGCGGCTAATGCGGTTCTGGCATCATGGCATCAGCTTGTAGCCTCCGCCTTCGGTCACCAGGATCGCCGGAGCGGACGCGTCCTTCTCGACCTTCTGGCGCAGCCGGTAGATGTGCGTCTCGAGCGTGTGCGTCGTCACGCCGGAATTATAGCCCCACACTTCCTGCAGCAGCACCTCGCGCGACACTGGACGCTGCCCGGCGCGATAGAGATAGCGCAGGATCGCGGTCTCCTTCTCGGTGAGGCGGACCTTGCTGCCCTTGGGGTTCATCAGAAGCTTGGAGCTCGGGCGGAACGTGTAGGGGCCGATGGTGAAGACGGCGTCTTCGCTCGCTTCGTGCTGGCGAAGCTGCGCACGGATACGAGCGAGCAGCACGGCGAAGCGGAACGGTTTGGTGACGTAGTCGTTGGCGCCCGATTCGAGCCCGAGGATCGTGTCGGAATCCGTGTCGTGGCCGGTGAGCATGATGA
>CAYZMR010000636.1:0-1870 GCA_964479515.1 uncultured Hyphomicrobiales bacterium | reverse complement strand
AACGCGATCTCGTCCCAGCCCTTGCCGACCGGAAAGCCGCCGTCGTCGAAAAAGCCGCCCGCGCCGGCCTCGGCGAGGCCGATCAGCGGCACCTGCTGCACCGCGCTGCCGCGCTCGGTGATGAGCGACACGAAGGCATCGACCGTGATGCCGGTCGCGGCCAGCGACTTGGCGATCGATTCGGTCGAAGGCCAGCGCGGCCGGCCTTCCGGCGTGATGCGCTTGGATTTGTTGAACGTGGTCGGATCGAGTCCCGCAGCCTTCGCGAGCCCCGAGGCCGACTTGCCCGACCGCGCGGCCAGCCGGTCGATGGCGTTCCAAATGTCCGCGTGGGTCAGCATCGAGCGCTGCGGCACGGCCGTCCTCCGCTCCCGGTCAGAGTGACATGTCTTTGTCCCCTATATAGGAATAAAAACTCGCGCTTGTCCATATGCTGCTTGAAGGCGTCGCGGCGCGCCGATAGGGAGAGACGTGCCCACGATCATCTACAAGATCTGCGACGCGGCGGCCTGGCGCGCGGCCGAGAGCGCCGGCGTGTTCGCCGGCGCCGCGATCGATCTCGCCGACGGCTATATCCATTTCTCGAGCCGCGATCAGGTCGCCGAGACCGCGGCGCGGCATTTCGCGGGCGTGCCCGATCTCGTGCTGGTCGCGGTCGACGCGGACGCGCTCGGTCCCGCGTTGCGGCACGAGCCCTCGCGCGGCGGCGCGCTGTTTCCGCATCTCTATGGCGTGCTTCCGATGTCGGCGGTCGTCTCCGTCAAGCCGCTGCCGCTGGGGGCGGACGGCCGCCATGTCTTCCCGGAGCTCGCGCCGTGATCGCGCTGTTCGATCGGCTCCTCGCGCCGCTCCTGCGCACGCTCGATCCCGAGACCGCGCACGCGCTGGCGCTCGCCGCGCTCAGGCGTGCGCCGCTGCCGCATTCGGCGCCCGACGACGAGAAGCTCGCCGTGGACGCCTTCGGCTTCACCTTCCCCAATCCGGTCGGGATCGCGGCCGGCTTCGACAAACATGCCGAGGTGCCCGACCAGCTTCTGCGACTCGGCTTCGGCTTCGTCGAGGTCGGCGGCGTGACGCCGCTGCCGCAGCCGGGCAATCCGCGCCCGCGCCTGTTTCGCCTGACCGCCGACGGCGCCGTGATCAACCGCCTCGGGCTCAACAGCGAAGGCGTCGCAGCCGTGGCGCGGCGGCTTCTCGCGCGCGCGAATTCGCGCGGGATCGTCGGCGTCAACATCGGCGCCAACAAGGACAGCGTCGATCGCACGGCCGACTATGTGGCCTGCATCGAGCAACTCGCGCGCGCCGCGGACTTCATCACGGTGAACATCTCCTCGCCCAACACGCCGGGGCTGCGCAACCTGCAGCAGGCCGCCGCGCTCGACGACCTGTTGTCGCGCGTGATCGACGCGCGCGAGCGTGCGGCCGAGACCGCGCCGCGCCGGCCGATGCTGCTCAAGATCGCGCCGGACCTTTCGCTCGGCGACCTCGACGACGTGGTCGGCCTCGCGCGGCGTCATCGCATTGACGGCATGATCGTCGGCAACACGACGGTCGCCCGCCCCCCGAGCCTGCGCGAGACCGCGCTGGCGAAAGAGCAGGGCGGCCTCTCCGGCCGGCCGCTGTTTGCGCTCTCGACCCGCATGCTGGCCGAGACCTATGTGCGCGCCGAGGGCGCCTTCCCGCTGATCGGCGCGGGCGGCATCGATTCCGGCGCGGCCGCGTTCGCCAAGATCAAGGCCGGCGCGAGCCTGGTCCAGCTCTACACCGGCCTGATCTTCCGCGGCGTCGGCCTCGTCGGCGCGATCAAGCGTGAGCTCGTCGACATGCTGCGCGTCGGCCGCTTCGATACGCTCGCCGACGCGGTCGGCCG
>CAYZMR010000635.1:0-1876 GCA_964479515.1 uncultured Hyphomicrobiales bacterium | reverse complement strand
GCTCGCGCGTGGTCGGAAACAGATCGATCATGCGGCAGTCGTAGAGCGACATCACCGGGCGGATGTCGCGGCGGATCGCCTTGACGGTGAGCGTGACCAGTTCCTCGGCGCGCTCGGCGAAATCGATGTGCGGATATTCCTTGAACAGCACGATGATGTCGGCGCCGCGCACGCGTTTTTCGGTGAGATGGCAGTGCGGGTCGAGCTCGACGCCGATGATCGCGTCCGGGCCGACGATCTCGCGCACGCGCCCGATCAGGTCGCCCTCGCAGTCGTCATAGCCATGCGCCACCATCGCGCCATGCAGGCCGAGCAGCACACCGTCGACCGGCATCGCGGCGCGCAGTTGGCCGAGGATCTCATCGCGCATGCTCTCGTAGCCGTCCTTCGTCACCGGCGCGGAGGGCTCGGCCCAGAAGCATGAGCCTTCGATCAGGTCGAAACCTTCCTGTTTGGCGCGCTTTCGCGCGACGAACAGCGGAGCGGTGCAGAGCGTGGCGCGATCCGGGTGCTCGCCCGGCTTGAAATAGAGCGTGTCCTCGAAGCTCGCGCGGCTGGTCGGGACCGGCGAGAACGAGTTCGTTTCGGTCGCGAGCGAAGCAGCGAAAATGCGCATGGGAAGGAGATTACTCCGGCTTCGCGGCGAGCTGCTTGATGATCTTCGACCACTTGGTCTCTTCGCGGTCGATGTCGGCGGCGTATTCCTCGGGGCTGCTCGTGAGCGGCTCGGCGCCTTCGGCGGCGAGGCGCGCTTTCACCTCCGGCGACGCGAGCGCTTCGCGCAGCGCCGCGTTGAGCTTGTCGATGATCGGCCGCGGGGTATGCGCCGGCGCGATGATGCCGTAGCGCTGCGCCGACTCGTAGCCGGGGACACCGGCTTCGGCGACGGTCGGCACGTCCGGGAACAGGCTGGAGCGCGTCGCACTGGTGATCGCGAGCGCCCGCACCTGGCCGTCGCGCACGAGGCCAAGCGCAGCCGGCACGCTCGAGAACGCGATCTGGACGTGGCCGCCGACGAGATCGGCGAGCGCGGGGCCGGTGCCCTTGTAGGGGACGTGGCGGATTTTGATGCCGGCCATCACGGCGAGCAGTTCGGGGCCGAGATGCGTCGGGCTGCCGGCGCCCCCCGACGCGAAGGTGAGTCCGCCCGGGTCCGCCTTGGCGAGCGCGATCAGCTCTTTGAGCGAGTGCGCCGGCAGGCCCGGATACACCATCACGAGATGCGGGCTCGACGCGATCAGGCCGACTGGCGCGAAATCCGTGCGCGGATCGTAGCCGACATTGGGCAGCGTGGTCGGCGCGATCGCGAGCGTTGCCGGATTGCCGAGGCCGATCGTGTAGCCATCGGGCGCGCTTTTCGCGACCTGGCGCGCCGCGAACGTGCCGCCCGCGCCGCCGCGGTTTTCCACGATCACCGGCTGGCCGAGCAACTGGCCGAGCTTATCGGCGATGACGCGCGCCACGACATCGTTGCCGCCGCCGGGCGCGGCCGGCACCAGCAGCGTGATCGGCCGCGACGGATAATCCTGCGCCTGCGCGACGCTCGCGAGGCCAAGCGCCAGGATCGTCAAGGCGATCCGCATGATCATGGCCGCTCTCCCGGGATCGCTTCGGCGCAAATCTTATGCAACCAGCCCGAAGACTGGTCAGCGGCAGGCTCGCCAATATTTGCCGCCCGGTCAAATCGCTGGCCCGCTTCTTGCTGCGCGAAAACAGCATTTTTCCGCAGACAGGAGAGCATCATGACCTTGCGTCCCGCCTGCCTCGCCCTCGCGTTGACCGGCTCGATTGCGCTTTCGGCTCCGGCGCTCAGCGAAACCATGCTGCGCATTGCGATGACGGCCTCCGACATCCCGACCGCGACCGGCATGCCGAA
>CAYZMR010000634.1:0-1882 GCA_964479515.1 uncultured Hyphomicrobiales bacterium | reverse complement strand
AGCTCGACGCGCCATGCGGCCGGTGATTGGCGCGGCCGCGCATAGATGAGATCGAACGAATAGCGCTCGAAATTGGCGCGCGCGATCGCGACCGCGTCGAGCGCCTCTTGCGCGGTGTGCAAGCGCCCCAGCTCCTTCAGCGCCGTATCGTCGAGCGCCTGCACGCCGAGCGAGACACGATTCACCCCCGCCGCCCGGAAGCCGCGGAAGCGCGTCGCCTCGACGCTGGTCGGGTTGGCTTCGAGCGTGACTTCCACGTCGGACGCGATCGCCCAGTGCTTCCCGATCGCGTCGAGGATTGCCGCGACGGTCGTGGGCGCCATCAATGACGGCGTGCCGCCGCCGAAGAAGATCGTGCTGACGGTGCGGCCGGGCACGCGCGCGGCGGTCGCGGCGATCTCGGTTTCGAAGGCGCGCAGGAAGCGCGCCTCGTCGATGCCGCCATGGCGAACATGGCTGTTGAAGTCGCAATACGGGCACTTCGACAGGCAGAACGGCCAGTGCACATAGACGCCGAACGCTTCTCCCGTATCTGTTTGCGTGGGCGGGGCGGTGAGGGGGTTGCTATTTTCGCTCAAGGCACGCCTCCGCGAGCTTGAGGAACGCGCGCGCGCGATGCGAAAGCCCTTGTCCCTTGGGCGGCAGTCCGTGCTTCTGCTCGCTCGTCATCTCGCCGAACGTAAGAGCGAATCCGTCGGGCAGGAACATCGGGTCGTAGCCGAAGCCTTTCTCGCCACGCGGCGGCCAGACGAGCGTGCCGTCGACCTTGCCTTCGAACTCCTCCACATGGCCGTCGGGCCAGGCGACGCACAACACCGACACGAAATGCGCCCTCCGGCGCTCCGGCGTGAAGGCGTCGCGCTCGCGCAAGCCAGCCTCGACCTTTTCCATCGCGTGGCGAAAATCCTTGGTCTCGCCCGCCCAGCGCGCCGAATAGATGCCGGGCGCGCCGTCGAGCGCATCGACCGCGAGCCCGGAATCGTCCGCAAAGGCCGGCAGGCCCGAGGCCGTCGCGGCGGCTTCCGCCTTGATATGGGCATTCGCCGCGAATGTCGTGCCGGTCTCCTCCGGCTCGGGGAGGCCGAGCGCGCCGGCCGACACCGCTTCGACGCCGTAGAGCCCGAGCAGTTCGCGCATTTCGGCGAGCTTGCCGGGATTGTGCGTGGCAATGACCAGGCGGCCGGTGATCTGTCGCCCCATCGCGCTCACATCACCGCGAGTTTCTGCAGGTCGACGAGCTTGGCGATGCCCTTGCGGGCGAGCGCGAGCAGGCTCGTCAATTCGGCCTCGCTGAACGGCGTCTTCTCGGCGGTCGCCTGCACCTCGACGATGTTGCCGGAGCCGGTCATGACGAAATTGGCGTCGGTGTCGGCGCCCGAATCCTCCGCATAGTCGAGGTCGAGCACGGCCTCGCCCTTGCACACGCCGCACGACACGGCGGCGACATGGTCGCGCAGCACGTCGCCCTTGAGCATGTCGCGCGTCTTCATCCAGGCGAGGCAGTCGCTGAGCGCGACCCAGGCGCCCGTGATGGCGGCCGTGCGCGTGCCGCCATCGGCCTGGATCACGTCGCAGTCGAGCGTGATCTGCCGCTCGCCGAGCGCCGGGAGATCGACCACGGCGCGCAACGAGCGTCCGATCAGCCGCTGGATTTCGAGCGTGCGGCCGCCTTGCTTGCCGGCGGAGGCTTCGCGCCGGGTGCGTTCGTGCGTCGCGCGCGGCAGCATGCCGTATTCCGCCGTGACCCAGCCGCGGCCCTGGCCCTTGAGCCACGGCGGCAGCCGTTCCTCCAAGGTGGCGGTCACCAGCACATGGGTGTCGCCGAATTTCGTGAAGCACGACCCTTCCGCATATTTCACGCAGCCGCGGTCGAGCGAGATGG
>CAYZMR010000633.1:0-1889 GCA_964479515.1 uncultured Hyphomicrobiales bacterium | reverse complement strand
CCGGACTACATCATCCCGGTGCCGTTCGACCCGCGGCTCATCTCGGCGATCCCGCCCGCGGTCGCCAAGGCCGCGATGGACACCGGCGTCGCGCGCAAGCCGATCGCCGACATGGACGCCTACCGCCAGCAGCTTCGGTCGCGGCGCGATCCGGTCGCGAGCGTGCTCTCGCGCGTGTTCGAGCGGCTGCGACGCACGCCCAAACGGGTGGTCTTCGCGGAAGGCGAGGAGGAGCAGGTCATCCGCGCCGCGGCGAGCTTCGTGCATCAGGGGCTGGGAACAGCGCTCCTCGTCGGGCGCGAGGACCGCGTGCGGGCGACCGCCACCAATGCCGGCATCGAGCTCGGCCAAGGGATCGACGTCATCAATGCGCGGCTGTCGCGCCGCAACGCCGAATACGCCGCCTATCTCTATGAGCGGCTGCAGCGCAAAGGCTATCTGATCCGCGACTGCCAGCGCATGGTGAACCAGGACCGCAACACCTTCGCGGCTTGCATGGTGGCGATGAACGACGCCGACTCCATGGTCACCGGCGTGACGCGCAACTTCTCGGTCGCGCTCGAAGAGGTGCGGCGCGTGATCGATCCGAAGCCCGGCCATCGGGTGATCGGCGTATCGCTGGTGATCGCGCGCGGGCGCACCGTGCTGGTCGCCGACACGGCGGTCACCGAGATGCCGGACGGGAAGGACATCGCGGAGATCGCGGTCGAGGCCGCGATGGTCGCGCGCAAGCTCGGCTACGAGCCGCGGCTGGCGCTGCTGTCATTCTCGACCTTCGGCCATCCGCCCGGCGAGCGCGCCGAGAAGGTACAGGACGCGGTGCGCATCCTCGACCAGCGCCGCGTCGACTTCGAATATGACGGCGAGATGGCGGCCGACGTCGCGCTCAATCCCGAGCTGATGGCGGCTTATCCGTTCTGCCGCCTGACCGGACCAGCGAACGTGCTGGTCATGCCGGCGTTCCACTCGGCGGCGATCTCGACCAAGATGCTGCAGGAGCTCGGCGGCGCGACGGTGATCGGGCCGCTGCTGGTCGGGCTCGACAACTCGGTGCAGATCGTGAATCTCTCGGCCAAGGACAGCGACCTCGTCAACATGGCGGCGCTCGCGGCGTATAATGTGAGCGGGTGAAAAGGGGCGAATAGCGAATGGCGAGTAGCGAATAGATTTGCTATCCGGCTTGCCTATCGCCCTCCCCTGTTCGCCATTCGCTACTCGCCGTTCGCCTTCTTTAAGGAAACACCCATGTCCACCTCCCTCACCGGCGTCATCGCCGCCGTCGCGACCGCGGTTGACGAGAGCGGCGCGCCCGACGCTGCGCGCTCAACGAAGCTCGCGCGCTTTCTGTTGGACACCGGCTGCGACGGCCTCAACGTGCTCGGCACCACCGGCGAGGCGACCTCGTTTTCGCTCGAGCAGCGCAAGGCCGTGATGACCGCCTACAAGGCGGCCGGGCTGCCGCTGGACCGCCTCATGGTCGGCACCGGCGCAGCCGCGACCGCGGACGCGGTGGCGCTGACGAAGCACGCCACCGAGCTCGGCTTCGCGGCCGCGCTGATCCTCCCGCCCTTCTATTACAAGGGCGTGCCGGACGACGGGCTTGCGGCCTATATCGCGGCGATCGTGACGACCACGGCCGCAACGCCGATCCCGATCTATCTCTATCATTTCCCCTCGCAGTCGGGCCTGCCCTGGCACGTCGCGCTGATCGCGCGGCTCATCGAAGCGCATCCCGACCGCATCGCGGGTCTCAAGGATTCCTCGGGCGACATGGCCTATGCGCGGCAAGCCGCGGGCGTCGCCAAGGGCTTCAAGGTGTTTCCCTCGACGGAGGCCTGCCTGATCGAGGCGCGCTCGGGCATCTTCGCGGGCTGCATCTCGGCGACCGC
>CAYZMR010000632.1:0-1892 GCA_964479515.1 uncultured Hyphomicrobiales bacterium | reverse complement strand
TCGCGGCCGGCACGGTCGAACGCCTGCCGCCGATGGCGGGCGTCGAGATCGCGTTTGCGGGGCGCTCCAATGTCGGCAAGTCGAGCCTGATCAACGCGCTGACCAGCCGCAAAGCGCTCGCCCGCACGTCGCACACGCCCGGGCGGACGCAGGAGCTGATCTTCTTTTCCGGTCCTCCCTCGCTGCGTCTCGTCGACATGCCGGGCTATGGCTACGCCGAAGCGCCGAAGGCCAAGGTGGAGGAGTGGACCGCGCTGATCCACGCCTACCTGGCGGGCCGTTCAAATCTCGCGCGCGTCTATGTGCTGATCGACGCGCGCCACGGATTGAAGGCCGCGGACGACACGGTGTTCGCGACGCTCGATGAGGCCGCCGTGAGCTATCAGATCGTGCTGACGAAGGCCGACCAACTCAAGCCGTCCGAACTCGACGCGCGGATCGAAACGGTTGCGGCGGGGCTCGCCAAGCGCCCCGCCGCGTTTCCGCAAGTGCTCGTGACCTCCGCGCGCGACGAGACCGGTATCCCCGAGTTGCGGGCCGCGGTCGCGCGTCTCTTGAAGGAGCGGAAGGGCTGATCACTCGGCCGCGGCGCGCTCCTGGCGCTCATCGAAGATGCGCGCGAAGTCCCGTTCGAGCCGCTCGCGGTCGACGCCGTCGGCGCGCATCAGGACGTCGATCAGCGGATCGTCGAGCAGCGTGTCGAGGGTCGGTTCGTCGTGACACCATCGCATGGGGTATTCTCCTGAAAGGATGATTAGGCCGCTGCCGCAACGGCGTTGCAGTGCGTGGTGAGCTTGGCGAGAGCGGCTTCGACCGCCTTCTCGGCTGCTTCCGGGCCGTAGGCCGTGCCTTCGACCTCGAGCACCTCGACGTCGGTCATGCCGAGAAAGCCGAGCACGCTCTTGAGGTACGGCACCTGGAAATCGAGCGCCGGATTGCCCGAATAGACGCCGCCCTTGGCGGCGACCAGGATCACCTGCTTGCCGGTGACGAGGCCCTTCGGACCCGCCGCGCTGTAGCTGAAGGTGCGGCCGGCACGCGCCACATAGTCGATCCAGGTCTTCAGGTTCGACGGAATCGTGAAGTTGATCATCGGCGTCGCGATCACGATGATGTCGGCCGCGAACAGTTCGTCGACGAGCACATCGGAGAGAGCGAGCAGCTTGCGCTCGGTCTCGGTTTTCGGGCCCTCGGGCGAACGGGTCGCGGCGACGAATTCACTGCCGATGTGCGGCAGCGCATCGCGCACGAGATCGCGCGCCGTGACCACGACGTCCCCATGGCGGCGGCGCAGTTCAGTGATCACATTGTTGGCGACCCGGTTGGAGAACGAGGCGTCGCCGCGCGGGCTTGAGGTGATGTGGAGGATGTTCATGGCCTTGCTCCTGCTGTGCGCCCCCAATGGCAGGCGCGTTCAATGATCGGTTTCCGGACCGCACGCGAAGGCTCGTGACTCGCTGCCTCTGGTGTGGTACTGATCGGTAACATATGTAATAGATACTGACCGGTAACACCCCTGTCAAGCACAGAATGAAAATGCATAATTCATCAACTCAAGCTATTGATATAACTTCTGAAAAGAAGATTCCGCCGCGCGATCGGATCGTCGCGACTGCGTCAGAGCTGTTCTACCGGCATGGAATCCGGGCGGTCGGCGTCGATGCGATCGCCGAGGCGGCAGGCACCAACAAGATGACGCTCTACCGCCATTTCGCCTCCAAGGACGAATTGGTCGCCGAGTACCTGCGCCGCCTCGCGCGCGAGGGCGGCAAGCTCTGGGACGCGCTCGAGGCCACCAATCCCGGCGACCCGCGCGCGCAATTGCGCGGCTGGCTCGCTGCCATGCAGGCGCACGTGCTGGATACCGATCAGCGCGGCTGCGCGCTCGCCAA
>CAYZMR010000631.1:0-1894 GCA_964479515.1 uncultured Hyphomicrobiales bacterium | reverse complement strand
TGGACATCACCTTGAGAATGCCCTTGTCGACCGACTTGATGTAGCGCTTGACGATGTCCTTATCGTCGAGCTTCTCCGGCATCCGGTCCTTCATGGCGATCAGCGTCTCGAAGGCGAGATACGGATTGATCGCCTCCGCGCCGTAGCCCGCGAGACAGCAGAAGTGGTGCACCTCGCGCGCCTCGCCGGTCTCGACCACGAGGCCGACGGCGGTGCGCAGGCCCTTGCGGATGAGATGATGGTGGACCGCCGCGGTCGCGAGCAGCGCCGGGATCGGGATGCGGTCGGGGCCGGCCTGGCGGTCGGACAGGATGATGATGTTGTAGCCGCCCTTGACGGCCGCTTCGGCGCGTTCGCACAGGCTTGCCAGCGCGCCCTTCATGCCGGGCGCGCCCTGGTCGGCCGGATAGGTGATGTCGAGCGTCTTGGTGTCGAACTGCTCCTCGACATGCGCGATCGAGCGGATCTTCTCCAGGTCGTCATTGGTGAGGATCGGCTGGCGCACTTCGAGGCGCTTCTTGCCCGACAGCCCCTCGACGTCGAACAGGTTCGGCCGCGGCCCGATGAAGGACACGAGCGACATCACCAATTCCTCGCGGATCGGATCGATCGGCGGGTTGGTCACCTGCGCGAAGTTCTGCTTGAAGTAGGTGTAGAGCAGCTTCGACTTGTCGGAGAGCGCCGAGATCGGCGTGTCGGTGCCCATCGAGCCGACCGCTTCCTGCCCGGTGGTCGCCATCGGCTCCATCAGGAGCTGCAGGTCTTCCTGCGTGTAGCCGAAGCACTGCTGGCGATCGAGCAGCGACAGGTTGGTCGCCGGCTTGCGCGGATGCAGCGCCGGCAGGTCTTCCAGCACGAGCTGCGTCTTCTTCAGCCACTTCGCATAGGGGAGCTTCTTGGCGAGCTGCGCCTTGATCTCCTCGTCGGAGATGATGCGACCCTCCTGTAGGTCGACGAGCAGCATCTTGCCCGGCTGCAGGCGCCACTTCTGCACGATCTCGTCTTCCGGGATCGGCAGGACGCCCGCTTCCGACGCCATGATCACGCGGTCGTCGGCGGTGACGAACCAGCGCGCCGGGCGCAGCCCGTTGCGGTCGAGCGTCGCGCCGATCTGGCGGCCGTCGGTGAAGGCGATCGCGGCGGGGCCGTCCCACGGCTCCATCAGCGCGGCGTGATACTCGT
Source organism: uncultured Hyphomicrobiales bacterium (assembly GCA_964479515.1). Classification (GTDB taxonomy): domain Bacteria; phylum Pseudomonadota; class Alphaproteobacteria; order Rhizobiales; family Xanthobacteraceae; genus PALSA-894. Next base: position 712 of record CAYZMR010000631.1, on the reverse strand, counting down.
AGAATGCCTTGCGCTCGTCATCCATCAGCGGATTGCCGGCCCACGCCTCCGGGATCAGCATCATGGCGGCATGCGCGAGCGAGTAGCCGCCCTGCACCAGGAATTCGAGCGCGTTATCGAAGCAGGCGGTGTCGGACTGGCCTTCATACGAGATCGGCCACAGCTTCTTGATGTCGTCGCCGAGCAGCTTGGAGGACACCGAAGCCTGGCGCGCCGCCATCCAGTTGACGTTGCCGCGCAGCGTGTTGATCTCGCCGTTATGCGCGACCATCCGATAGGGGTGCGCGAGCGGCCAGCTCGGGAAGGTGTTGGTGGAGAAGCGCTGATGCACCAGCGCGAGCGCGGTCTCGAAGTCCTTCTCGTGCAGATCGGGGTAGTACTTGCCGAGCTGGTCGGCGAGGAACATGCCCTTGTAGATCACGGTGCGGCACGACATCGACACGACGTAGTAGTTCGCAAGCCGCCGGTCGCGCTTGCGGTAGACCATGTCGGAGACGACCTTGCGCAGGATGTACAGCCGACGCTCGAACTCGTCCTCATCCTTGATGGTCGGGCCGCGGCCGAGAAACACCTGGATGTGGAACGGCTCGGTCGGCTTGACCGACTCGCCGAGCGAGGAATTGTCGGAGGGCACCTCGCGCCAGCCGAGCAGCGTCAGGCCCTCGGCCGGTGCCTTTTCGGCATAGATGTCCTGGATGACCTTCCGCCATTC
>CAYZMR010000630.1:0-1898 GCA_964479515.1 uncultured Hyphomicrobiales bacterium | reverse complement strand
CGACGCCGGCGACGCCGCGCACCATCATGCGGGTCACCAGGATGCCGCCCGCCGACGCGACGCTGGCGTCGCCGCGGCAGTCCATCACGAGTACGCTGCCGGCGGGGACCTCCTCCACGGCCTTGCGCTGCGGGTGGGTGCGGTCGGTGAACACGTCGAGCGTGTCGATATCCTCCCGCGCCGGGATATAGCGCAGCGTATAGGCCGGCCCGACCATCGGCGGCGCGTTCGGATTGAGCGGGCGCGCGCCTTGCACGAAGACGTTGCGCAGGCCGCGCTTGAACAGTTGCGTGGTCAGCGTCGCGGTGCTCACCCCCAACAGCGCTTTGCGCCCGGCTTCACTTAGCAGCTTGCTCATGCGTTTCCCCTCATGCCGTTCCGGCTTCTCGCCTTGTCGCGTCTCGCAAGCCAGCTATGCCACAAATCAACGCGCGGCGTCGTGCCGCGCCCTCCACAAATTGACAACAAAATCCACGGACGGCTAAGCGATGCGACGCCGTTCGGGGGCGCGGCGGGCGCTGGGAAGCGGGCGCGGCGATCGTGCTCGACAACTGCAAACTGCCTGGCGACAAGGCTTTCGTCCGTTCCGGCGACACGATCGTGATCGACAAGCGTGCGGACCTCTGCGTCGACATGGCGCAGGCCGGCTCGGGCGCCGCGAAGCTCGTGCTCGGCCCCTGTGACAGCACGGCCAAGTGGACGGAACGAAGCTCTGTCCGCCGTGTTCCCTGCTGGTCAATCGACATTGCAGGAGGACAACCATGTCAAAAGACAAGCATCTCCAAGACCTGTTCCTCGACACGCTCAAGGACATCTACTTCGCCGAAAAGAAAATCCTGACTGCCTTGCCGAAGATGGCCAAGGCCGCGCAGTCGGAGGACCTGAAGGCCGCGTTCGAGAAGCACGAAGGCGAGACCGAGGGGCAGGTGGCCCGGCTGGAACAGGTGTTCAAGTCGATCGGCGAGACGCCCAAAGGCAAGACCTGCGACGCCATCATGGGCATCCTCGACGAGGGCAAGGAGATCATGGACGAGTACAAGGGCATGCCCGCGCTCGATGCCGGGCTGCTCGCCGCCGCGCAGGCCGTGGAGCACTACGAGATCTCGCGCTACGGCACGCTGAAGTGCTGGGCGACGGAACTCGGCCTCAAGGACGTCGTCAAGCTGCTCGACGCGACCTTGAACGAAGAGAAGAAGACCGACGCCGCGCTCACGGAACTCGCCGAGAGCGAGGTCAATGTCCACGCGCAGATGGCGGAAGCCGCCTGAGCGAGAAGACGCGGCCGCGGACGAAAGCCCGCGGCCGCCTCGCGTTTTTCGCGCATGCTTGCGGGCGCGCGCGGAACCTTTACGGCTGCGGGCCGTTGCCGCTGGTCTTCCCTCACACCGGTCAAGGAATCATCATGAGCCGTTCGGAGCGCTCCGCGCGTCCAGCAGGAACCGCGGCGCGAGCCGCCAGGGATGACATCGGCGCGGGCATCGCGGCATTCCGCGGCGCCAGGGCAAGCGTCGAAGACGCACTCGAGGACGCCGGAGCAAGGGGACGCGACGCGCTGCAAGGCGCGCGCGAGGTCCGCGACACGTTCGCCGATGCTCTTTTGGATTCACTTGAGGCGCGTCCCTACGCGACGCTCGCCGTCGTCGCCGGCATCGGGTTTTTGGCCGGCGCGATCTGGCGACGCTGAAGCGAGCGACAAGAACGGAAAAGAACATGAGCAACGACCAGACGAACCATGCGGCGAATGCCGTGCAGTATCGCGCGAAAGCAGCCGAGTTGGCCTCGACCGTGCGCACCACGCGCTCGCTCAAGCAAGGAAGCGAAGCGCGGAAAAGCCAACAGGCCTACGCGATGCTTGCCGACAACGAAGAGTGGCTGGCGAAGAATTCCGACAAGGTCGT
>CAYZMR010000629.1:0-1900 GCA_964479515.1 uncultured Hyphomicrobiales bacterium | reverse complement strand
TCGATCAGCACCGGGATGAGCGAGGCGGTCGCCTTCTCGGCGGTGCGCAGCACCGCCTGCATGCGCGCGTTGCGCGTGATGATGTCGCGGAAGGTGAGCGTACCGGCGCGGCTGCGCTTCAGGCGCTGGAACTCGGTTTCGAGCGCGCTCGCGGTGAGCGCGTTGCGCAGCGAGACCTGCAACCGCTCCGCGCCGACCGGCTTGACGACGAAGTCGATCGCGCCCGCGCGCATCGCCGACACCACGGTGTCGATGCCGCCATGGGCGGTCTGCACGACGACCGGCACGCCGATCTCGGCTTCGCGCATACGCGCGAGCACGCCGTAGCCGTCGAGGTCGGGCATCACGAGATCGAGGATCACGCAATCGATGCGTGCGGCGTCCGGCCCGGTCAGCGCCGCGACCGCGCCGTCGCCGCCCTCGGCGACCATCACCTCGTAGCCGAAGCGCCGCGCCATTCCTTCGAGCAGGCGCCGCTGCACGGGATCGTCGTCGACGATCAGGATCGTTTCGGGCATGGAGGCTCCTGGCTACTGGCTGTGCCGATTTGGGGCGCACCATGGCGGAGCGGACTTAATGTCCTGTTAAGCGATACCGGACCGCGCCGGCCGGCCGCGTCCGGTTGATCGCCGCGAAGTCGCGCTTATGTTGCGGCCAGCAACGAGGATTTCATGCCGACAGCGACCAAATCCCGCCCCAGAGCCGCATCCAAGCCGTCGCGGGGCATCAAGCCCGCACGATCATCGGGACTTGGCGCGCTCCCTGAATGGAACCTGACCGATCTCTATCCGGCGATCGATGCGCCCGAGGTCAAGCGCGACCTCGACCGCGCCGAGGCCGAATGCGTTGCGTTCGAGGAGGCCTACAAGGGCAAGCTCGCCGGCATAGCGGCGGCGCCCGATGCCGGCGCGACGCTCGCCGGCGCGGTCAAGCGCTACGAGGCGATCGACGATCTGCTCGGACGGCTTGGCTCGTTCGCGGGACTGACCTTCGCGGGCAACACGAGCGATCCCAAGCGCGCCAAGTTCTACGGCGACATGCAGGAGCGGATCACCGCGGCCTCGCTGCATCTGTTGTTCTTCACGCTCGAGCTCAATCGCCTCGACGATGCGTCGCTCGAACGCGCGATGGCGGACCCGGCGCTCGGGCATTACCGGCCGTGGATCGAGGACACGCGCCGGGACAAGCCCTACCAGCTCGAGGATCGCGTGGAGGAACTGTTCCACGAGAAGTCGGTGACCGGACGCGGCGCCTGGAACCGGCTGTTCGACGAGACGATGGCCGCGCTGCGTTTCAGCGTGGACGGCAAGTCGCTCGCCATCGAGCAGACGCTCTCGCTGATGCAGGACGCGGACGGCAACAAGCGGCGCGCCGCCGCGACCGCGCTCGCCAAGACATTCAAGGAGAATCTGCGCACCTTCACGCTGATCACCAACACGCTCGCCAAGGACAAGGAGATTTCCGACCGCTGGCGCGGCTTTGCCGACATCGCCGATTCGCGGCATCTGGCAAATCGCGTCGAGCCCGAGGTCGTGGAGGCGCTCGTCGCCGCGGTGCGCGCCGCCTATCCGCGCATCTCGCACCGCTACTACGCGCTCAAAGCCAAGTGGTTCGGCAAGAAGCGCCTGCCGCACTGGGACCGCAACGCGCCGCTGCCGCGCGTCGTCACGCGAACCATCGGCTGGGGCGAGGCGAGGGAGACCGTGCTGACGGCCTATGGGGCGTTCTCGCCGCGCATGGCCGAGATCGCGGGCCGCTTCTTTGCGCGCAACTGGATCGACGCGCCGGCGCGCCCCGGCAAGCAGTCGGGCGCGTTTTCGCATCCGACCGTGCCGTCGGCGCATCCTTATGTGCTGCTCAACTACCAGGGCAAGCCGCGCGACGTGATGACGCTCGCCCA
>CAYZMR010000628.1:0-1907 GCA_964479515.1 uncultured Hyphomicrobiales bacterium | reverse complement strand
CCGGCATCGGCAACCTGATGCTGCAGGCGCAGGCGCAGTTCCAGGTGCCGCTGATTTTCGCAGGTCTGGTCGCGCTCGCGGTCGAAGGCATCATCATGTACGCCCTGATGGCGATGCTGGAAGCGCGCATGACCGGCTGGGCGCAACGCTCGGGCTTCGCGCAAGGCTAAGTGCGAACGGCGTCAGGAGCGGCGGCCCGCGACGGCGTCGGACGCGGGACGGACGAGCGGGACCGCCGCCTTGATGCGCGCCCTCAAATCCTCGGTCCTCTGGCTGGAGACGGCCGCGGCGATCATGTCGGCGAGTTCGTCCAGCGCGGCATTGTCGACTCCCTCGCGCAAGTACACCCCGCCATGGACGTCCGAGATCGGCGGCAGGTGCGGCGGCGCGCTGTCGAACACCTGGAGGCTGGTGGCGCGCAGCACGCGCTTGGCCCAGCAGGCAACGCCGAGACCCGCGGCCGCGGCCTGCACGAGGCCCGCGAGGCTTCCGCCGACATAGGCGATCTCGTAGGCGCGGCCCGCCTGTTCGAGCGCCGTGACGCTCAGCCGGCGCGACAGGCTCGTTTCGCCGAGCACCGCGAGCGGTATCGGCCCATCGGTCTCGAACACCGCCCGGGAGGCCGCGCCCCAGGCGTTGTGCTCCAGCCAGGAGCGGCGTGCGTTCGCCGTCGGCGTCACGTCCGAAGCGACGACAAGATCGAACTCGCCGCGCCGCAGATCGCGCAACAGCGACTCGGACGCGTCCGCGCTAACCTGCATGTGAAAATCGGGGTGACTGGCTCTGTATGCGACGAGCGTCTCCAGGACGACGCCTTCGAAATAGTCGATCGGGATGCCGATGCGGACGCGCTCGACCGCCTTGCTGCGCGTCGTGACCTCGAGCAGCTGGTCGTTGATCGACAGGAGCCGGCGCGCGTAGTTGACGACGACCTCGCCCTTTGCCGTCAGCGTCACGCCCGGCGCACTCTTGTCGAACAGTTCGGCCGCGAGCATGACCTGCAATCGCTTGATCTGGGCGCTGATCGCCGGCTGGGTCACGCCCAGTGACTGCGCCGCGCGCGTGAAACTGCGCAGATCCGCGACCGCGATCAGAGTCCGCAACAACTCGGTCGGGATGTTGGTCATTGCGCCGCTGGAACCCCATTTCCCAAAATGAGAATGTTGAATTCACGGACCCGCTACAACATCGACAGCCTGCCAGCAATAAAGAGTTCGCCCTCTTTTGGCCGGCGGCGCGTTCACCGGCGTGGCCGCACGCGGCCTGACGCCAATTTGACCCGGCGCTAACTATAGAATCCGAACCGAAAATCTATTTCTGGTCGCGACTTACCGCAAATACACCGGGTTCCACTTGCAGCATCATGCCGCACCGTCATCCACAGCGCGACTGGAGCCCCTCACCCGGCGATAGCGTTGACGCAAGCGTCAAGTTGCGACGGCGCCGAACCCGCAAACCGGCACCGCGTTGCGACGCCGGGCCTTTGCGCTAGAGTGGCCCACCTCAACCCAACCCATCGCGATGAATTTCGTCAAACTCTATAGCCGCGTTCTCGGCCTGCTCGGATCCGAGGCGCGCCTCGGCTGGCTGCTCGCGCTCGCCAATGTCGCGCTCGCGGCGGCGCAATTCGCCGAGCCGGTGCTGTTCGGCCGCATCATCGACGCGCTGGTACGCGCGCAGACTGCGGCATCGGCCCCGAGTTTCGCCGACCTCACCCCGCTGCTCGCCGCGTGGGTCGCCTTCGGCCTGTTCACGATCGGATGCAGCGTGCTGGTTGCCCTGCATGCCGATCGCCTCTCGCACCGCCGCCGCCAGGCTGTGCTCACGAGCTATTTCGAGCACGTGCTGCAGTTGCCGCTCTCGTTCCACGGCAGCACCCATTCGGGCCGGCTGATGAAGGTGATGCT
>CAYZMR010000627.1:0-1907 GCA_964479515.1 uncultured Hyphomicrobiales bacterium | reverse complement strand
TCGCGCGACCCCAACTGGAAACTGGTCGCGACCGAAGCCGGGCAATGACCGGGACGGGCGACGCAGCGTCGGCCAGATTCGGTATCCGCGCGGCGGCGCTCATTCTTTGCGCCATGCTGGCCTGCGGCGCGGCGCGCGCCGAACCCGATCTCACCCCTCATCCGGGGACGACAACCGAGGCCGACGAAGTCGCAGGGCTTCCGGCGCCGTCCGGCCCGCTGCGCATCGCGGACGCCCGGCTCGAACCGCTCGCCTGGAGCGACCTCGACGGCTGGCGCAATGACGACCATGCGGCCGCGTTCGCGGCCTTCCTGACAAGCTGCCGCGCCCTGGTCGCCGGCCAGAAGACCGTACGCGACCCGCGCCCGCTCTACGCGGCACTCGTCTCGGTGTGCACCCGCGCGCTCGCCGCCGTCCCGCTCGAAAGCGACGCCGCGCGTCAATTCTTCGAGGATAATTTTCGCGCCGTCCGCATCGCCAAGGTGGAAGACGAGACCGGGCTGCTGACCGGCTATTACGAGCCCGTCGTCGACGGCTCGCGCTTCCCGACGCGCGACTTCACGGTGCCGTTGTATCGCCGGCCGCCGGACATCGTGAATTTCGGCCGCAAGAGCCGCAAGGAGATATTCCCCACCAAGGGCCGTGTGGCGCGCCGCATCGCGCGCGGCAAGTACGTGCCGTACTTTGACCGGGCGCAAATCGAGGACGGCGCGCTTGAGGGCCGTCACCTCGAGATCTGCTACCTGAAGAGCTGGACCGACGTGCTGTTCATGCAGATCCAGGGCTCGGCGCGGATACGGCTCGAGGATGGCGCGGTGCTGCGGGTCAACTATGACGCCCATAACGGCCTGCCGCGCACATCGATCGGCCGCCTTCTGATCGAGCGTAACCTGATCGCGCGCGACGTCATGTCGATGGATCGCATCCGCGAATGGATGGCCGCCAATCCCGACGAGGCGAACGAGCTGCGGCGCCAGGACAAGGCCTTCGTGTTCTTCCGCATCATCGGCCTGTCCGAATTCGACGAGGCGGCGGGCGCGCAGGGCGTGCCGCTGACGCCGGTCCGCTCGATCGCGGTCGATCGCGCGATCCACGTCTTTGGCACGCCGTTTTTCATCGACGCCACTCTGCCGATCGGCTCGGATGCGCCGGTGACGCCGTTCCGCCGCCTGATGATCGCGCAGGACACCGGCGGGGCGATTACGGGGCCTGCGCGCGCCGACATCTTCTTCGGCGCAGGCGACGAGGCCGGTCATGTCGCGGGCCGCATCAAGCAGCAGGGCCGCTTCGTCATGCTCGTCCCGCGCGAGCTCGATCTCGTTGAGGCCGGCAAAGCGATGCCGCTGCCGCCCGAGCGCCCACCGGAGGCCGCGATGGAAACGCTGCCGGCGAGCCAGCCGCTCGAAGGCCCCGTTCCAGTGCCGCAACCGAAGCCGAAATCGTGAGGCGGCCATGAGCCGGCGCTCGCGATCGCTTGGCGAGGACGAGCGCGCGCTCTGGGACAGCGTGAAGCGCTCGGTCGCGCCGCTCAAACGGCGCAAGGCTGCGGCGGTGCCGCCGCCCGAGGCGCCGCAAGCCGACGAGAAGCCGCGTGGTAAACCGGCGAAACATGTGGTGCCGACGCCGCGTGCTGCGCCGTCTCCTGCGCGCGCCGCCGCGCCGCCGCTCGCTCCGCTCGGCCGGCGCATGAAGCAGCAGCTCGCGCGCGGTTCGCTGGAGATCGACGCGCGCGTCGATCTCCACGGGATGACGCAGAGCGAGGCACATCATGTGCTCGCGCGATTCCTGCGCTCAGCGCAGCGCGACGGCGCCCGCATGGTGCTGGTGATCACCGGCAAGGGCTTGCGTCCTGGCGCCGACCCATTTGCCGAGCGCGGCGTGCTTAAGCGCCAGGTGCCGCTCTGGCT
>CAYZMR010000626.1:0-1908 GCA_964479515.1 uncultured Hyphomicrobiales bacterium | reverse complement strand
GTGAGGATGACGTTCTTCTCGTGCAGCACCTTGTAGTGCTTGAGGCTGTGCATCAGCGCGGTCGGCGCGCTGGTCGGATCGCTGGTCAGGAACACCGCCGTGCCCGGAACATGCACCGGAGGCCGCTTCTCCAGCATGGCGACGAGACCGCGCAGCGGAGTTTCCTGCTTGCGCGTCTTTTCGAACAACAGCCGGCTGCCGCGCCGCCACGTGTACATCACCAGCATCACGAGGCCGCCGAGCGCGAGCGGCATCCAGCCGCCCTCGAACACCTTGAGCATGTTGGCGCCGAGGAAGCTCAGATCGATGAGCAGGAACGGCGCGATCAGCGCGGCCGCCGCCCAGGGCGACCATTTCCAGCTCTTCCAGATCACGATGAACGCCATCATGGCGGTGACCACCATCGTGCCGGTCACCGCGATGCCGTAGGCCGAGGCGAGCGCGCTCGACGAGCGGAACAGCGCCACCAGCAGGAGCACGCCGACGAGCAGCAACGCATTCACGCGTGGCATGAAGATCTGGCCGACCTGCGTTTCCGAGGTGTGCCGGATCTCCAGGCGCGGCAGCAGGCCCAATTGGATGGCTTGCCGCGTCAACGAATAGGCGCCGGTGATGACGGCCTGGCTCGCGATCACGGTCGCGGCGGTCGCCAGCACAACGACAGGCAGCAGCGCCCAGTCCGGGTAGAGCAGGAAGAATGGGTTCTCGATTGCCTTCGGATTGTTGAGCACCAATACGCCCTGCCCGAGGTAGTTCAGCACGAGCGAAGGCAGCACCAGGAAGAGCCACGCGCCCTGGATCGGGCGGCGGCCGAAATGCCCGAGATCGGCGTAAAGCGCCTCGGCGCCCGTCACCGCGAGAAAGACCGCGCCGAGCGTCACCAGTCCGATGACGCCGTGTGAGGCGAGGAAGCTCACCGCGTGCCAGGGGTTGAGCGCAAGCAGAACCGAGGGCATCGCGGCGATCTGGTAGAGCGCAGCGACCGCGATCGCGACGAACCATACCAGCATCACGGGGCCGAAGAACGCCGCGACCTGAGCGGTGCCGCGCGACTGAACCGCGAACAGGCCGACGAGGATGACGACCGTCAGCGGCACCACGTAAGGATCGAAGGCGGGCGTCGCGATCTTGAGGCCTTCGACCGCCGAGAGCACCGAAAGCGCCGGCGTGATGACGGCATCGCCGTAGAACAGCGCACCGCTGATCGTGCCGAGCAGGAACAGCAGCGGCGTGCTCCTTCCGAGCGCGCGCTGCGCGAGCGCCATCAAGGTGAGCGTCCCGCCCTCGCCGTTATTGTCCGCGCGCAGTAGTAGCAGCACGTATTTGAGCGTGACGACGATGATCAGCGCCCAGAAGATCAGCGAGAGGACGCCGAACACCGCGGCGCGCGTCACCTCGCCGCCGCCGGTCGCCGCCACGATCGCTTCGCGAAACGCATAGAGCGGGCTGGTGCCGATGTCGCCATAGACGACGCCGATGCTGCCAAGAGTCAGCGCCCAGAAACTCGTGGGCCGATGACCTTCGCCGTTGCGATGCACGGACAGGTCGCTCCCAGGGGGAGCGGTGGCGCTCAGCATCATGGTGTGTTGGTCAGGCCGTCGCCCGCTCCGGATGCTGCGCCGCAACATGCGCAGGGTTCGGCGTTATAGGCCGATCGAACGCATGAGTCACGCCGCCCTGCGCGTCCTGAGCGCGAACAAGATCACACCGTCACCTGCGTGCCGACCTCGACCACCCGCCCGGTCGGGATCTGGAAGAAGTCGGTCGCGTCATTGGCCGAGCGCGCGAGCCCGATGAACAGTCGGTCCTGCCACGCCGGCATGCCCGACTGGGCTGCGGGCTTGAGCGAACGTCGCGACAGGAAGAACGACGTCGACATGATGTCGAAGTGCAGGCCCTGCTTGCGCG
>CAYZMR010000625.1:0-1919 GCA_964479515.1 uncultured Hyphomicrobiales bacterium | reverse complement strand
CCGATCTGGATCAGGCTCACGCCCGAGATGGTGCGCGTCTCGGTGCGCACCGCGATGGCGGAGCTGATCCTGTCCGGCTGCACGACGTCGAGCGACCACTTCTATCTCTATGCCAACGGGGTGCGCCTCGACGACGCGATCGAGGCCGCGCACGCGACCGGCATGCGCTTCCACGCCAATCGCGGCTCGATGAGCGTGGGGACAAGCAAAGGGGGCCTGCCGCCCGACAAGGCGGTCGAGGACGAGGCCGCGATCCTTGCCGACACGCGCCGTGTGATCGAGACGTTCCACGACGCGAGCCGCTTCTCAATGCTGCGCATCGTGGTCGCGCCATGTTCTCCCTTCTCCGTAACAGATGACCTGATGCGCGAGTCGGCCGCGCTTGCGCGCTCCTACGGCGTGTCGCTGCACACGCATCTCGCCGAGAACGACAACGACGTCGCCTACAGCCGCGAGCGCTACGGCAAGACGCCGTCGCAATATGCCGAGGACCTCGGCTGGACCGGCCACGATGTGTGGCATGCGCATTGCGTGAAGCTCGACGATCACGGCATCGCGCTGTTCGGCCGCACCGGCACCGGCGTCGCGCACTGCCCGTGCTCGAACATGCGGCTTGCGTCCGGCATCGCGCCGATCGGCAAGATGCGCCGCGCGGGCGTGCCGGTCGGCCTCGGCGTCGACGGCTCGGCCTCGAACGATACCGGCCACATGATCGGCGAAGCCCGCCAGGCGATGCTGCTCGCCCGTGTCGGCAACGGACCCGGCGCGATGTCGGCGCGCGAGGCGCTGGAGATCGCGACCCTCGGCGGCGCCAAGGTGCTCAACCGCGACGACATCGGCGCGCTAGCGCCCGGAATGGCCGCGGACTTCGTGGCGTTCGACATGCGCGAGATCGGCTATGCGGGCGCGCTGCACGATCCGGTCGCGGCGCTCTTGTTCGGCACGTCGCTGCGCGTCGCGTGGAGCGTCATCAACGGCAAGGTGATCGTGCGCCAGGGCAACATCACCACGCTCGACCTGCCGGTCGTGATCGAACGACACAATCGGCTGGCGCGAGAGCTCGTCGACGGGCGCTAGCCGCCCTGTCGCGCGACGTCGTGGCATCGTCACACATGTCTTGCGTCACCGCCGTGCCGGCACGGCGACACGCCACTCCGTTCCGGAAATTCGATTCCTGCATTAGGCTGTCGCGACCATGAATGTCGGCACGGGCGGTGGGGCATGGCCAGCAAGGTTTTCATCAATTATCGGCGGACCGAAAGCCTCAAGGATGCGCGCCATCTCGCAACCCTTCTCGATGCCGGCGCGCTAAAGGGTCATATTTTCATAGACCTCAAGGGTCTCGACGGGTCCGATGACTGGCTGATCGAGTTGGAGCGGCAGGTCGCCGCGAGCGATGTCGTGCTTTCGCTCATCTGTCCGAACTGGACCGACATCCGCGACCCGACCGGAAGGCGGCGCATCGACGACGACAACGACTTCGTCCGCTTCGAGCTCGCCGAGGCGTTCCGTCGCAAGATTCCGGTGGTGCCGGTGCTGGTGGACGGCGCTCACATGCCGCGCGGAAGCGAGTTGCCGCCTAACCTGCTTCTATTGACACGGCCGCAGGCCGAGTTGCTGCGCAGCGAGACGTTCGAGGCGGACGTCGCCAAGATCGGCGTGCGTGCGCGCGCGGAGCTCGCCGAGAGGCGAAAGCAGCGGCGGCACCGCGTGCCGGTTTGGGGCACAGCCGCAATGGCGGTCGTCGGTCTCGCCGCCGGGTTGGCGATCGGACCGATCGCGATCGAGAAGCTGGGGCTCGCGGCGCCGCTGGCAGCGGAACGCATCCGGTCGCTTGAGGCGAGCTACGCGGAGACCGCCAACACCCTCGCGCAGGCGCGCGCCGAGCAGGCAAAGACAGCAACCGACTTGCAAACAAC
>CAYZMR010000624.1:0-1930 GCA_964479515.1 uncultured Hyphomicrobiales bacterium | reverse complement strand
ATCTTGTCCGGCTCGCCGACGAATCCGAGGTCGACGATCTTCTCGATCTTGGAATCCGGATCGATGACGGTGCGGGTGACCTTCTTGGCCTGCACCATGTTGCCGTCCTTGCCGCAGAGGCCCACGGCCTTGCCGCCGGCGTCGTTGATATAGCCGACGATCTCCTTGTTGATCGAGCCGGCCAGGACCATCTCGACGATCTCGACGGTGGCCGCGTCGGTGATGCGCAGGCCGGCGGCGAATTCCGACTTGATACCGAGCTTCTTCAGCATGGCCGCAATCTGCGGTCCGCCGCCGTGCACCACGACCGGATTGATCGCCGCCTGTTCCAGCAGCACGACGTCGCGGGCAAAGTCGCGCGCCAGCTGCTCGTCGCCCATGGCGTGCCCGCCGTATTTGATGACGATGGTTTCTTCGTCGTAGCGCTGCATGTGCGGCAGCGCTTCGGACAGAACACGGGCGGCGTCTTGCGGGCTGAGCTTGCTGGTGTCGGTCATAAGCGGTCTCGCGAACTGGTTCGAGCGCGTAGGTTCTAGCCGACCTTGCGGCACGCGGCGAGGGGCGTCGCGCTCAGCCCCGCTCCGCCAGGAGCCGCGCCACCGCCGCGCGCAGTTCGGTCATGCCGGTCCCAGTGTGCGCCGAGGTGACGAGGATGCCGGGGAAAGCGCCCGGCCATTTGACCAGCGCGCCTTCCGTCTGCGCGACGCGCTCGGCTAGCTCGGACGGCTTCACCTCGTCGGCCTTGGTCAGCACGACCTGGTAGCTCACCGCCGCTTTGCCCAGCGCCTTGAAGGTCGGCTCGTCGGTCGGCTTCAAGCCGTGCCGCGCGTCGACCAGCACGTAGACGCGGGCGAGATTGGCGCGGCCGAACAGATAGGCCTCGATCAGCTCCGACCACTGCGCGATCTTGGTCTTGGCCGCCGCGGCGTAGCCGTAGCCCGGCATGTCGACGAGATACAGCTTTTCGTCGGCGGTGAAAAAGATCAGCTCCTGCGTGCGCCCCGGCGTGCGCGAGGTGCGCGCCAGCGCCTTGCGGCCGGTGAGCGCGTTGATCAGGCTCGACTTGCCGACATTGGAGCGCCCGGCGAACGCGATCTCGACGCCCGCCATCGGCGGCAGGCGTTCGACCGTGCCGGCCGCGAAGGCGAACTGCCAGTCCGCGTCGAACAGCGCGCGGCCGGCGCCTATCGCTCCAGGGGAAAATGCCATGGCTCCCCTTAGAGCATGCCGGGTCGGAATCGAAGAGCGTTTCTGTTGCGAGATGGCCCGGGCCGCCGCCATGGCCGGCGTCAGGTGTCGTCCGGGCCGCCACGGTTCCGCGCCTCGGCTCCTCTTGCATCGCAGAACGCGTTGATCCTGCGCGCAAGCTCGTTGCGGAAGGCGTCGATGTCTTCGGGCATGTCGTCGTCGTCGTCGAGAGCCGAGCCCTGCGGATACTGGCCGACGAGCGCATTCAATTCGCGCAGCGCCCGGGTCAGCGCGCCGAGCGCGCGCGTGGTGTGCTCCATCTCGTGCGGCCGGCTCGGGCCCGCCGCGAGCTTGGCGAGCGTCGTCTCGATCGCGGGCAGGACGCGCGCGACCGCGCCCTGCAGCCGCTGCGCGATCTGCGCCGGGCTCGCCTCGACCGACACGGGCGCAGGCTCGGTCGGCGCGGGCTCCGGCGCGGCCGGCAGAATCCCTGGATCGGGGCGCGCCGCGGCCGCAGGCGGCTCGACGACGGGCGGCGTGGGCGCAGCCCTGAACGGCGGATCGAAACGCCGCGCCGCAAGCGGCGGCGGACCTTCGGCCGGAATCGGCTGACGCCGCCGCGTCCAGTCCCAACGCCGCATCCGGTCGCGCAGCGTGCCGGACGAAATGCCGTGCTCGGCGCAGATGTCCTCGATCGGCCGGGTGGTGTGTTCGTAGTCGGCGCGGATTTGCGCCCAGGCTT
>CAYZMR010000623.1:0-1930 GCA_964479515.1 uncultured Hyphomicrobiales bacterium | reverse complement strand
TGATCCTTGTCGCCCCACACGATGCAGACGGGCTGCGTCACGCCATCGAGCTCGCCCACATAGTCGAGCATCTGGGTGCCGTGACAGGCGATGCCGGCCGCGTAGCCGAGGCGCTTGGGTCCGAGGATCGAATAGGGTCCGCCGTAGCAGAAGCCCATCGCGGCGGCCTTGCCGTTGAAGCTCGGCAGCGTACGCAGGTGTGCCAGCGTGTCGGCCATGTCGGCTTCGCCGGCCGCGATCTTTGCAAGCCGTGGCTGCGAGCGCTCGGCGGCGCGCTTGTCCTCGCGCGGCAGCGGCCCCGGGATCGAGCGCCAGAACAGGTCGGGCGCCGCCGCGACGAAACCGCGCGCCGAAAACGCGTCGGCGATCGCCCGGATGTCGGCATCGACGCCATGCACCGCGGAGGCGAGCACCACGGCGGGAGCGGGGCTGCTCGCGGCGGGCTCAGCCAAATAGCAATCGAATTCGCCGCCAGCGTGCGCGCGGATTTTGATCGTGTGGCCCGACATCGGTTCCCCCTCTCACGAGATCGGCCGAAGTCTATATCACGTGCTTGTCGCCCGCATGAGCGAAGCGATATGCGGGACAATGCTCGCGGACAGAGAGGCCCCGGATGTCGCTTCGCTCATCCGGGCTACGCCCTTCGGGGGAAGGGATTAGAGCGGCCGCTTGCGCTTGATCGCGTCGATGCGCGCGCTGTCGGCGCGCTGCAGATGGCGCCCGCGTTCCAGAATCTCGAGCGTGTATTCCTCGTAGGTGAGCCCGAGCGCCTCGGCCTTTTCCAGCCGGAACAGCGCCATGTCGCGCGAGGCGGGTTTCCAGGCCTTTCGGTGCGCGGCTTTCCAAGTGAAGTAGACGTAAGGGTCGCCGTCGCCCCATTCGGGGCCTTCATCGTCGTCAAGGGAAGGGCCCTGGTTGTGATTGCGTGGCGCGATGTCGTCCATGGCGCTATCGCCGCAAGACCACGACCAGATAACGGCACGCGGCGGCACTATCATTGCGGAAGGTGCAATCGGCCGGCGTACCCAATTCGAGCGAGTCGCCGGGGCGCAGCGTGTGCGTCACGGAGCCTTCCACGAAGGCGAGCGTGCCGGCCAGCATCCAGATGACCTGCGCGATGAACGCATAGGACGAGGCCGGGAACGACACGGTCGCGCCTGCCGGCAGTTCGACCTCGATCAGCTCGACCGGCATCGCGCTGGCGGCGTGGACCTGACGGCGCACATAGCCGGTCGCCGGGTCGCGCCAGAGTGGCTGATCGGCGGCGCGCAGCGGCCCGCCATGGCGTTCCTCCGTGGCAAGGAGAGCCGAAAGCGTGAGCCCAAACGCGCCCGACAGGCGGCCGAGCAGCGCCGCGGTTGGGCTCGCTTCGCTGCGCTCGATCTTTGAGATCATCGCCTTGGAGACGCCGGAGCGGGCCGCGAGATCGTCGAGCGTCCAGCGCCGCGCTGCCCGCTCGCCGCGGATACGCGACGCGATGATCGAATCGATTGTGTCCTCTATAAGAGACATCTATCTACTATAGAGGATAGAATGAGACAAACAAGCCGCCAACGGAGTTTGGGCGTTGTTCTTACTTGTCCTTGGACTGGAAAATCGTTGCGACCTTGCCGGCGCTGTCGATATCGAACCGCACAACGCGGCCGCTGATGCGGTAGGCGTGGGCCTTGTTGCCGGTGAAGTCCCACGGCGCGGCGTAAGGCTCGCCGAAACGCGACAGGATGCCGGCAATCGGGTCACCGATCCGCACGCCCTCCACCGTGCCGCCGAATGGCGCGTCCACCCGGATCGTCTCCAGCGTCTGGTCCGCCGCCTTGAAAAAGAACCGGATGCCGCTGAGTGGAAGGTTGAAGCCAAGCGACGTGCCGCTTGTGAATGGTTCCGTGGTGATCCGATACTCCGCCTTCACCCGATCGATGGAATCGCCGAG
>CAYZMR010000622.1:0-1940 GCA_964479515.1 uncultured Hyphomicrobiales bacterium | reverse complement strand
GCGGCCGCGACCGCGTCCGGCGTGATGATCGCGGCGCCCTTGGCTGGCGCCGGCGGCGCGTCACTGGTCGCGAGCGCTTTCGTCGCGCTCTCCATCATGTGCTCGAGCCGCAACAGCACCTCGACCGACTTCTTGGTCAGCATCGTCGGCCGCGCCGGGCCGGGCGTGGCGGTCGTGGGCGCCGCGGTCGCGACCTGCGGCGCGGCGGGCGGCGCCGGCGCGACGCCAGGGATATTCCTCAGCTCGAGGCCTTGATGCGCGTAGGTCATGATCTGGTGCCAGGTCATGGCGGGGAGCGCGCCGCCGGTCATGCGGTTGGTCGGCGAATAGTCGTCATTGCCGAACCACACGCCGCACACGAGATTGCCGGTGTAACCGACGAACCAGGCGTCGCGGTAGCCGTTGGTGGTGCCGGTCTTGCCGGCCGCCTTGATGCCGTCGAGCATCGCGCGTTTGCCGGTGCCCTCTTCCACCACCTTGTTCATCATCTGCGCCATGTCGAGCGCGACCTGCGGGCGCAGCACCTGCTCGGGCTTCGGCCCGTCGCGATCGAAGCGCCAGACCACCTCGCCCGCGCCGTTGCGCACCTCGACGATCGCATGCGGCGTGACGGAGCGGCCGAGATTGGGGAACGTCGCATAGGCCACCGTGTGCTCCAGCACGTTGACCTCGGCGGCGCCGATCGGCAGCGACGGCGAGTCGGTCAGCGGCGAGTGCAGGCCCATCTTCTGCGCCGTCTGCACGATCTTGGCGCGGCCGAGCTTGGGATTGCCGTCGCCGAGCATGATCGACAGGCGCACCGGGATCGTGTTGATCGAGCGCACGATCGCCTGCGTGATCGTCACCGAACCGGAATACGAGTGGCCGTAATTCTGCGGGCACCAGTTGCCGATGCAGATCGGCCCGTCGACGATGATCGAGGTCGGCTTGAAGCCGTTCATCAGCGCGGTCGCGTAGACGTAAGGCTTGAACGAGGAGCCGGGCTGGCGCAGCGCGTCCGTCGCGCGGTTGAACTGGCTCTGTCCGTAGTCGCGCCCGCCGACCATCGCGCGCACCGCGCCGTCGAGATCGGCGACCACGGTCGCGGCCTGGCGCGCATGATAGTCGTTGCCGTACTGGCGGATCATCGATTCGATCGTGGTCTCGGCTTCGCGCTGGAGATTGACGTCGAGGCCGGTGCGCACGATGAACACCCGCTCGTGCAGCGACTTCGGGAACTTCTCGACCAGCTTCTTCATCTCGTCGAAGGCGTAGTCGAGATAGTAGTTGGCGATGCGCTCGTCGCGCCGGTCGACCGCGGTCGCGGGATTGCGCCTGGCGCCGAACACCTGGCCTTCGGTCATCAGCCCGGACTCGACCAGATTGTCGAGCACGACGTTGGCGCGCGCGCGCGCGGCCGGCAGGTTGATGTGCGGGGCAAAGCGCGTCGGCGCCTTGAACAGGCCGGCGAGCATCGCGGCCTCGGAGAGGGAGACGTCGCGCGCCGACTTGTTGAAATAGAATTGCGCGGCGGCATCGACGCCGAACGCGCCGCCGCCCATGTAGGCGCGGTCGAGATAGAGCTTGAGGATCTCGTTCTTGGTGAGCCGCGTCTCCAGCCAGATCGCGAGATACGCTTCCTTGACCTTGCGCTCGATGGTGCGCTCGTTGCTCAGGAACAGGTTCTTGGCGAGCTGCTGGGTGATGGTGGAGCCGCCCTGCACCACGCCGCCGGCGCGCGCGTTGGTGGCAAGCGCGCGCACGAGGCCGGATGGGTCGATGCCGAAGTGCTCGTAGAAGCGGCGGTCCTCGGTCGCAAGCACCGCCTTGATCAGATGATCGGGGTATTGCTCGAGCGGGATCGAGTCGTTGTGCTTGATGCCGCGCGAGCCGACCTCGTTGCCGAAGCGGTCGAGGAAGGTGACGGCGAGCTCGGACTTTTTCAGCCAGTCGTCGTCGGA
>CAYZMR010000621.1:0-1944 GCA_964479515.1 uncultured Hyphomicrobiales bacterium | reverse complement strand
GAACGTCACCCGCGCCAGCGCCGGATACCGCGCCGCCTGCAAGGCGCCGCGTGAACCGAGAAACACCAGGATTGCGATCCACAGTCCGGTGTTGCCGAGCGGCCGCGTCAGCCACCAGGCGGCGAAATAGAGCGCGATCGTCACGATCATCAGGTTGCGCATGTCGCGCGTCCAGGTCGCCCCGATATAGATGCCGTCATAGGTGAACGCGAAGGTGCCGATCACCGACGCGAGCGCCGCGTAGACGAGATAGGCGCGCGCCGCCACGCGGACATCCGCGCTCGCCGTCATCAGGTCGATCAGCCACGGCCCGACCGCGAGGAAGGCGAGCGTCGCCGCGATACCGAAGCCGAAACCCCACGAGAGGGAGAGCTTGACCGAACGCGAGAAGGCCGCGCGATCGCGCGCGCCGACGGCGCGTCCGCAAAGCTGCTCGGCCGCCGACGCGAAGCCGTCGAGGAAGAAGGCGCCGATCATCACCAGATTGTTCAACACCGAGTTCGCCGCGAGCACGACGTCGCCGGCGCGTGCGCCTTGCGCGGCAAAGAACATCCAGGCGGCGATCAGCGCGGCGGTGCGGATCATGATGTCGCGGTTGATCAGGAACATGCGCAGCAGCCGGGCGCGGTCTAGGACGCGCCCGATGTCGGGCTTGCGCGCGCCGACGATACGCGCCGCGATCACCAGGCCCGCCGCGGTGCCGAGCGCTTCGGCGAGGACCGCGCCGAGCGCCGCACCGGCGACGCCATAGCCAAACCCGAGCACCAGTACGACGATCACGCTCACGTTGATCAGGTTGATCGCGACCTGCAGCGCGAGCGCGGTTCTGGCGCGCGCGAGGCCTACGAACCAGCCGAGCAGCACGTAGTTCGCGAGCGCGAACGGCGCCGACCAGATGCGCACGGCGAAATAGGTCTCGGCCGCGCGCGTGACCTCGGCGCTCGCTCCCATCAGGCGGTAGATGCCGGCTGAGAGCGGCACCTGCAGGACGATCAGCGTGAGCCCGATCGCGGCAGCGAGCAGCAGCGCGCGGAGGAGGGTGGTGCGCTCCTCCGCGACGTCGCCGCTGCCGAGCGCCTGCGCGGTCAGCGCCACCGTGCCCATGCGCAGGAACGCGAACAGCCAGAACAGGCAGTCGAACACGACCGACGACATCGCGACCGCGCCGAGCGTATGCGCCTCTCCGAGCCTCCCGATCACGGCGGTCGCGACCACGCCGAGCAGCGGCGTCGTCGCGCTCGCAAGCGTCATCGGCACCGCGATCGCGAGCACGCGCGCGTTGGTGACGGTGTAGGAGGGGGACGAATTGTCTGGCGTCATACTTGGTGCGCTCCCTCCCCCCTTGAGGGGGAGGGTTGGGGAGGGGGGTCAAGAGTAGGGCGCGACGGCGCGACCCCCACCCCTAACCCCTCCCCGCAAGGGGGAGGGGAATGGAGAGACCGAACCAAGCTATCAGGCAGCCATCGGCGCGCGCCAATCGATTTTCCGAATGGCCGCTACGCGTTCAGGTGATCAATGTCCGCTGGGTGCGCGGACGAGGCGCACGATCAGCCAGATCGGGATGACGACGATCGCGCCGAGCAGGAAATAGCGCCACGCCCAGCGCACCGCGTCGAAGCCCATGTTCCAGACGCTCTCGACCATGCGGCGGATGCTCTCGATGATGTTGCCGGGATCGAAGCCGAGCGCCGCCAGGATCACGCCGACGAGCACGCACAGGAGAATGAGCCGCGCCGCGACCGCGAGCGGCGGCCCGCCGAGAAAGCGGTTGACGACGGCGTTCGACATCGCGGGAGCCTCAAGCTGTCTCGTCGGGCCAGGTTCCATGGCGACACTATCACGGATCGATCGTGGCTGAATCGCGGCGCGTTCTTACCCTCTCCCCTTGAGGGAGAGGGTGGTCCGAGCGGAGCGAGGACCGGGTGAGGGGTTCTTGCGATCAAC
>CAYZMR010000620.1:0-1952 GCA_964479515.1 uncultured Hyphomicrobiales bacterium | reverse complement strand
CCGCGTCGGCGTGCAGTACATCGAGGCGTGGCTGCGCGGGCGCGGCGCGGTGCCGATCTACAATCTGATGGAGGACGCCGCGACCGCCGAGATTTCGCGCGCGCAGATCTGGCAGTGGATCAAGTACGAGGCCGAGCTCGAAGGCGGCATCGTCGTCACACCGAAATTTTTCGAGCGCGCGCTTAGCGAGGAGATGAAGCGCGTCAACCAGGAGATCGGCGCCGGCAATTACGCGAAGGGCCGCTTTCCCGAGGCGATCGCGCTGTTCCGCGAGCTTTCGCTTGCGCCCGAGTTCGTGGATTTCCTGACGATCCCGGCCTATCGGCTGATCGTGTGAGCAGCACCTCATTTTGCTTGTTCCCGTATTGGGAACATGATAAGCAAGTGATATGCGGATCGTCTCCCGGCGCACTCTTGTGGCTCATTGGGACAGGCATCCGGAAACGAAAGTTTCGCTGCAACGTTGGTTCAAATTGACACGGTCCGCCGAATGGACCTCGATGGACGACGTCCAAAGAGCATTTCCGAAGGCCAAGGTGCTCAACCGTGAACGCGTGAGGTTCGAGGTTGCGGGCGGAAATTATCGCTTGATCGCGGCGTTTCATTTTCCATCTCGCGCCGTCTACATCAAGTTTATCGGAACACATGCCGATTACGATGAGATCGATCCGCTGACCATCAATCGGAGCAGTTAGATCATGGACGTTCGTTTTATCCGGAATGACGAGGACCATCGCGACGCGCTCGCCGAGATCGACGCGCTGTGGAACGCGCCGGCGGGCAGCGAAGACGCGGCAAAGCTCGATCTGCTGGTCACACTCGTTGAGGGTTACGAAGCGAAGCGCTGGCCAATCGATGATCCGGACCGCGACCCCGTCGACGTCCTACGTTACGCGATCGACGAGATGGGCCACTCCCAGGCCGACCTCGGCGAGATCATCGGCTCGCGTTCGCGCGCCTCCGAGATTCTCGCACGCCGGCGCGTGCTGACCGTTGAAATGATTTACCGGATCAGCGAGGCGTGGAAAATTCCGGCGGCCTTGCTGGTCCGACCTTACGCAGTCCGGCGCGCGGCCAAGCGCAGGTCAGTGCCGGCCGCATCGCCCAAGGCGGTGCGCGCCCCCAAGTCGCGACCGAGCCGCAACGTGGGGCGCCGCTGACGCGATTGCATCGTCCCCCTGGCCCCAATAGCATTGCGCATCTGGGGAGGGGACGGTTGCGCGCCGGCCCGTCAAAACCATTCAAGCAACAAACGGAGCAGTTCGCATGCCGTACAACATCCTCATCCTGGGCGCGGCCTATGGCTCGCTGCTCGCCTCCAAAATGCTGTTCGGCGGCCACAAGATCCATCACGTCTGCCTGCCAGCCGAAGCCGACCTCATCAACACCGAGGGCTTCCGCGTCCGCATGCCGATCCGCGGGCGCAAGGACCCGGTGCTGCTCGATTCGACCAAGCTGCCCGGCAAGGTGACGGCGAGCGGCGCTGCCGGCGTCAATCCGAAGGATTACGACCTGATCTGCCTTGCCATGCAGGAGCCGCAATACCGCTCGCCGGGCGTGCGCGAGCTGCTCGATGCGGTCGCGAAGTCGCGCGTGCCCTGCATGTCGATCATGAACATGCCGCCGCTGCCTTATGTGAAGCGCATCCCGGGCTTGAACTACGACCTGCTCAAGCCCGCCTACACCGATCCGACCGTGTGGGACAGCTTCGACTCGAAATTCCTGACGCTGTGCAGCCCGGACCCGCAGGCGATCCGCCCGCCGGACGAGAAGGTGAACGTGCTGATGGTCACGCTGCCGACCAACTTCAAGGCGGCGAAGTTCGACGACGAGAAGGGCACCGCGATCCTGCGCCAGCTCGAGAAGGAGATCGACGCGATCCGCTTCGATCCGGGCGACGGCACCAAGATCGAGCTGCCGGTGAAGCTGCGCGTCTACGACTCCATCTTCGT
>CAYZMR010000619.1:0-1962 GCA_964479515.1 uncultured Hyphomicrobiales bacterium | reverse complement strand
GGGACGCGCACAACGCCGGACCCCCACCCCCAACCCCTCCCCGCAAGGGGGAGGGGAGCGCACCACCGCCGCGGTAGCGGCGGTGAACGTCGCGATGATAGTCTGCGTGGCTCAGCTTCCGGGAGTTCACGATGAAAGTCATTGCGCTTGCCGCAATCCTGATCGCGCTCACCGCGCTGCCGGCGCGGGCTGATCCGGTGCGCGACGGCGCGGCCGCGTTTTCGCGCGGCGACTACCAGCGCGCGGCGAAGAAATTCCGCCGCCCGGCCCATCACGGCGAGCCCGTCGCGCAGGCCTATCTGGGCTTTCTCTACCAGACCGGCCGCGGCGTGCCGCAACATCGCCTCGGGGCCGCCACCTGGTACCAGCGCGCCGCCGAGCAGGGCAATCCGGCCGCGCAGTACAATCTCGGGCTCCTCTACGACAAGGGCCACGGCGTGCCGCAGAACTACGTGCTGGCGCACAAATGGGTGAATCTCGCGGCGTCGCGCTCGCGCGGCAGCGAGCGCGAATATTACACGCGCATCCGCGACGCGATCGAATCCAAGATGAGCCACGACCAGCTCGAGACCGCCCAATGGCTCGCGCACGAGTGGGAAGCGACGCACCGCTAACCGCGGGAATGGCACGGGATCATGCGTCGAGCCGCATCGCTGGATCGAAGCCGAGCAACATGCGCGCCTTTGCGATCGAGACGGCGCCGTCGTCCTCCGCAATATTGTAGATGCCGGGCGGCCCACGCGTGAGCGCCATAAAGGCCGCATGTGCGGCCGCGTCGATATGCAGCGGCGCCTTGCCGTTCGGCGCTGGCGACCACGTTCCCGGCCCATAGAGGCGGCCGTAGCGCAGCACGACACCCTCGATCGGCGGCGCGCCGAGCACTGCGGCTTCGAGCGCGGCGACCCCCTCGGCGCTGCGCTTGCCCGCGCCCTCGCCCGCAAGGTTCAGCGGATCGTCCTCGCCGTGCGGCTCCGGCCCCGGCGCATAGGCGAAGGCGATGCTCTGCGCGATCACGCGGCGCGCGCCGGCCGCAAGCGCTGCGGCCATCAGGTTGCGCGTGCCTTCGATGCGCAGCCGCGCATTGGCGTCGAGCGCGGCTGCGATCCGTGCGGGGTCCGCGGCGTCAGGCAAATCCGTGAGCTGGTGGATCACGACCTCGGGCCGCGCCGCGACCACGGCGGTCGTCAGCGCATCCGCGTCGAACGCATCGACGACCACCGGACGCGCGCAGCGCACCTCGATCGAAACGGCCTTCTCGGCCGAACGCGTCGTGCCGGTCACCTCGTGGCCCATCATCACTAGCAGCGGCGTGAGCCGCAGCCCGATGACGCCCGACGCGCCGGCAAGGAAAATCCGCATCGTGTAAGATTACGCGCCACCGCCCTCCCCCGTCGAGCAGATGCGCCGCCTCCGAAAGAGCTTCTTCGACCGCAGCGTCCTCGAGGTCGCGCCCGAGCTGATCGGCGCGACGCTGACGTTCAATGGCGTGGGCGGGATCATCGTCGAGGTCGAGGCCTATCATCACACCGACCCGGCCGCGCATTCCTATGGCGGCGAGACCGCGCGCAACGCCGTGATGTTCGGGCCCGCCGGCTATGCCTATGTCTACCGCTCCTACGGCATCCATTGGTGCGTGAATTTCGTGTGCGAGGCGCAAGGCAGCGCCAGCGCGGTGCTGATCCGCGCGCTCGAGCCGACGCAGGGACTGCCTTTGATGCGCCGGCGGCGCGGCGTCGCCGATGCGCGGGCGCTCTGCTCCGGGCCGGGCCGTTTGACCGAGGCGCTCGGCATCACGCACGCGCACAACGGCCTGCCGCTCGACGCGCCGCCGTTCGCGCTGCGCGAGCGCGCTGCCGTGCCGGACATCGTGACGGGTCCGCGCATCGGCATCACCAAGGCGGTCGATCTCCCCTGGCGCTACGGGCTTTCCGGCTCGCGTTTCCTGAGCAAGCCGTTCAAGGC
>CAYZMR010000618.1:0-1966 GCA_964479515.1 uncultured Hyphomicrobiales bacterium | reverse complement strand
CGCCGCACGCGGTGCGGCTGCGCGCGCGAGAACGGTTCGAGCCAGCCCTTGCGGCCGTGTTCGTCGTTGAAGGGCGGACGCGTCAGCGCGCGGACGAGCGCCTTGCCCCGCCGCGGCGGCGTCACGCCGCGCCCTTGAGCCGCTCCAGCGCCTCGATGATCTTGGCACGCCGGCCTTCCGCCTCCTCGCGCTTCTCGCGTTCGCCCTCGATGATCTCCTCGGGGGCGTTGGCGACGAACTTCTCGTTGGCGAGCTTCGCGTCGACGCGCTTGATGTCGGCGTCGGCCTTGGCGATCTCCTTTTCCAGCCGCGCCCGCTCGGCCGCGAGATCGATCACGCCAACAAGCGGCAGCGCGAATGTCTCGTTGCGCACGACCAACTGAATCGAACCTTTCGAAGCTGCTGGAACGTTTTTCGTTCCTGCGATTCTTGCCAATCGATTGAACGCGGGGTCGAAGATTTGGGCTTTCTCGAACGTATCGCTAGAAGGATTCACGAGTTCGAGTTCGAGCAACGCGCCGCCTGGTACATTCATCTCGGTTCGCACGGAACGAATCCTCGTCACGAGTTCCACGAACCATCCGACTTCCGCTTCGGCTGCTGCATTCTCAAGCCCCTCATAAGCCGGCCATTGCCCGAGCGCGAGCAGATGCGGGCGCCCCGGGACCGTGACCCGCCACAGCTCCTCGGTGATGAACGGCATGAACGGGTGCAGCAATTTCAGCACCTCGTCGCGCACCCACGCGACCATCTCGCGCGTCTCGGTCTTGGCCGCGCCGTCAGGCCCGGTCAGCACCGGCTTCACCAGTTCGAGGTACCAGTCGCAATAGACGTTCCACACGAAGCGATAGGCCGCGCCCGCCGCCTCGTTGAACCGGTAGCCCTCGATCGCCGCCGTGATCTCGGCGCCGGCTTTCGCGAGCTCATGCGCGATCCACTTGTTCAGCGTCTCGGTGGCGAGCCGCGGATCGAACCCCGGCACCACGGCGGCGCTGTTCATCTCGGCGAAGCGCGCCGCGTTCCACAGCTTGGTCGCGAAGTTGCGGTAGCCTTCGACGCGCTGCGTCGAGAGCTTGATGTCGCGGCCCTGCGCCGCCATCGCGGCAAGCGTGAAGCGCAGCGCGTCGGCGCCGTAGTCGTCGATCAGCGCGAGCGGATCGATCACGTTGCCCTTCGACTTCGACATCTTGGCGCCGGACGCGTCGCGCACCAGCGCGTGGATGTAGACCGTGTCGAACGGCACCTCCTTCATGAAGTGCAGGCCCATCATCATCATGCGGGCGACCCAGAAGAAGATGATGTCGAAGCCGGTGACCAGCGTGTTGGTCGGGTAATAGCGTGCAACCTCCGGCGTTTCGTCCGGCCAGCCGAGCGTCGAGAACGGCCACAGCGCGGAGGAGAACCAGGTGTCGAGCACGTCCGGATCGCGCGTCAGGAAACTCGCGCGGCGGTCCGCGTCGTCGGCAATGGTGTCGGCCTCTTCCTGGCTCAGCACATCGTTGACGACGTAATAGGCGAGCGCCTCGGCCAGCGCCTCGTCCTCGCTCTCGGCGACGAACACCTTGTCGTCCGGCCCGTACCAGGCCGGGATCTGGTGCCCCCACCAGATCTGGCGCGAGATCGTCCACGGCTGGATGTTGCGCATCCACTCGAAATACGTCTTGGTCCAGTTCTCCGGCACGAACTTCGTGCGCCCGACTTCGACCGCGGCGATCGCCATCGCGGCCAGCTCCTTGGCGTTGACGAACCACTGGTCGGTCAGGAACGGCTCGCTCACCACGCCCGAACGGTCGCCATGCGGCACCACGTGCGTCACCGGCTCGATCTTGTCGATCAGGCCCTTGGCGTCGAGCATCTCGACGATGCGCTTGCGCGCCGTGAAGCGGTCGAGGCCGTGCAGCGCGAGCGTCGCGTCGAGATCGGGCGACGGCGGCACATGTTCGAGGAAGGCCGCGTTCTCGGCGAG
>CAYZMR010000617.1:0-1993 GCA_964479515.1 uncultured Hyphomicrobiales bacterium | reverse complement strand
GACGACAAGACACGCACCGAGCTGGAGGCGGCGGTATTTCGGCGCCTCGTCGAGCATCTGCGCGGCCGCACCGACGTGCAGAACATCGACCTGATGAATCTGGCCGGCTTCTGCCGCAACTGCCTCTCCAACTGGATGAAGGACGCGGCCGACGCGCAGGGCGTGACGCTGAGCAAGGACGAGAGCCGCACGGCCGTCTACGGCATGCCCTATGACGAGTGGAAGGCCAAGTTCCAGAAGGACGCCTCGCCCGTGCAGCAGGCCGCGTTCGATAAAGGCGCCCACAAGCACTGAGAAGGCGGCGGAAGCCCGACCCGATCTGTCAAGGAAAACAGGCCGCAAGCGACCGCGCGGAGACGTCCGCCCGGGTTTCGCTGTGCACGGCTGTGGATGACGCCGCCTGCGCCTTGACCTGACGCGCCGCTGCTCCGACACCTCTTGCTCGATTTCATCCCAGTCGTGTCAGGAGTGCCCGATGGCTACCGCCGCCGCCGTCAAGGACGAAGCCGCAGCCCACCGCTTTGCCAAGGATCACCTCAAGGCGTTCATCGAGCGCGTCGAGCGGCTCGAGGAGGAGAAGAAGGCGCTCTCGGACGACATCCGCGACGTCTATGCCGAAGCCAAGGGCAACGGCTTCGACGTCAAGGCGCTCCGCTCGGTCGTGCGCCTGCGCAAGCAGGACGCTGACGAGCGCAAGGAGCACGAGGCGATCCTCGAGACTTATCTGCAGGCGCTTGGAATGCTGTGAGGGAGCCGGGGCCCAAGGTCCCCGGCGATCACTGCAGGCTGGCTTGGCGCTGCGGCGTCCCCGCGAACATCATCATCGGCAGGAACGACACGGCCGGGCCGCTGAACTTGAGCGACGTCATTCCGTCATAGGGATCGTTGCGGAATGTCAGCGCGAAGGTCGTGGCCGGCTTGCGCATCAGCGTCTGCACGCCGCGCACGTCGAACGAGCCGTAGGCCGTCACCTTCGAATAGTGCAGGCTCGAGGCGAGCGTGATGCTGCGCATCCATGGGTCGTTGTAGCGCTGGCCGGGTCTGGCCTGGATGATCGGCTTGCCGGCGGTCTTGGGAACCTGGGTGGTGGCGGGCGGCGGAAGTCGCGACGCTGCCATCGGGGTCGCGACCGTCGCCGCGGCACGCGGGTTCTCGACCGACGCGTCCCGCGCATAGGCGAGCGCCATCTCGGGCGCCACGCGGTCATTGGCGCTGGGCCGCTGATCGATATCGTTGAGCCACGACTGCACGCTCGCGGTGGTCGCGGCCGCCGGCTCAGGCGCGGCCGCGCGGCGCGGCGTCGAGCCCAGCGTGAACGGTGTGGAGGAGTCGGAGGCAAGCGCGAACGCCTGCTGCGCATTCGGGGCAGTACCGATCGCAGTCGGCTTTGCCTGCGGCTTGCGAGCCGGGGCGGGGGCGGGCGCAAGGCTCGCGACCGTGCGCGGCGCCTCGCTCTCGTCCTCGTCGGAGGTCGTCGTCGGCATGCGGCGGCGCTCGGCGGCGGCAAACAGCGTCGCCTTCGGCATCGAGAGCACGCGCGCGAGCATCTCGGGCGCCATGCGCGGCCAGTGGCGGACGCCGCCGGTGTCCATGTGCACGAAAGGCGATCCGGAGGTCGGATAGAAGCCGACGCCGCCGCGCTGGAGCCTCAAGCCCGCATAGCGCAGCTCCTCCAGCGGCACGCCCGGAATGAAGAAGTCCATCGCCTTGCCGAGGATATGCTGGCTGTGCAGCGCAACGCCGCTCGAATGGGCGCGCAGGAACGCGTTGGTCTCGGGCGAGCGATAGGCCGAGATGATGTGGATCGGCTCCTTGCCGCCCACCTCGCGGTAGACCTCCCACACGATGTCGAACAGATGGGGGTCCATGCTGATTTCGGTGTCGTTGCGCCAGTCGCGCAGGAAGTGGTTGAGCTGCCGCAACCCTTCGTCGTCGTACTTGCCGTCGCGCTTGAAGGTGACGGTGATCTCGTCGTCGCGATGATTGTGGCGCA
>CAYZMR010000616.1:0-1996 GCA_964479515.1 uncultured Hyphomicrobiales bacterium | reverse complement strand
TGCCTTGCGTGTCGCGCTTGAACTCGGTGGTCCAGTTGATGAGCTGGTTTCCGGCGCCATCCACGTCGTCGACGATCGGATAGATCACGATCTTGCCGGTGAGGATCGAGCCGATACGCAGGTAGCTTCGCCCGGTCAGGATCGGCTTGTGGCGCGTCACCCCGCGCCAGGTGTTGATGCCGGTGAAGACCACGCTGTCGCCGACGAACTGTTTGCGCAACGCGGAGTTCACGCCATCGGCGGCGATCACGATTGTTGCCGCGATCGGCGGCAGCACAGCGCCGGTGGTCGTCTCCTTGAACAGCAATCGTGCGCCCGCCTCGTCCTGCTCGACGCCGACGCAGAGACGGTTGGTGACGACGCAGTCCGCGCCGATGCGCTCGGTGACGGCGCGATAGAGCGCGAGATGCAGCGTGCCGCGGTGGATGCCGACTTCCGGGTACTGGTAGCCGGCCGCCTTGCCGCGCGATTCCCGGTAGATGAGCTGGCCGAAGCGGTTGAAGAAGCAGCTTTCGGCGTTTTCGATGCCGGCGCGGAGCAGTTCCTCGCCGAGGCCGAGAGCCGTGAACTCGCGCATGCCGTGCGGCAAGAGCGTGATGCCGACGCCGAGCTCCTTCAACTCGGGCGCCGCCTCGTAGACGCGGCATCCGATGCCACGCGCATGCAGGTTCAGGGCAAGCGACAGCCCGCAAATCCCGCCGCCAACGATCGCGATGGTCATGCGCTTCCTCCGGGCGTCGCTATACCACGGTGTTGCGCTTGGGTGCACCGCACTCCTTGTTGACGACACCGCCAGCGAACTTGACCCCACCCTCCCGCGGGCGAAAGCTTGACACAACGGCGCGCCTCGCGGACGCGTCGTCCGGGGAGGACATCATGGCGCGCGAGGACGGCCCGCAGGGCGGCGACTCCTATTTCATCGTTTGGACACTCAAGACCGAGGGCGTGATCCTGCCCGAGGAGCGGCTGCCGCCCGGCCAGACCGTGCTGGTCGGCCTGCAGCATGTTGTCGCGATGTTCGGCGCAACCGTGTTGGCGCCGCTGCTGATGGGGTTCGACCCCAATGTCGCGATCCTGTTCTCGGGTGTCGCGACGCTGATCTTCTTCGTCGTGACCGGCGGGCGCGTGCCAAGCTATCTCGGCTCGAGCTTCGCTTTCATCGGTCCGGTGCTTGTCGCGACCGGCGCGACG
The DNA here is from genome assembly GCA_964479515.1 of uncultured Hyphomicrobiales bacterium. Lineage (GTDB taxonomy): Bacteria > Pseudomonadota > Alphaproteobacteria > Rhizobiales > Xanthobacteraceae > PALSA-894. The sequence continues at coordinate 805 of CAYZMR010000616.1, read as the reverse complement.
GTCGCGGCCGGCCCCAATCCCAACATCGGGCTCGCGCTCGGCGGCATCATCGCGGCGGGCGCGCTCTACAGCGTCATCGGCCTGATCGTGATGGCCGCCGGCCATCACTGGGTCGAGAAAGTGATGCCGCCGGTCGTGACCGGCTCGATCGTGGGCGCGATCGGCCTCGTGCTCGCGCCGATCGCGATCTCGAGCGCGTCGGGCATTGGACCCGGCAATGCCGACGGCTCGGCGTTCGCGCGCTGGATCGCGCTCATCACCGTGGTGGCGGTCGGCCTGTGCGCCGTCTACGCGCCGGGCTTGGCGCGCCGCATCCCGATCCTGCTCGGCGCCATCGCGGGCTATATCGTCTATTACATCGCCGCGAACGTGATGGCGCTCGGCCCAGGAATTGACTTCTCCAGGCTCGGCGCGGCCGCGTGGTTCGGCTGGCCCAACTTCGCGAGCCCGATCTTCGACACTAAGGCGATGGTGCTAATCGCGCCGGTCGCGATCGTGCTGGTCGCCGAGAACCTCGGGCACATCAAGGCGATCGGCGCCATGACGGGGCGCTCGTTCGACCCCTATCTCGGCCGCGCCTTCTTGGGCGACGGCATAGCCACGATGATCTCAGGCAGCGGCGGAGGCACCGGCGTCACCACTTACGCCGAGAACATGGGCGTGATGGCGATCACGCGCATCTACTCGACGCAGCTCTTCATCGCGGCGGCGATCATCGCCATCCTGTTGGGCTTCTCGCCCAAATTTGGAGCGCTGATCCTGACCATTCCCGGCCCGGTGCTGGGTGGGCTGTCGATCGTGGTGT
>CAYZMR010000615.1:0-1998 GCA_964479515.1 uncultured Hyphomicrobiales bacterium | reverse complement strand
TCCTTGTAGACCTTGAAGCCGCGCTGGAGCTGCTGCTGATCGAACTTGCCGAACGGACCCGCGAACGACCAGCTGTTGCGCGGCGGGATCGGCACCTCGGGCGCGCCTTCCTGTGCGCGCGCCGCTGACGGCGTCATCAACAGCGCTGCCGCGCCGACCAGCGCCGCCAGCACGGCCGCGACCGCGCCCGAGCTTTTCAGCACCGATTCCGAGATCGAATTCGGCAGCGGCTTCGGCGTCTCGATCAGGCCGATCAGCGGCGTGATGATGATGAAGTGGATGAAGTAGTACGCGGTCAGGATGCGCGCCGCGATCACGAAGCCGCCTTCCGGCGGCTGCGAGCCGAGATAGCCGAGCCCCAGGCAGGCCGCCACGAAAATCCAGAAGAACACGCGATAGAGCGGACGATAGCTCGCGGACTTGACCTTCGAGGTGTCGAGCCAGGGCAGGAACACCAGGATCAGGATCGAGGAGAACATCGCGATGACGCCCGCGAGCTTGTTCGGGATCGAGCGCAGGATTCCGTAGAACGGCAGGTAATACCACTCGGGCACGATGTGCGGCGGCGTCACGCCGGGGTTCGCCGGGATGTAGTTGTCGGCGTGACCGAGATAGTTCGGCACATAGAAGACGAACCAGGCGAAGACGATGCAGAACACGACCATCATGAAGCTATCCTTGACGGTCGCGTAAGGCGTGAACGGCACGGTATCCTGGCCCGATTTCGGCTCGACGCCGGTCGGGTTGCCCTGACCGACCACGTGCAGCGCCCAGACGTGCAGCACCACCACGCCCACGATCACGAAGGGCAGCAGGTAGTGCAGCGAGAAGAAGCGCTGCAGCGTCGGATTGCCGACCGCATAGCCGCCCCACAGCCAGGTCACGACCGATTCGCCGACGATCGGGATCGCCGAGAAGAAGTTGGTGATGACGGTCGCGCCCCAGAAGCTCATCTGGCCCCACGGCAGCGTGTAGCCGAGGAAGCCGGTCGCCATCATCAACAGGTAGATGATGACGCCGAGGATCCAGAGCACCTCGCGCGGCTCCTTGTATGAGCCGTAATACAGGCCGCGGAACATGTGGATGTAGACCGCGACGAAGAACATCGAGGCGCCGTTGGAGTGCAGGTAGCGCAGCAGCCAGCCGTAGTTCACGTCGCGCATCATGCGCTCGACGGAATCGAACGCCATGGTCGTTTCGGGCGTGTAGTGCATCACCAGGATGATGCCGGTGATGATCTGCACGCCGAGCATGAACGAGAGGATGCCGCCGAAGGTCCACCAGTAGTTCAGGTTCTTCGGCGTCGGATAGGCGACGAAGGACGAATGCACCAAGCCGATGATCGGAAGGCGCGCCTCGAACCATTTCAGGAATGCGTTCTGCGGCTGATAGGTCGAAGGTCCGCTCATGCTGTTCGATCCTGGAAAATGTGTGCCGCGGGCTCAGCCGATGCGGATCTTGGTGTCGGAAAGGAACGCGTAGGGAGGCACGACGAGGTTCGCCGGCGCCGGCCCTTGCCGGATGCGGCCCGAGCTATCGTATTGCGAGCCGTGGCAGGGGCAGAACCAGCCGTCGTAATTGCCCTGATGTGCAATCGGGATGCAGCCGAGATGCGTGCAGATGCCGATAACGACGAGCCACTGGTCGTGGCCTTCCTTGACGCGCGCCGAGTCGGGCTGCGGATCGGGAAGGCTCGCGACGTTGACGCTCTTGGCCTCGTCGATCTCCTTCTTGCTGCGATGGCTGATGAAGATCGGCTTGCTGCGCCAGAACACCTTGATGACCTGGCCTTCCGCGATCGGGCCGAGGTCGACCTCGATCGGCGCGCCGGCCGCGATCGTGGAGGCGTCCGGATTCATCTGGCTGATGAGCGGCCAGGCAACCGCGGCGGCGCCGACGGCTGCTACGGTACCTGTTGCGATATAAAGGAAATCACGTCGCGTCGGCTCGGCCGAAGACATGGTGGTCACGGGTAACGCCCTTTCCCCTCTTGGCCGG
>CAYZMR010000614.1:0-2005 GCA_964479515.1 uncultured Hyphomicrobiales bacterium | reverse complement strand
GATCGGCTTTCAGGATGCGCGGGATGAAGCGCGCGCGCATCTGCGCGCCGCAGGCATAGCGGCCGGTGGAGTTGAACGCGAAGCCGGTGACGGGCTTTCCGTCACGCATCACATCGGTGATGACCGCGACGACCGAGGTGGTCATCTCGGAGAAGTCGATGCTCGAATTTTTCAGGGTGGAGTTCAGCGCGATCGATGTTTCGCGGATGTCGGTGATGCGCATGTGAAATTGTGTCGCTCAGGTGTTGCCGCGAACTCAGGTGGGCTCCCTCTCCCCTCCGGGGGAGAGGGTTGGGGTGAGGGGGCTTCGCTCTCACGTATCGAAAGCCCCCTCACCCGCTCGCTTCGCTCGCGACCTCTCCCCCGGAGGGGAGAGGTGAAGAAAGAAAGCTACTCAATCCTCAGCTTGGCGTCGCGCACCACCTTGCCCCACTTCTCCATCTCGCTCTTGATGCGCACGGCGAACTCGTCCGGCGTGTTGGCGATCGGGCGGAAGCCGAGCGTGTCGAGCTTCGCCTTCACGTCGGGATCGGTCACGGCCTTCTTGATCTCGCGGTAGAGCAGATCGACGATCTCCTTCGGCGTACCGGCCGGCACCACGACGCCGGTCAGCGTGTCGGCCTCCTGGTCCTTCAATCCCTGCTCGGCGAAGGTCGGCACGTCGGGGAGCAGGGACACGCGCTCGGTCGAGGCGATGCCGAGCGCGCGCAACTGCCCGTCCTTGACGGCGGCGACCGCCGGCGGCAGCGCCGTGAACGCGATCGGCGTATGCCCGCCGATGGTGGAGCCGATCGCCGGCCCCGCGCCGGTGAACGGCACGTGCACGAGGTCGAGCTTGTAGGTCAGCTTGAACAACTCGCCCGAGAGATGCGGCGTCGAGCCGACGCCGGGGCCGGCGAACGAATACTTGCCGGGATTCTCCTTGATGAGCGCCACCAGTTCGGGGATCGTCTTCGCCGGCACCGAGGGGTTGACCACCAGCACGTTCGGCGAGGCCGCGACCAGCGTCACCGGCGCGAAATCCTTGATCGGATCGTAGGGCACCTTGGCGTAGAGGCTCGGGTTCACCACGAAGCCGGTCGAGATGACCATGATGGTGTAGCCGTCGGCCGGCGCTTTCGCCGCCATCGCGGAGGCCGTGTTGCCGCCGGCGCCGCCGATGTTCTCCACGTAAAATTGCTGGTGCAGGCTGTCGGAGAGCCTCTGCGAGATGATGCGCGCGATCACGTCGGTCGGGCCGCCGGCCGCGAAGCCGACCAGGACGCGCACCGACTTGTTCGGATAGCCCTGGGCGAATGACGGACCCGAAAAAGCGAGCGCGAGCAGCGCCGCCAATATGCGTAAAGCGGACATCTCGGCGCTCTCCCACATTGTTTTCTTAAGATGTATCATCCGCGTACCCGCCGTCGACCACAAGAACAAAAGCGGCGCCCGCCCTTCGCCTCCGCAACAGGAAACGTCACAATGACTGCAAGGAAACTGACGCGCCAAGACCTGCGCGACGCCTCCGAGACCTACAAGAACTGGGGCAAGTGGGGACCGGACGACGAGATCGGCACGCTCAACTATACCAGCGCCGAAGACATCATCGCGGCGGCGCAACTGGTGAAGAAGGGCAAGGTGATCTCGCTCGCGCTCAACTTCGACCACACCGGGCCGCAGGGCGCGAAGAGCAAATATCCCGCGATGGGCCGCACCAATCCGATCCACACGATGCTGCGCACCGGCACCGACGCCTATTCGGGCGTGCTGGATGCGCGCGGCATCCGCGCCGCCGACGACATGGTGGTGATGCCGCTGCAGTGCGGCACGCAATGGGATGGGCTCGGCCATGTGTTCTACGAGGACCACATGTGGAACGGCTATGACTGCCGCACCGTGACGTCAGCCGGCGCGCAGAAGTGCGGCATCGAGAAGACCAAGAACAAGATGGTCGGGCGCGGCGTGTTTCTCGATGTCGCGCGCTACAAGGGCGTCGAGTCGCTCGACGACGGCTACGGCATCA
>CAYZMR010000613.1:0-2006 GCA_964479515.1 uncultured Hyphomicrobiales bacterium | reverse complement strand
CCCAGCAAGCTCGCCGCGACCGACAGCTTCGACAGCGTCAGCCCCGAGCTCGCGATGCCGTGCACGGCGGAGCGGATGCGCTCGACCTCGCCGGCGCGGGGCTTGACCCATACGTCGACCGCCGCCGGCCCAATCGTGCCGTTGCCGACCATCTCGGCGGTGAGCCGCCGTTCGGCCTCGCCGATCGAATCGAGCGCGCGGTCGAGCGCGAGCCGATCGAAATAGTCGGTGACGCGGATGCCGCGCGCCGCACTGGTAATGCGGTCGAGCTGGAAGAACGCGCCGGCGGCGAAATACGTCATCGCCACATCGGCGATCGGCTTGGCGGTCCGGTCGGCGACCAGCACCACGTCGGGCGCCATCGTGAGCGCCGGCAGGCTGGCGATGCGCTGCGCGAGCTCGTCGGGGACGCCGCCACCCGTCAGTTCCGCGACGCGCGCCGTGCGGGCCTGCTTTGCCTCCTCGGGCAAGGCGAGATCGAGCGCCGCGGTCACGCTCGCGATCCCCTCTTTGTAGTGCTCGACCACGTCGGCCAGCCCCTTCGACATGTCGACATTGCGCACGAACCAGACGATGCGATCGAGCAACAAGTCCTGCACCGCCGCATAGAGATCGAGCTGCAGCTTGCCGCTGATCTTGGCATCGAGCGCGTCGATCGCGCCGTTGAGCGCGATCATGTCGTAGCTGTTGCGCACCACGAAAAATGCCGCCGCGATCGTCGCCGCGGCCGCGCCGGTCTGGTCGGCGACGCGCACCACGAAGGACGGCCCGCCGCGGTTGATGATCGAGTTCGTGAGCTGCGTCGCGATGATCTCGCGGCGCAGCCGGTGCTTCTCGAGCGCATCGGGAAACTGCTCGACCAGCGCGTGCGGGAAATAGCGGATCAGCTCGCGCCCGAGATAAGGATCGTCGGGAACGGCCGAGTTCAGCAATTCGGCGTAGAGCGAGAGCTTGGCGTAAGCCAGCAGCACGGAGAGCTCGGGCCGCATCAGTCCCTGTCCACGCTGGCGGCGCTCGCCGAGCTCCATGTCGGAGGGCAGGAACTCGACGTCGCGGTCGAGCTGGCCGTGGGATTCGAGCGTCTGCATCAGGCGCTGCTGGAAGCCGAGATCTTCGAGCCCGCGACGCTGCGCCAGCGAGAGCGCGAGTGTCTGCTGATAATTGTTGCGCAGCACCAGCGTCGCAACATCGTCGGTCATGTCCGCCAGCACCTTGTCGCGCGCGTCGAGCGAGATGCGGCCGTCGCGCAGCGGAATCGCGAGCGCGATCTTGATGTTGACCTCGACGTCCGAGGTGTTCACGCCGGCCGAGTTGTCGATCGCGTCGGTGTTGAGCCGTATCCCGCGCATCGCGGCCTCGATGCGTCCCTTCTGCGTCATGCCGAGATTGGCGCCTTCGCCGATCACCTTGCAGCGCAGGTTCGCGGCCGTGACGCGGATCGCGTCATTGACGCGGTCGCCGACCGCCTCGTCGGTTTCGGCGGCGGCGCGCACATAGGTGCCGATGCCGCCGAACCATAGGAGATCGGCGTCGAGCCGCAGGATCGCGCGCATCACCTCTTGCGGCGTCGATTTCTCGGTCGCAAGGCCGAGCAGCGTGCGCGCCTCGATGCTGAGCGCTATTTCCTTGGCGCCACGCGAGTAGACGCCGCCGCCGGGCGAAATGTAGTCCTTGTTGTAATCCTGCCAGCTCGAGCGCGACAGATCGAACAGTCGCGCCCGCTCGGTGAAGCTTCGCTCCGCGTCCGGATTCGGATCGATGAAGATGTCGCGGTGATCGAATGCCGCGACGAGCTTGATGGTGCGTTCACGCAGCATGCCGTTGCCGAAGACATCTCCCGACATGTCGCCGACGCCGACCACCGTGAACGGGACGGTCTGGATGTCGACGTCCATCTCGCGGAAATGGCGGCGGACGGCTTCCCACGCCCCCCGCGCCGTGATGCCCATCTTCTTGTGGTCGTAGCCGGCCGAGCCGCCGGACGCGAACGCGTCGCCGAGCCAGAA
>CAYZMR010000612.1:0-2010 GCA_964479515.1 uncultured Hyphomicrobiales bacterium | reverse complement strand
AACCTACGACCTCTCCCGTGTGAAGGGAACGCTCTCCCGCTGAGCTAAGCGCCCGGTCGTCGTTTGGAGCATTGTCCCACGAAGGCCTGCGCCGGATTTGATCCGGGGCGTGAGCGGTTCGCGCTAGGAAATGCGACCAAGTTTGGTGCCGCAGGTTTAAGGGCGCGCGGCGCGCGGTGTCAACCGAGGTGTGGGGAGCTGAGCTATTTCACCGCCGGATTCGGCGGCGGCGCTGCGGCGGCGGGCGCCGCGGCAGGCTGCTTGGGTGCCGCCGCCTTCTTCTTGCGCACTGGACGCCGCTTGACCGGGGGCGGTGGCGGGGCGGGCTGGAGCTGCGCGAATACCGGATTCGGCGTGAGCTCCGGGGCGCCGAACTCGAAGGTCGATCGCTCGCGCGGACGCACCGAGACGTTCTGCGGCAGATAGCCGTTGAGCGTAAAGCTCACGGTGAGTTCGCGGTCGCCCGGCACCGGGATCATGCAGGGCGTGCGACAGGCCGGACCGGCCGAGGTCCGGGCATCCGCGCCTGGCGGATCGGACTCGATCGTGAGCGACACATCCGAGCCGCGCGAAAAGGTCGATCCCAGATCCCAGCTCGGCATCCACGACGTGCAGCCGGCCAGCAATGCCGCGCCGGCGATTACGCTTACTCGTACAAAACTCGACATGGCGACTATTTCACGTGATCGGCACGCGCCGAGCCCCGGATCGGGACCATAGGCGCGCCTGCGGGACGGTGCAATAAAAAGCGCAAGATATCGTTAACCATGGCTCTTAAGCCATTGAGCCATCAAACTTATAGGCCGTGCGGAAGCCGCCCCAATGCTTCCCGAAGACGCGCAGCGGTGCGTCGATCTCGCGCATCATGATGATGACCCCGTTACCCATGTCGCGCGGGTAGCTCTGGATCAGGCTGGGGCGCACATTGCGCGCCGCGCACAGGCCCGCGCGGTCGTCGAAGATGCGGCGGTTGCGGCTGTTGGCGATGTTCCAGGCGAGCTCGCCCGGGCGCTGCGGCTTGGAATAGATGCGATTGTGCACCGGCAGGTAGCCGTTGCGGTCGACCGCGGCGCAGAACACCATGCGCTTGTCGGAAGCGAGCAGCGGCTCCTGGATGGCAGGCAGGATCGCCTCCAGCACGTCGAGCGCGCGCGAGCGGACCTGCGGAGGGTTCGTGCCTTCGATCGGCACGTAATCGGTGTCGAACAGGGCCTCACGCGTCAGCCGTCCGGCGTTCACCGCCTCCTCGAACGCCATCGAGACCATCCCGGCCGTGTCGATGGCGCGGTCGACGAACTCCTTGTTCTCGTCGCGGATGGCGGCGAGCTTGGCGTTCAGCGCGACCTCCGCGTCCGCCTCCAGCGCGGTGAACTCGACATGCAGTCCGAGCGCCGACCGGCCGACGAGGCGCGCGCGCCCGCGCCCGATGCCGGTCAGGTCGATCTCGACCGGCGTTCCGACCGGCAGTTGCCCGCCGTCATCGGCGCGCACCAGCGTTCCGCCATCCGACAGATCCCCGGTTACCCCGCGCACCTCGCCGCCGGCGTGGCGCAGCACGACCGGCAGGTCGCACGGCAGCCGGTCGTGGCGGCGCCGGTCGCCGATCTCGCTCTGGCGCAGGAAGGTGACGAAGCGGGTGCGCAGTTTTGCCGCGAGGGCGGCCGCGTCCTGGCCGGAGCGGTCGATCGTGACGCCGCATTCCTCGGCACGCGTGGAGGCCGTCTTGATCTCGATCGCGCTGTCGGAGACCGCGGTGACGAAGCGCGAACTGTCCGAGGCGCTGCGCGACAACTCGCCGGTGGTCGCGATCTGCTCCTCGATCGCGCTCGCGACCGTCGCGAACACCGGCCGGATCGCCTCGATCGCCTTGGTGATGCGGCTGACGGCGGCGATCGATTCCTGCGCATCGCGCTGGAGCTGGTCGATCTTGCGCGAAATCTCCTCGGTCGCGTTCTGCGTCGCGGTCGAGAGCGCCTTGACCTCGTTCGCCACCACGGCGAAGCCGCGCCC
>CAYZMR010000611.1:0-2013 GCA_964479515.1 uncultured Hyphomicrobiales bacterium | reverse complement strand
ATATCCTCGACCACGAACTCGACATCGATCTTCCCGGCCTTCTCGAACGTCAGCGAGCCCTTGACGCGGTCGCCCTTGGCGAGCGGGTGGGTCAGTCCGACCAGCATGATGTGATAGGAGCCGGGCTTGAGCTCGACGGTCGCGCCCGGCGCGATCTCGAGTCCGTCCTTGAGCTCGCGCATCTTCATCACGCCGCCGTCCATGCTCATTTCATGGACCTCGAACTTCGGCGCCACCTCGCTCGATCCGCCGATCAGGCGATCGGGCGTGGTGCCGTTATTGGTCAGCGTCATGTAGCCGGTCGCAACCGTCGCGCCTTTCGGGGTCGCGCGCGACCAGGGATGGCCGATGACCAGGGAACCAAGCTTGTAGCCGTGGGCGAGCGCGCCGGTCGCGATGCACGCGAGCACGAGCGCGGAAGCGAGAATCCGGAATTTCATCGGTAGCTCCATGTCGATTGGGCCGCGTGCCTTGCGCGGCTGCGGGACTGACGGTGCGGATCGACGCGCTTGGTAGAGCGCTTGGCGTCAGCCGGCCGGCGGAGCGCGTGGACCGTGCGGCCGCTCGTGGCGAGCGGGCACCAATGGGGCCGTCCGCGCCGCGACAACTTGCGCGAGGACGACGCGAGGCCAGGACACAAGGCTTGTGGCGCGCGCAGAGCCCAAACCGGCCGCGCAATGCCCCGCAAGGCACGCGGCGCAGTCATGGTCCCGGGGTGACGCCGGACCATTTCCCGGATCGGTCGCACCGGCGCTGCAGATCGCCGATATCGCGCCTGTACCTGTGACGGCCGCAGCCGGCGTCACGAACGCCGAAAGCAGCGCCTGCAACGCGATCGCGTAGGCCGCGAGTAGACCGACATAACGACGCAGGCGCGGACGAGACGGCATGCCGGGACCATATCCGGCGCCGGCCCCTGCGTCCACGGCGCGGCCGCAACATCCAGCGCGGCGATCTCGGCAGACGGGCCCGATTTCATTCGCCATAATGCAGCGCCGGAGCGAGCGTTAAGGGCATCACGCATGGCGGCAACGGGTGTTTCTGACGGCCTTACAGTCCTACGCGGCACAACCATCACCTGTCACGACGACCCATTCCTGACCGACCCGGCCAAGGCGTTTCGCGTCGAGAGCGACGGCCTCGTCATCTGCCGCGACGGGATGATCGAGGCGGTCGGTCCGGCGGCGGAGCTTCTGCCGTCGGTTCCGGCGGGTACGCCGATCGCGACCTATCCAGGCTGCCTGATCGCGCCGGGCTTCATCGACACGCATGTGCACTATGTGCAGACCGGCATGGTCGCGTCCTACGGCAAGCAACTGCTCGACTGGCTCGAGCGCTATGCGTTCCCGACCGAGATCGGATTCGCCGACGCAGCGCACGCGGCGCGGATGGCCGCAACCTTCTGCGACGAGCTCTTGCGCAACGGCACCACGACGGCGCTGGTCTTCTGCGCGGTCTATCCGCAATCGGTCGACGCGCTGTTTGAGGAAGCCGAGCGGCGCGGCATGCGCCTCGTCGCCGGCAAGGTGCTGATGGACCGCAATGCGCCAGAGGCGCTGCGCGACACGCCGCAGCGGGGCTACGACGATTCCAAGGCGCTGATCGGGCGCTGGCACAAGCATGGCCGCAGCCTGTATGCGATCACGCCGCGTTTCGCCGGCACAAGCACGCCTGAACAGCTCGATGCCGCCGGCACGCTGTGGCGCGAGCACCCGGACGTCTGCGTGCACACCCACATCGCCGAGAACCGCCGCGAGATCGAATGGACTGCGCAATTGTTTCCCTCGGCGAAGAACTATCTCGACGTCTATGACCGTCACGGCCTGATCGGACGACGCGCGGTACTCGCGCACGGCATCCATCTCGGCGAGGACGAGCTCTGCCGCTGCCACGAGAGCGGAACCGCCCTCTCTCACTGCCCGACCTCGAACCTGTTCCTCGGCTCAGGGCTGTTCCGAGTCGGCGCCGTGAAGGACCCCCAGCGCCCGGTCCATGTCGGCCTCGGGACCGACA
>CAYZMR010000610.1:0-2025 GCA_964479515.1 uncultured Hyphomicrobiales bacterium | reverse complement strand
GACGGCGGCATCATGTAGATGTTCGATACCGTGAGATTCTCGCCGACCGGCACGATCACGCCGCCGAAGTACCAGTTGTGCCAGAGCGGAAAGAACACCGGCACAAAGCCGACGCAGAGCGCGGCAAGCCTTGCGATGTGCCGCCGCCAGAGCGCGGCGAGCGCGACGCCGCCGACTAGGACACCGGCACCGAGCACGAGGTTCGGCCGCAGCACGACCGCAAGCGCCATCAGCAGCGCGCCCCAGAAGGCCGGCGCGGTTCGCTCGTCGAATTGTCCAGCGCGTCCGGCCAGCACGACGAGCCCTGCGAAAAACGCCATCGCGCCGAGCGGATCGGCGTAGCCGCGCGCCGCCCATTTGGCGTAGTCCCAATAGCTGGTGCCGAACAGATATCCGGCCGGCGTCGCGACGAACAGGAGCGCGAACACGAGCGCCCAATCGATGCCGATGAACCGCGCGCACAGCCGATAGACGACGAGCGGCAGCGCCAGCATCAGCAGCAGATAGCCGAGAAAGCTGTCACCGAAGACGAGGTATTCGACGAAACGGAAATAGCGCATGCCCGGGGTGAAGCCGTACACCTTCTCGGCGCCTTGCAGCACGCCCATCGCGTCGCCGTTGCCGAGCGCCGCCAGCATCACGCGCGCGAAGCCGGAGAAAATGAGGCCATCGTCGCCGTTGTCGAACGGCCGGTAGCCGCCGATGAAGGTGATGTCCGTGAACACGACGACGATGAGTGCCAAGCCGGCGAATAGCAGCGGGAGCGCGGCGCGCCGCGGCCGCCATGCGACCAGCAGCAACAGCACGCCGACGGAGCCGATGGCGGTTGCGACCGCGTCGATCGCCCGCCGCAGCTCTATCCGCCAATTGGCGTGCAGCGTCATTGCGAGCGACGCGTCGGGTCCAATCGAGACGCCGAACACGCGTCGGCCGATATCTTCGGCTTGCAGCGCGCGGCAGCCCCAGTCCGTGTTCGTGAGCGGCGCATATTGCTCGCCCGTGCCCTCCCACAGCACCTCGCCGCGCCAGCACAGCTCGCTGCCGGCGAATTCGGCCGGGAGGCGGAGCATGACGAAATAGGGGAGCAGGAGGCGCCAGCGCCCGATGATCGCGAGCGAGCGCCGGTCGCGGGAGAGGCGCTGGACGTCGCCGTCATGGCCCGCGATATCGAGCGTGAGGTCATTGACGATGCCGAGCCGCAGCCAGATCGGGTCGGTGAAGTCGATGGTCCGCACGCGGCGCGAAAATTCGTGTCCGTCGAACATGCCGTCGGCGGCGAGCGCGAAGGTCTGCTTCGGCAGGCCGCCCGGCCGCCAGCAGGATGCGGCGCCGGCCTGGCAGCGCGTCTCGGGCGGATAGGCGGCATCGAACCGTTGCGCCATCAGGCGGAACGCGCCGGCGGGAAGTCCCCGTTCCAGGGCGCTGCCCGGCTGATCGATGAGGAAGACGTTGTGCCCTTCCTCGATGCGCGGAGCCGAGACGAATAGATGCTGGCCAACCACGAGCAGCGTCAGCACGCCGGCGGCGATCCAGCGCGCGGGGCTGCGGCTGATCCGGCCGGTGAAGATGATCAGCACGGCGGCGGCGAGCAGGCTCCAGCTTGCCAGGCTGTCGATCGGAATCCCGAGCGCCGCGACGGCGAGCGCCAGCACGGCGAGCTTCGCCCCCACGCGCCGCGATCCGGTTGCCTCAAGCGTCGTCATGCCCGCCGCAGGATAGCCCGCGGCGCACGCGATCGCGATGCCGTCACAGCCGCTCGACGGTTGCGGGCGCGCCTTTCTTGGCGCTCTCCGAGACAGAAGCCGCCGCGGCGCGCAGCTTCGGGAGAATGTCCTCGGTCCGCTCCGCCACCAGCAGCGTCACCGCAAGATCGGCGCGGATGAACTCGAGCCGCCGCATGTGGTCGAGCAGCGCACAGAGGGGATCCCAGAAGCCCCCGATATTGAGGATCAGGATCGGCTTCTTGTGCCGGCCGAGCTGCGCCCAGGTGAGCTGCTCGACCAGCTCTTCCAGGGTGCCGATGCC
>CAYZMR010000609.1:0-2031 GCA_964479515.1 uncultured Hyphomicrobiales bacterium | reverse complement strand
GCGAGATGCGCGAAGTCGCGGCACACGCCGCGCTTCTCCGTGTAGGCGTCGAACGCCGTCTTGCTCGGGCTCGCATGCTCGTAGCCGAATTTGATGTGCGCGTGCGCGAAGTCGCAGATCGCCTGCACCATCGGCCAGCCCTTCGGCAGGTGGCCGAACAGGTTCCACGCGATGTCCGACAGCCGATCGGTCTCGCAGTAGCGGCTGCCGAGCAGGAAGATCAGCGCGTCGACCGGAAGCTCCTCGAGCGGATGCGCCATCGCGTCCGGCGCGACGTCGTCCAGCTTGCCGCTATCCTGGGCGACGAAATCCGTCGACAGCGTCAGCCGCCCGGCGGGCGCGCGAATGACGTGGCAGAAGTTTCCGAACGTGTCGTGATAGGTGTTCGCCGGGATCGGCGGATCGATCAGCAATCCATCCCAGTTGATGAGATCGGCCTGGCGCGACGGATGCACGCTCACTTGCAGTATCATCGGCGTCGGCTGCGGGCAGTCGTAGGAAATCTCGTACCCCGCACGGATCTTCATGACGAACCCCCAGGCAACGCCAGAGCGCGGCCCATGCGTATTAAGCCTGACGCGCCGACAAAAGTTCCATCGGCGCGTCGCGCATCGCGACCTTGACGGCGACCTTCATGGCGAGATGGTCCGACGCTTTGCCGATCCAGGTGCCGTGCAGCGGGATCGCCTCGCGCGGCGCGTGCACGACGGCGACACGCACGAGATTCTGATTGCCGACCCTGCCGCTCGACGGATCGAAATCGACCCAGCCCGGGCCCGGCACATAGGCCTGCACCCAGGCGTGGGTGTTGCCGCCGGTGAGGCGGTCGTCGTCGTCGGGGAGGTGCAGATATCCGGATACGAACCGCGCCGCGAAGCCGAGCGAGCGCAGGCCCGCGATCATCAGCACCGCAAGGTCGCGGCAACTCCCGCTCCGCAGCGTCAGGGTCTGGTCGGGGTCCCGGGTTCCCTTCTGGTGCCGCGCGCCGTGCCTAAACGTGCGCCTGATGGCCGCCGTCATGCCGACGAGCAGCGCATGCGTGTCGGCCGTCCCGTCTTGACGCAGGAAACCGGCGGCCCAGCGCTCGACCTGCCCCGGCGGCAGGGGCTCCGCGATGAAGCGCGCGAGCTCCGCCCGGTCGGCCGGCGCATAGGCGAACGGATAGGTTTTCGCGAAATCCGCGATATCGGCCGCGCGGAACCCGCCCGGCGCGTGGTCGACGCAAATGGTGCTTTCGACGCGCAGCTCGCGCGCGCGGTCGGCGAAACGGGCGATCGCGACGTGATTGCCGAACACGTCCTGCGTCCAGGTCAGGTGGCTCGGCGCCGGCGTGATGTCGAGCCCGGATTCGAGCACGATCTGGTCGCCGTCGTCGCGCGGGCGCAGCATCATGCGGTGCTCGCCGAACGCGACCGGCCGCCGGTAGTGATATGTGGTGAGGTGCTTGACGGTGAGAATCGGCATCCTGGCCCCAGATGTGCTGGTTTTCGTAACATGCATGTTCCGCGCCAAGAACATTGAGCAAATGTGCTCTCATTCTTATCCACCGGCGTGAACGAGGGATGGCCGTGGGAGGCGTGGTGGAGACGATCGAGACGGAACCGGGGCTTGTCTTCGACGCGCTGATCGAGGGGCCGCGCGGCGGCCCATTTGTCCTGCTGCTGCACGGCTTTGCCGAATCCCTGCACACCTGGCGCAGCCAGATGCCGGCGCTGGCGCGCGCCGGCTACCGCGCGGTCGCGCCGAGCCAGCGCGGCTATTCGCCGCGCGCGCGGCCCGATCCGGCCGACAGCGCGCATTATCATTTCGATCGTCTGGTGGAGGACGCGATGGCGGTCGCGGCCGCGAGCGGCGCGGCCGAGCGGCGCTTCCATCTCGTCGGGCACGACTGGGGCGGCAGCATCGCCTGGGGAATCGCGGACCGCTTCCCGGAGCGGCTCGCCTCGCTCACGGTATTGTCGCGCCCGCATCCGAATGCCTTCAACCGTGCGCTCGCGCTGCCCGACGGCGACCAGATGCGGCGTTCACGGC
>CAYZMR010000608.1:0-2034 GCA_964479515.1 uncultured Hyphomicrobiales bacterium | reverse complement strand
GCGGCCGGCGAGGTCGGCCTGCATCGCCTCCATCAAGGTCAGATATTCGCGCAGCGTGACCGGCACGCCGGCGGATTTCAGCTCGGTGAAGAAGGTGACGAACATGCGCCGACAATTCGCCCGAAGCGCGCCGCGGTCAAGCCTTCCGCAATGTCATCCCGGGCGCCCGAGCGGAGCGAGGGAGACCCGGGACCCATTCGCCGATAACGTCGTCTGCTGCGCGGGTCGCGGCTCGCGATGCTGCGCATCGCTTGGCCGGGATGACAGGTCGGGGACCCGCACCCTGCCCTGATCTTGCCGCGAGCGCGCCCTAGGACCATAACGACTGGTCCAGCCGAGATCCTCAATGCCGCGCCTGTTCATCGTCCTGCTGTGCGCTCTGGTAGCCTTGAGCGCACGGTCCGCCATCGCGCAAACCCAGCTCCAGCCGCCGATCACGGCGCCGCCGGCCGGGCCGCTGCAGATTCTGCCGCCGACCATCTCGCAGGACCTGCGCATCGTCTGGGAGGTGAAGAACCGCTTTCGCCTGTTCCGCCGCGAGGCCGATTTCCTGCGCCATCTCGCGGCGCTCGCCGGCAAGAGCGTGCTCGCCGCCGAGCAGCAGTTGGAAGGCGAGACCGACGGCCGCGGCTGGGCGCGCGCGATGCTCAACAACCTCTGCATCGACGCGACCGGCGCCCTGATGACGACCTGCGACCGCGACGGCACGCGCGAATCCTACCTCGCGCCGATCGATCATCGCGTCGAGATGAAGCTCGTCGGCGCGCCCGCGCAAGCGACCTGCGCCTGGACCTTCGACGACGGCGACGCGCAGCCGCGTTCCTACAACGGTCCCTGCACCGAGGACGTCCGCATCCGTCTGGTCTACGGCCGGCCGAGCGTCATCACGGTGGACGTCACCGCCGGCAGCGACGCGCCGCAGCGCGCGACGACCGAGATCGTGGTGCGCGACCTGCTCGTCGCGGGCCTCGGCGATTCGATCGCGGCCGGCGAGGGCAATCCGGACCGTCCCGTCACGCTCTCGGATGAAGGCTTTTGCTTTCGCCGCTTCCTCGGCGGCGCGCGCAGCGAGTATTTCCGCCCCGGCCGCTCCGGCTTTACCGGCGACCGCACCTGCGAGACCGCGCCGAACGCCGCGAGCGAGCAGCAGGAGTGGAACAAGCTCGGCGCGCGCTGGATGAGCCAGGCCTGCCACCGCTCGCTCTACGGCTATCAGTTGCGCACCGCGCTCGCGCTCGCCGCGGAAAACCCGCACGTCGCCGTCACCTTCCTGCCGCTCGCCTGCACCGGCGCCACCATCGACTACGGCGTCTTGAACCCGCAGCGCGCGCGCGAGCTCAATTGCGCGGCCGAGCGCGGCTGCCCCGCGACCGTGCCGGGCCAGATCGCGCAGCTCCAGCAGCAACTCGCGGCGGCGCGGCGCAACGATCCCAAGCGCGCGCTCGACCTCGTGCTGCTGACGATCGGCGCGAACGACATCAACTTCACCGGCCTCGTCGCCAATGTGATCATCGACGCGAGCACCGAGCGCGTGCTGGTCGGCCGCAGCGTCATCGCCTCGGTCGAGGACGCGGAAGCCGCACTGACGCGTAAGCTGCCCGGCGACTTCGCCCGCCTGCGCGCCGCGCTCAAGCCGATGGTCGGCGGCGATCTCGCGCGCGTCGTGTTCGTGTCCTACGGCCACCCGGCGCTGCGCGCCGACGGCACGCCGTGCGAAGGCGGCCAGGACGGCTTCGACGTGCATCCGGCGTTCAGGCTCGACGGCGCGCGGCTCCGCCAGGCCGCGGAGTTCGTCAATGCACGCTTCCTCCCCGGGCTCAAGGCGATCGTCGAATGCGCCGGCACCGTCGGCTGCCAGGACCCCGCGACCGACCGCATGACCTTCGTCGACGCGCATCAGGCGGCGTTCGCCGGCCACGGGCTGTGCGCGCGCTCCGAGCAGGACCCCGAATACGACCGCGCCTGCTTCGCAGCCGACGGCAAGACCTTCACGGCAAGCCCGGTCGAGGCCGCGACCGAGCCGGTCGCCTGCGG
>CAYZMR010000607.1:0-2034 GCA_964479515.1 uncultured Hyphomicrobiales bacterium | reverse complement strand
CAAGAACATCACGCCGTCGGAGATCGAGAACCAGCTCAAGTTCTCGCCCTACATCACCGACGCCGTCGTGATCGGCGACCGGCGCGCCTACCTCACCGCGCTGATCATGATCGATCATGAGAACGTCGAGACGTTCGCGCAGGATGCCGCGATCCCGTTCTCCAACTATACGAGCCTGTGCCGGCGGCCGGAGATCCTGGACCTGATCCAGCGCGAGGTCGACAAGGTGAACGCCGCCTTCGCGCGCGTCGAACAGGTGCGCAAATTCCGCCTGATCGAGCAGAAGCTCACCGCCGAGGACGAGGAGCTCACGCCGACGATGAAGCTCAAGCGCAGGCTGGTGAACGAGAAATACCGCGATCTGATCGAGGCGATGTACGCGCGCGAAGCGGCGTGAACGTAATGACGAAAACGCGGATTTGTCGTATGGCTGACGCAACACTGGGAGGGAAAAAATGAAATCAATCATCGTCGTATCGCTTGCGCTCATTGCCGCCACGCCGGCGCTGGCGCAGCAGGGCGTCTCGCCGACCGAGATCGTACTCGGCACCGCGCAGGACCTGTCCGGTCCGATCGTCAACTTCTCCAAGGCGACCGTGAACGGCATGCGCATGCGCGTCGAGGAGATCAACGCGGCGGGCGGGATCAACGGCCGCAAGTTGCGGCTGATCGTGGAGGATCATGGCTATGATCCCAAGCGCGCCGTGCTCGCCGCGCAGAAGCTGGTGCAGCAGGACAAGATCTTCGCGGCGGTCGGCTCGATCGGAACCTCGACCGCGATGGCGGCAATGCCGATCTATCTCGACAACAAGGTCGCGCACCTGTTTCCGCTCTCGGGCGCGCGCGAGATGTTCGATCCGATCGCGCCGCTCAAATTTTCGTTCGCCGCGCCCTACTTCGATCAGATCCGCGCCGGCATCAAGCGGCTGGTCAAGGAGAAGGACCTCAAGAAAGTCTGCACGGTCTATCAAGATGACGACTTCGGCCTCGAAGTGATGCGCGGCGCCGAGCTTGGCCTGAAGGACATCGGCATGACCTATGCCGAGCGCACGACCTACAAGCGCGGCGCGACCGAGTTCTCATCGCAGGTCGCCAAGCTGAAGGACGCCGGTTGCGACGCGGTGGTCATGGGCACCATCATCCGTGAGACCATCGGCGTGATCGCGACGTCGAAGAAGCTCGACTGGAACCCGGTGTTCGTCGGCACCACCGCAAGCTATTCAGAGATCATCCACAAGCTCGGCGGGCCCGCGCTCAACGGCTTCTACTCGACCTGCACGGTGAACAACCCTTATGCGGACGACGCTTCCCCGAAGGTGCGGGAATGGTTCGCCGCCTATAAGGCGAAGTTCACCGACGACCCGACGGTGTTCTCGGTCTACGGCTGGGAGATCATCAACATGTTCGCCATCGCGGCGGCTGCGGCCGGCAAGGACCTGACTCCCGACACGCTCAACAAGGCGATCGAGGCGACCAAGTTCCCGGCGGACATGTTCGGCGCGGACGAGAACACGTTCTCGGCGACGAAGCACCTCGGCACCGACCGCGCGATGCTGTGTCAGATCCAGGACGGCAAGTGGAAGTCGGTGTCGGAGTATCTGACGAATTGAGTCAGCCGTCACCCTGAGGTGCTCGCCCGCAAGGGCGAGCCTCGAAGGGCGACGGCGCTCGCTCCGAGCTTGCGGCCATCCTTCGAGGCCCGCGCTTCGCGCGGGCACCTCAGGATGACGAGACGATGTACGCCGCGCCGCCGGTCGCGATCAGTTCGCCCGCGTCGTTCGCCAGCTCCATGTGCGCGACCGCTACGCGATTGCCGAGCCGCACCACGCGGCCCGTGGCGATGAAATAGGCGCCGCGTCCGGGCCGCAGATAGTCGACCCGCAGATCGATGGTGCCGATCGCCGGGAAGTGGCTCTCCGCCGCGGGCTGCGGCTTCTGACTCAATACCGCAAGATGAATCGCGAAGCCCGCCACGGTGTCGAGCACGGCCGAGATCACGCCGCCGTGCAGGATCTTGCGGGCTGGATTGCCGAT
>CAYZMR010000606.1:0-2035 GCA_964479515.1 uncultured Hyphomicrobiales bacterium | reverse complement strand
ATCGGCTACGAGATCTTCGACAAGTCCGACACGCTCGGCGCCACCAGCTTCGTGCAGAACATCAATCATCTGCGCGCGCTCGAGGGCGAATTGGCCCGCACCATCAAGGGCATCGACCGCGTCCAGGCCGCCCGCGTCCACCTGGTCCTGCCCGAACGGCCGCTGTTCTCGCGCGACAAGATCGAGCCCTCGGCCTCGATCGTGCTGCGCGTGCGCGGCGCGCTCGAAGCTCAGCAGGTGCGCGCGATCCGCCATCTGATCGCCTCGGCGGTGAACGGGCTCAAGCCCCAGCGCGTCTCCATCGTCGACGAGGCCGGCCGCCTGCTCGCCGACGGCAGCGCGACAGACGATCCGGCCGGCGCCGGCGCGAGCGACGAGCGCCAGGCGGCGTTCGAGCGCCGGCTGAAGGAGCAGATCGAATCGATCGTCTCATCCGTCGTCGGCCCGGGCCGCGCGCGCGTGCAGCTCTCCGCCGATTTCGACTTCAACCGCATCACCGAGACGTTCGACCGCTTCGACCCGGAAGGCCGCGTACTGCGCTCGAGCCAGACCCGCGAGGAAACCTCCGCGAGCGCGAGCAGCGAGGCCCCGGTCAGCGTCGGTAGCGAGCTGCCCGGCACGACCCAGCAGCAGAACCCGCAAAACGCTAACCCGCGCGACCAGAGCAAGAAGTCCGAGGAGACCGTCAATTACGAGATCTCGCGCTCGACCAAGACCGAGGTCACCGAAGGCGGCCGCATCAAGCGCATCTCGGCCGCCGTGCTGGTCGACGGCAGCTACGGCAAGAACGACAAGGGCGACGTGGTCTACCAGCCGCGCAGCAAGGAAGAGCTCGACCGCATCGCGGCGCTGGTGCGTACCGCGATCGGCTTCGACCAGAAGCGCGGCGACCAGATCGAGGTCGTCAACCTGCGCTTCGCCGAAGCGCCGGCGGCTCCGATCCAGGAGCCCTCGGGCTGGTTGTCGTTCCTCCAGTTCACCAAGGAAGACATCATGCGCGGGGTCGAACTGCTCGTCATGGGGATGCTCGGCCTCGTGGTGGTGCTGTTCGTGGTGCGGCCGCTGGTGCGCCGCATCGTGACGCCGGAGGAACCGCGGCTTCCCGCGCCGGCGCCGCAACTGCCCGCCGCGGCGGGTGCCGCGACCGCGCCGCAGCCCGAGGCCTCGATTCCGGTGATCGCGAGCCAGACCGCCAAGATGATCGACATGGCGCAGGTGCAGGGCCAGGTGCACGCCCAGTCGATCCAGAAGGTCGGCGAGCTCGCCGAGCGCAATCCGCACGAGACTGTCGCGATCGTGCGCCAGTGGCTGCAAGACAGCCCCGCCTGAGCAGCCATGGCCGCACCCGCAAAAGCCCCCCCACGCAACGAAGAGATCGCCGATCTGGTCGCGACGCTTGCCGGCCGGCAGGCGCAGCGCCCCCAGTCCGGGCGCCCGCTGAAGGGTCCGGAGCGCGCCGCCGTGCTGATGCTCGCGCTCGGCGACGCGCATGGCGAGAAAGTGTGGAAGCTGCTCGACGACGACGAGTTGCGCCAGCTCTCGATCGTCATGTCGACGCTCGGCACCGTGCAGGCCGACGCGGTCGAGTCCCTGATGCTCGAATTCGTCGGGCGGCTGTCCGCGTCGGGGGCGGTGCTCGGCAACTTCGAGGCGACGGAGCGGCTGCTGCAGCAATATCTGCCGTCCGAGCGCGTCTCCGGCCTGATGGAGGAGATCCGCGGGCCGGCCGGGCGCAACATGTGGGAGAAGCTCTCCAACGTGCAGGAGCAGGTGCTCGCGAACTACCTCAAGAACGAATATCCGCAGACCGTCGCGGTCGTGATCTCCAAGATCAGGCCCGAGCACGCCGCCCGCGTGCTCGCGATCCTGCCCGAGGAGCTCGCGCTCGACGTGGTCACGCGCATGCTCAAGATGGAGGCGGTGCAGAAGGACGTGATCGAGCGGCTGGAGAACACGCTGCGCACCGAGTTCATGTCCAACCTGTCGCAGACCCGCCGGCGCGACGCGCACGAGGTGATGGCGGAGATCTTCAACA
>CAYZMR010000605.1:0-2044 GCA_964479515.1 uncultured Hyphomicrobiales bacterium | reverse complement strand
TGGTGCCGCAAGAGGGACTCGAACCCCCGACCCCCGCTTTACGAAAGCGGTGCTCTACCAACTGAGCTATTGCGGCAACTTGCCGGGTTGATAATAGGCTCAGGCGGGATGCGCAAGCAGGTCGGCCGGCCGCAAATCCCGAAAACGCCGGGAACGCCTGGGGCCGGCCGGTCCGTCGCCGGACCCGTGCAGGATCACCGGAAAAGCTGACGAATTCGTTGCCAGGCGTCGGGCCTTGCGGCCTCAAGCTCCGCACCCTGCGCCGGCTCGGGCTCCGGACCTGGGTCATCGGGCACATGGGCGAGCGGGATGATCGGCGGCGGTCGTGTGGCCGGCGGGACCGGAACCTCGGCGGGAAGCGCCTCGGCCGCCTGACCGCTGTCCTGGCTGCCGTTGAGGGGGGGCGAGACCACCTCGCGCGGCCCCGCTTCGATGACGACCGGCCGCGGCTCGACCTCCGCCGCCGGCCCGCGCTGGCTCAGTTCGGCGAGCGGCACCTTCCAGCGGAAGGCATCAAGCCGGCCGTTGAGCGGCGACACCGGCAGCCAGTGGTCGGAGACGAAATTGTCGGCGGTCCAGGCCGGATCGCGCGCCGCGTTGAGCGCACGCGCCATCCATTCGCGCGCGCGGCCTTCATCGCCGTGTTCCAGTTGCTCGATTTCGGCCATCAGCATGGCGACGCGCCGGGTCGGCGCCGCCGTCAGCGGGGCGAGCACCGCGCGCGCAACGCCGAACTCGCGCGCATCGAGCGCCGCGCGCGCGACCGCGAGCGCTCCCTCGGCGTGCCCCACTGGCTCACGGGCGAGACGCTGAACGCGTCCGAGCCGCTCCAGCGCTGAATCGGACAGCCGCAGATGCGCATAGGTTTCCGCGAGATCGGGATGCGGACTGGCCTTCCAGGCGGTCTCGACGATGCGGCGCGCCTTGCGCATGTCACCCTTCTCGGCGAGCAGCCGGCCGGCGAGCGCCGCGGCCGGGACCAGATCGGGCGCCAATTTCACCGCCTCGGTCGCAAGCACGCGCGCGGCGTCGCGATCGCTCTCTTCGGCGGCGAGCGCACGGGCGGTGAGCAGCACCGCGCGCTGGCGCCGATAGGCGGCGCGATCCGGCCCGCGGCTCTTGCGGTTGTCTTCGAGCGCCGCGAGCGCACCTTCCCAATCGCCGGCCGCGCACCGGAATTCGAGCACCGCCTGCCTCGCCCAGGCGAGCATGGGGGCGTCCTTCGCGGCCTCTTCGGCAAAAACATGCGCGGCGGCAAGATCGTTGCGGCGCTGCGCCTCGACATAGAGCCCGCGCAGGCCGAGCAACCGCGTGTCGGGACGCTCCGCCATCGCGCCGAACGCCGCTTCAGCGGCCGGCCGATCGCCGGCAAGCTGCGCGGTCTGCGCGCGCAGCAGCAGGGCAAGCGGCTCATCCGGAAGATTGCGTTGGGCGGTGCCGGCAAGACGCAGCGCCGCGCGTGTATCGCCGGCGCCGACCGCGACCAGCCCGCGCGAAATCGCGTCGTGCCCTTTCTGGCGCCGCCGCTCGCGCAGCGCGGCAACCGCCCGACCGGGCGAACGCACCGCCAGCCGAAAGAGCGACCACAGCGCCACCGCAACGACCACGACCGCCGTAAGCGCGATCATGGCCACCATCATCGAGGTTTCGATCCGATAGCCGAGCCACGTGATCGACACCTCGCCGGGGCGATCCGCGAACCAGACGGCGCCGAGCCCCAGCAGGCCGGCGAGCACGAGGAATGCGACGACCCGGATCATGTCTGTCCCAGCGAACGGCGCCTCACGGTTCGGCCCGGGGCAGCGCGTTGATTGCGATCTCGGCGAGCCGCCGCGCGGCCACGACCGCCGCCATCTGCATCTCGGCCTTGCGGATCCAGTCTTGGGCCGGCGCCCGCGCGGCCTCCGGCAGATGCGCGATTTCGGCGAGCGCGCCCGCGATATCGCCGTGCGTCGCCTTCACCTCGGCGCGCGCCACGATCGTCGTCGGATCGTCGCCCGGTCCCTCGCCGATCGGCCGGATGCGCACGAGCCGCTCGGCATTC
>CAYZMR010000604.1:0-2047 GCA_964479515.1 uncultured Hyphomicrobiales bacterium | reverse complement strand
TGCACACTTACGTGCGCACGCTGTTCGACCAATACGCGCCGCGCTTCGACCGCGCGCTGGAAGACCTGTCCTATCGGGCGCCGGCCTTGCTCCGTGACGCGATCGCCGTGGCGCGCGGCGCCGAAATGCGCTTTGCCGCGATGCTCGATATCGGCTGCGGCACCGGCCTCGCCGGTGCGGCGTTCCGGCCTCACGTCGATTGGCTCGTCGGCGTCGATCTCTCGCCAAAAATGATCGAGCTGGCGCGCGCCAAGCAGCTCTATGACAGGCTCGCGGTCGACGAGATCGAGCGGTTCCTCGCCATCGAAGCCGCGGACGACACGCGCTTCGATCTGGTCATCGCGGCCGACGTCTTTGCCTATGTGGCGGACCTGCCAGCGGCGTGCGATGCGGTCGCGGGCGTGCTCGATCCTGGCGGCCTGTTCGGCTTCACGGTCGAGACGCATGCGGGCGAGGGCGCGATCGTCGGCGCCAAGATGCGCTACCAGCATGGCGCGACGTTCGTCCGCGCCGCGATCGGCGACGCCGGTTTGGCGCTCGTTCAATTGACGCCCGCATCGTCCCGCACCGAGAACCGGTCGCCGGTGCCTGGACTGCTGGCCGTGGCGCGGAAGCGGTGACAAGCGCGCCGCGCGGCACTACCTAAGGCGGGTGCTGACACTCGAACGCCCGCAGACCACCGAGCTTCCCGAGATCTTCACCCGCTGGTTCGCGCAGCGCGGCTGGACGCCGCGCGCGCACCAGCTCGAATTGCTCAGCGTCGCGCGCGCCGGCCGCTCGGCGCTGCTGATCGCGCCGACCGGCGCCGGCAAGACGCTCGCGGGGTTCCTGCCGAGCCTGGTGGAGTTGAGCGAAACAGTGCAGCGAGTTCGGCCGGCGGTCTTTCCCCCCGGGCGGTCGGCTCCCTCCCCCCTTGAGGGGGAGGGTTGGGGAGGGGGGTCAAGCGATCGCGCAGTGCGGTCGCCAAACAAGCTGACCCCCACCCCTAACCCCTCCCCGCAAGGGGGAGGGGAACAGACCGCCGCTGCCGCAGCACCAACACGCAAAAGCAAGCTCATCTCCACCGGCCGCGGCATCCGCCGCGCGGGCGGTCTGCACACGCTCTACATCTCGCCGCTGAAGGCGCTCGCGGTCGACATTGCACGCAATCTCGAAGCGCCGGTCGCCGAGATGGCGCTGCCGATCCGCATCGAGACCCGCACCGGCGACACGCCGACCTCGAAGCGCCAGCGCCAGCGCCGCGATCCGCCCGACATCCTGCTCACGACGCCCGAACAGCTCGCGCTCCTCCTCGCCTCCGCCGATGCGCCGTATCTGTTCGGCTCGCTGAAGCGCGTGATCCTCGACGAACTGCACTCGCTCGTGATCTCCAAGCGCGGCGACCTGCTCTCGCTCGGCCTCGCGCGCCTGTTCACCATCGCGCCGGAGCTCACCACCATCGGCCTGTCGGCGACGGTCGCCGAGCCGGACGATCTGCGCCGTTATCTCGTGCCGCAGCCGCCCGGGCGCACGGCGATGGCCGATCTTGTCCTCGCCGAAGCCGGCGCCGCGCCGCATGTCAGCATGCTCGACACCGCCGAGCGGCTGCCCTGGGCCGGGCACACGGCGCGCCACGCGCTCAAGGAAATCTACGACCTGATCAAGCGCCACAACACCACGCTCGTGTTCGTCAACACGCGCAGCCAGGCCGAGATGATCTTCCAGCAGCTCTGGGGCATGAACGACGACAATCTCGCCATCGCGCTGCATCACGGTTCGCTCGATGTCGCACAGCGCCGCAAGGTCGAGGACGCGATGGCGGCCGGACGGCTGCGCGCCGTGGTCGCGACCTCGTCGCTCGATCTCGGCATCGACTGGGGCGACGTCGATCTCGTCATCAATGTCGGCGCGCCGAAGGGCGCCTCACGTCTTCTTCAGCGCATCGGCCGCGCCAATCACCGCATGGACGAGCCCTCGCGCGGCGTGCTGGTGCCGGCCAACCGCTTCGAGGTGCTGGAATGCCGCGCCGCGATCGACGCCATCGCGGTGAATGCGCAGGATACGCCGC
>CAYZMR010000603.1:0-2047 GCA_964479515.1 uncultured Hyphomicrobiales bacterium | reverse complement strand
GCACGAAGCGCGCCAGCACCTCCTTGCCGGTGCCGGATTCGCCCGTGATCAGCACCGACGCGTCGCTCGGCGCGATCTGCTGCGCGAGCTTGACGACATGCGTCATCGACTCGTCGCGATAGATGAGGTCGCGATGATCATCGGCGACGGCGGCGAGCACGGCCGCGATCAGCTCCGGATCGGGCGGCAGCGGCACGTATTCCTTGGCGCCCGCATGGATCGCGGCGACCGCGGCGCGCGCGTCCGTGCCGGTGCCGCAGGCGACGATCGGAACGTGGATGTGCTCGGCTTCGAGCCGGGTGACCAGATCGCGGATGTCGACCGCCACCTCCACCATCAGGAGGTCGGCGCCGCGCCCGGAGCGGAGCACGCGCAACGCCATCTCGGCGTCGACCGCGTGCGTGACCGTCGCGCCCTTGTCCATCGCCATCTTGGTGGCGACGGTCAACTGCCCTTTGAGGGTTCCGACGATCAGGAGGCGCATGGCTCTCGGTCCTTGTTCAAAGTCCGGCGGAAGAGGGCGAATTGCGAATGGCGAATGGCGAATGGCGAAGCAAAGAAACCATTCGCCATTCGCCACCCGCCATTCGCTAGTTCCTTTCCGCCTTGATGATTTCCGTCATGGTCACGCCGAGCTTGTCCTCGACCAGCACCACCTCGCCGCGCGCGACCAGGCGGTTATTGATGTAGATGTCGATCGCCTCGCCGACCTTGCGGTCGAGCTCGAGCACGGCGCCGGGGCCGAGCCGCAACAGATCGCCGACATCCATGCGGGCGCGTCCGAGCACGGCCGAGACCTGCACCGGAACGTCGAACACCGCTTCGAGGTCGGCGGCGCTGCGCGCGCTTGAATCGGCTTCGGGCGCGATCGAGCCGGCTTCGGGGCGCGGCACGACATAGGGCTCGCCCTCGAGGTTGGGTAGCGGCACCTTGGCGTCTTGATCGCTCATCGTTTCAGCCTCCCAATGTCTGCTTGTCGCGGCGCGCCGCCACGTAGCGCGCGACCGCGTCGCCGATCGCCTGCTCGGTCGCGGCCATGTCGCGGTTGAGTCCGCCGTCGGCCCATTCGATGCGGCAGTTGCCGGTCGCGAGATCGGATTCGGCGAGAACCACCAGACGTCCCTCGAAGCCTTGCAGGCGCGCGATCTCCTGCAGGCGCTTGGCCGCGATCTCGTAGGTCATCTCGTCGACGCGCACGACCACGTGAGGCGCTGCGACCAGGTGGCGGAAGCTTGACGCCGCCAGTGCCTCGATCTCGGCGAAGGGTTCGGCGGCGATCAAGGCGCGCGCGAGCTTGCTCCCGACCGCGGCCGCGACCTCGACCGATTCGGCTTCGAGCCGCGCCTCGATCGTCGCCAGGCCCTGTGCCAGTGCGGCAAGCGAAGCCGCGATGCGCTCATAGGCGGCGGCTCCTCGGATTTGCAGATCGGCGACCTGTTTCGCCTCGCCGGCCGCGAGACCGTCGCGATAGCCTTGAGCCTTCGCGGTCGCGATCGCCGCCTCGTGGGCGGCCTGCGTGACCATGTGGCGGCCGGTGCGCGCGTCGCCGGCGAAATCGTCCTCGAACAGGAACTTGACGGGAGCGGTCATGTCGGGTGCCTCAATAGACCAGCTCGTCGTCGCCGCGGTTCTTGGAGATCATGATTTCGCCCTTGGCGGCTAGGTCCTTGGCGAGGTTCACGAGCAGCGCCTGCGCCTCGTCGACGTCGCGCAGCCGCACCGGTCCCAGCGCCTGCATGTCGTCGACCAGCATCTTGGCGGCGCGCGTCGACATGTTGCCGAGGAAGAACTGCCGCACCGTGTCGGTCGCGCCTTTCAGCGCCACCGCGAGCTTGTCCTTGTCGATATGCCGCATCAGCGTCTGCGCCGACGCCGTGTCGAGCTTGACCAGGTCGTCGAAGGTGAACATCAGGCCCTTGATGCGCTCGGCTGCCTCGCGGTTCTGCTCTTCGAGCGAGGTGAGGAAGCGCGTCTCGGTCTGGCGATCGAAGCTGTTGAAGATCTCCGCCATCACCTCGTGCGCGTCGCGCCGGCGGGTCTGCGACAG
>CAYZMR010000602.1:0-2052 GCA_964479515.1 uncultured Hyphomicrobiales bacterium | reverse complement strand
GAGCACCCCATGCCCTACGAAACCATCCTGACCGACCTCTCCGACAACATCTTCACCATCACGATCAACCGGCCGGACCGGCTGAATGCGTTGAACACGCAGATGATCCGCGACCTGGTCGACGCGTTCGACGTCGCCGATGCGGACGACAATGCGCGCGCCATCATTGTGACCGGCGCGGGACGCGCGTTCTGCGCCGGCGCCGATCTGTCGCGGGGCGGGGCCACGTTCGACCGCGAGGCGCGCCCCGACCGTCCGCCGGTGCCGAACGGGCCGGACGGCAAGCCGGATCTGTCCCACGATTCGGCGCGCGATGGCGGCGGGCGGATCACGCTGCGCATCTTTGCCTGCCGCAAGCCGGTGATCGCGGCGGTGAACGGTCCCGCGGTCGGCATCGGCGCCACCATGCTGTTGCCGATGGATGCGCGCATCGCCTCGCAGGACGCGCGCTTCGGCTTCGTGTTCTCGCAACGCGGCATCGTGCCGGAGGCGGCGTCGAGCTACTTCCTGCCGCGCCTGGTCGGCATCGCGCAGGCCCTCGACTGGTGCTATTCCGGCCGCGTGTTTTCGGCGGCGGACGCGCTCGCCGGACGGCTGGTGAGCAAGGTTGTGGCGCCGGACGAGCTTTTGCCGGCTGCCCGAGCGCTCGCGCGGGACTATACGGAGAAGACCGCGCCGGTCTCGGTCGCGCTCATCCGGGCGATGATGTGGCGCATGCTGGGCGCCACCCACCCGATGGAGGCGCATCGGATCGACAGCAAGGCCATGTTCCACCGCGGCCGCAGCGCGGACGTGAAGGAGGGCATCACGTCGTTCCTGGAAAAGCGTCCGCCGCGGTTCACCGACACGGTTTCGGCCGACCTGCCGGCGCTCCCCTGGGAGGCGGAACCCGGCTACCGCTGAATTCGCGGAAAGTGGAGGTATCTGGTAGCCGTTAAGGGTATGAATTTATTGTTTTCGACCCCCCGCGCGGGACGATTTGCCGTGCTATATGAAAGACATGAAGCCCGCAGCCAAACGTAAAGCGTCATCCGGTTCGTCGGCGCGCCGCGCGCCCTCCAAACGCGCAGCCGTCGGCAAGCGCGCAGCCACCAAGCGCGCGCCGCTGAAGCAAATGTCGGTCAAGGACGTGCTCGCGAAGCGTTCGCGCGTGAAGATCATGGCGGCGAAGACCGCCACGGTCGAGATCGCGAGCGCCAAGCCCGCCGAACGCGTGCGCGTGCGGCGCCCCGCCAGCCTTCCGGTCATCCACTCCGAGATCGCGGTCACGACGCACAAGTTCCGTGTCGGCGAAAGCGTTCATCTGACGGCCGGCATCTATGTGCGCGGGCGCGTGACCAGCGTCTACAAGGTGACGCAGCTTCTCCCCTCCGACGGCGACGAGCAGCAGTATCGCATCAAGAGCGATACCGAGCCGCACGAGCGGGTCGCCAAGCAAAGCCAGCTCGAACCGGTGGCCTGAACCGGCTCAAGCGGCTCGCGGCTTCCACCACACCAGCACCACGCCGACCGTCGCTGCCGCAAGCCCGATCAGGGTGAGCCAGGGCAGGTGCTCGTCGAGCAGCGCGAAGGCGATCAGCGCCGACATCCCCGGCACCAGGAAGAAGCCGGCCGCGGCTTTACCCGCGCCGTCGCGATCGAGCATCGCGTTGTAGATCGCCATGCCGAGGACCGACATCAGCAGCGTGTTCCACGCCATCGCGCCGATGAGGCCGGCGGTCACCCGCACATGCGGCGTCTCGAGCGCGAGCATCATCACGGTCGCGAGCAACGCGCCGCCGATCAGCTGAACGGCGGTCGCCACGAAGGGCGGCACGTCGGAGGCGAAACGCCGCAGATAGAGCGTCCCGCCGGACAGCCCGAACAGGCTCAAGCCCAACAGCGTCATGACGCTGTAATCGGCATCGTGCGGCACGCCGAGGACGACGCCGGTCAGGCCGAGCGCGACCCCGATCCATTGCCACCAGGCGAAGCGCTCGCCGAGCAGCAGCACGCTGAGCGCCGCGGTCAGCACCGGGTGGAACGCGTGCACCAGCGCGGTCGGCGTCGCCG
>CAYZMR010000601.1:0-2054 GCA_964479515.1 uncultured Hyphomicrobiales bacterium | reverse complement strand
CCGACAACGTCGAGGTCTCGCTCGACCGCATCACCTCGGTGCGCTTCGGCGACTATCTCAACTCGATCCCGCTGCCCGCGGTGCTCGCGGTGTTCAAGGCCGAGGAGTGGGACAATTACGGCCTGATCACGGTCGACTCGTCCCTCATTTATTCGATCATCGACGTGCTGCTCGGCGGCCGGCGCGGCCAGACCGCGATCCGCATTGAGGGCCGCCCCTACACCACGATCGAGACCAGCCTCGTCAAGCGCATGATCGAGGTGGTGCTGGCGGACGCCGAACAGGCGTTCCGTCCGCTCTCGCCGGTCAAGTTCGCGATCGACCGGCTCGAGACCAATCCGCGTTTCGCCGCGATCTCACGGCCCGCGAACGCCGCAATCCTGGTGCGCCTGCGCATCGACATGGAAGACCGCGGCGGCGTCATCGAATTGCTCTTGCCCTACGCGACGATCGAGCCGATCCGCGACGTCCTGCTGCAGATGTTCATGGGCGAGAAGTTCGGACGCGATCCGATCTGGGAAGGCCATCTGGCGACCGAGATCGGGCAGACCGAAATCGCCGTCGAGGCGGTGCTGTACGAGGCCGAACTGCCGCTGCGCCAACTCATGGCGCTCAATGTCGGCGACACGCTGACGCTCGAGCTCAAGCCGGACGCGCTGGTCACGGTGCGCTGCGGTCCGGTGAAGCTGACCGAAGGGCGCATGGGCCGCGTCGGCGACCGTGTCGCGGTGCGCATCGTCAAGCCGCTGCGCAAGCCGAAAACCACATTCGCCATGTTCGAGATGGCGGATCAATCATCGAGCCGGATGGACGCGTCATGAGCCAGAACTTCGGACTGATCATCGAGAGCCTAGTGTCGGTGCTGCTGCTGCTCACGATCATATTCTGCGTGGTGCTCAACCGCCGCCTCAAGAGGCTCAAGGCCGACGAGCAGGCGTTGAAGGCAACGATCGCCGAGCTGATCACCGTGACCGAGATCGCCGAGCGGGCGATCGCCGGACTCAAGCTCACGGTGCGCGATTGCGACAACACGCTCGGCGAACGGCTGCATGTCGGCGAATCCCTCGCGCGCGAGCTTGAGCGCCAGATCAAGGGCGGGCAGGAGATCGTCGCCCACTTGGCGCAGATCAGCGCGGCCGCGCGACCGGCGCCGCCCGCGGCCCCGACGCGGCCGGTCGAGCTGCCGCAGGCGCCCGCGATCCCTCCGACCGTGCAGCAGACCGCGGTCGCGGCGAGCGCGTTTGCGTCACGCGCGCGCGTGCGTCCGAACTCCCAGGCTGCGTGATGCGTCTTGTTCGCGACCTGCGCCTCATTCCGGCCGTCGTGCTGGCGACGGCGGCGCTGTTCCTGCTCAAGGTGTCCGGCCTCGTGCTCGACCAGGGCTATGCGCTGATCTCCTCGCGCGCGGCGCTGGCGCAAGGCATGGCGCTGCCGCCGGTCCAGGGACTCGATGCCGACGTGCAGACGCGGCCCGCCGCGGCGGACGCCGCGCCGTCGAGCCGCGGCGACCGCAAGCCGTCATGGCTGCAGGACAGCCCCGACATCACCGGCTCGGTCGCAGCCAAGCCCGAGCCCGAGACGAAGCCCGAAACGAAGCCCGCGGCCGCACCGCCCGCTTCCGGCGCGCCGCCCGCGATCGAGCCTCAAGGCGCGCCGCAGACGCTCGACCTTTCGAAGCCGCAGATGTCGGCCGGCGAGCGCGCGGTGCTGGAAAGCCTGGTGCAGCGCCGGCAGGACCTCGAAGCGCGTGCGCGCGAGATCGACGTGCGCGAGAACCTGCTCAAGGCCGCCGAGCAGCGGGTCGAGGCGCGCCTGCAGGAGCTCACCGAAGCCGAGGCGCGGCTCAACGGCGCGATCAAGAAACGTGACGAGGGGGAGGCCGCAAAGTTCAAGAACCTCGTCGCCATGTATGAGAACATGAAGGCCAAGGACGCCGCCAAGGTGTTCGATCGCCTCGACCTGCGCATCCTGATCGAGGTCGTCAGCTTGATGAATCCGCGGCGCATGTCCGACATCCTGGCGCAAATGTCGCCGGAGGCGGCCGAGAAGCTGAC
>CAYZMR010000600.1:0-2057 GCA_964479515.1 uncultured Hyphomicrobiales bacterium | reverse complement strand
CTCCAGCGGCACCATCGCCTCGTCCTTGGCGTTGCGCAGCGTGAGCGAGGTCTTCACGTTGCGCACGTTCGGCGCGCCGGTGAGCTCGGCGACGAAGGCCTGGAACGCGGTCAGGTTCGGCGCCACGCACTTCAGGATGAAGTCGATCTCGCCCGACAGCATCCAGCACTCGCGCACCATCGGCTGGCGCTGCACGAACGCCGCGAAGGCTGACAGATCGCTCTCCGCCTGGCTCGATAGATGCACCATGGCGAACACCGTCACCTCGAAGCCGAGCAGCTTCTCATCGAGGAGCGCGCGATAGCCCTTGATGAAGCCCGCCTCTTCGAGCGCGCGCACGCGCCTCAGGCAGGGCGGCGCCGAGATGCCGACCCGGCGCGCGAGTTCGACGTTGGTCATGCGGCCGTCGCCCTGGAGCTCCTTCAGGATCTTCCAGTCGATGGCGTCGAGACGCGCTGCCACGCAGGCCTCCAAGGCGTTAGCGTCGCACCAATCCACAGGCTGGACGCTCCTTGTCTCATCCTTAGCCTGAACGGCGCGATCGCGAAAGATTATTGCGCAACACTACAAATTAGCAGTCGCAAATATCATCGATATTACCCACAGTTGCGGGTTCCGGGTTGCATATCTTGCATAGCTGCCGAGAACGCTTACATTTTGCACGGCAGCACGACTCGGCCGGTCAACGGTGGCCGCTCTCGCGAGCGGAACGGCGTGCCTCGCACCTCTTAGCGTTTGCCGCCTTCATGCCGCGCGCCGGCGCAGGAGCATTCCGGATGTCGAAGGTCACCCACGCCAAGCTCATCATCATTGGCTCGGGCCCGGCGGGCTGGACCGCCGCGATCTATGCGGCGCGCGCGATGCTCGAGCCGATCCTGATCCGTGGCATCCAGGCGGGCGGCCAGCTCACCACCACGACCGACGTCGAGAATTATCCGGGCTTCGCGGAGGTGATCCAGGGCCCGTGGCTGATGGAGCAGATGGAAGCGCAGGCCGCCCATGTCGGCACGCGCATCGTCGGCGACCATGTCAGCAAGGTCGACCTGTCGCAGCGCCCGTTCCGGCTCGAATGCGACTCAGGCGACGTGTACCTCGCCGAAGCCCTGGTGCTCGCGACCGGCGCGCAGGCGCGCTGGCTCGACCTTCCCTCCGAACAGAAATTCCGCGGCTACGGCGTTTCCGCCTGCGCGACCTGCGACGGCTTCTTCTATCGCGGCAAGGACGTGGTCGTGATCGGCGGCGGCAACACCGCGGTCGAGGAGGCGCTGTTCCTGACCAACTTCGCGTCCCACGTCACCGTCGTGCATCGGCGCGACTCGTTCCGCGCCGAAAAGATCCTGCAGGACCGTCTGTTCAAAAATCCAAAGATCTCGGTGATCTGGGACACGGTGCTGCATGACGTGACCGGCGACGAGAACCCCATGAAGGTAAGGGGCGTCGTGCTCAAGAACATCAAGACCGGCGCCATCACCGAGAAACCGACCGACGGCGTGTTCGTCGCGATCGGACATTCGCCGGCGACCGAACTGGTCGCAGGCCAGCTCGAGATGAAGCTTTCCGGCTACGTCGAAGTCGCCCCGCATTCGACCGCGACCTCGGTGCCGGGCGTGTTCGCGGCCGGCGACGTCGCCGACGATATCTATCGCCAGGCGGTCACCGCCGCCGGCATGGGCTGCATGGCCGCGCTCGAAGCCGAGCGCTTCCTCGCCGCGCATCACACACAGGAAGAGCGCCGAGATGCCGCGGAATAACAGTTCCTCTTCAAGAGGACAGGGGCGAAACGGAATGGATTGGGACAAGCTGAAGGTGTTCCACGCCGCCGCGGAGGCCGGCAGCTTCACCCATGCGGGCGAGCAGCTCGGCCTGTCGCAGTCGGCGGTGTCGCGCCAGGTGAGCGCGCTGGAACAGGAACTGAGCGCGCCGCTGTTTCACCGTCACGCGCGCGGACTGATCCTCACGGAGCAGGGCGAGCTCCTCTACCGCACCGCGCACGACGTGTTCATGAAGCTCGAGGCGGCGCGCACCAAGCTCACCGACAGCCGCGAGAAGCCGCACGG
>CAYZMR010000599.1:0-2057 GCA_964479515.1 uncultured Hyphomicrobiales bacterium | reverse complement strand
ATCTACGCCGAGGGCGAGGACGAGCGCATCCTGCGCGCCACGCAGGTCGTGGTGGAGGAGGGGCTGGCAAAGCCGCTGCTCATCGGCCGTCCGGCGATCGTCGAGGCGCGGCTGGAGCGTTTCGGCCTCTCGATCCGGCCCGGCCGCGACTTCGAGCTGATCAATCCGGACGACGACCCGCGCTACCGCGCCTATGTGGCGGCCTACGTGGAAGCCGCCGGGCGGCGCGGCGTCACGCCCGACGCCGCGCGCACCGTGGTGCGCACCAACGCGACCGTGATCGCGGCGCTCGCCGTCAAATTGGGGCTCGCCGACGCCATGATCTGCGGGGTGGAAGGCCGCTACATGGGCCACCTGACCCACATCCGCGACATCATCGGGCTTGCGCCGGGCGTCGGGCATTTTGCCGCCTTGGTCACCGTCATCACCGCCAAGGGCGTGTATTTCCTCGCCGACACGCACATCAACCCGGACCCGAGCCCCGAGCAGATCGCCGAGATGGCGATACTCGCCGCCACCCACGTGCGCCGCTTCGGGCTGGAGCCGAAGATCGCGCTGCTCTCGCGCTCGGACTTCGGCTCCTACGAGTGCGCATCGGCGCACAAGATGCGCCAGGCGCTCGACCTGATTCGGCGGGGTGCGCCCGATCTCGAAGTCGACGGCGAGATGAACGGCGAATCGGCCCTGGTGCCGGCATTCCGCCAGCGCGTCTTTCCGCATGCGCGGCTTGCCGGCGAGGCCAATGTGCTGATCATGCCGAACCTCGATGCCGCCAACATCGCCTACCAGATGATCAAGGTGCTGGCCGACGCGCTGCCGGTCGGGCCGATTCTGATCGGCGCGGCGCGCCCGGCGCATATCCTCACCCCGTCGGTCACCGCGCGCGGCGTCGTCAACATGACGGCGGTCGCGGCGGTCGAGGCGCAGGAGACGGGTCAGGGCCAGATGGCGCTGGAACTTGGCGAGGAAGACGCCGCGCGCGGCGCCTGAGGCGCAGCGCGTTGAGGATGACGCAAGAATTTTCTTGATTGCCGCAATCCTTGACCCTATGTGGGGTCTTGCCGCTGTGGATCAGTCCGTATTTGGATTCGTCCGGGCGGCATTCGCTTTCCGAGCCTCCGGCTTGCCGGCACTCGGGGTTCACATTCTGGTTGGGGAGGACGGCATGCGTCAGGCAGCCCTCTTGCGATCGGACAAGGGCTTGGGAACTCCAGGTACCGACCGAAAGAAAGTCAAACCGGCGGTCACGCCGGTCAAGTCGGATTCGGCGCTCGCGCCGGTCAAGGCCAAACGGACGGCGACCTCGCCCATCGATGATCGCAAAGATCACTTCGTGGTGCGCAACGGCGTGCGTTGCGCCGGCGTGCACCTGATCGTCGATCTCTATGAGGCCAAGCACCTCGACGATATCGACCTGATCGACGAAGCGCTGCGCAAATGCGTCGCCGCGGCGGGCGCGACGCTGCTGCACATCCATCTGCATCACTTCGAGCCGAACGGCGGGGTCTCCGGCGTCGCGGTGCTGGCCGAGAGCCACATCTCGATCCACACCTGGCCCGAGGCGAACTACGCGGCGATCGACATCTTCATGTGCGGCAACGCCAATCCCGATGCCTGCATCCCGGTGCTGCGCGAGGCGTTCAGGCCCGACCACGTCGACGTCGGCGAAAACCTGCGCGGGCGGCGGGCGTAAGCTCCAACAACATGTGAATTGATGATGCCCGGTCTTGTGCCGGACATCACACATAGGATGTCATTCCGGCCGACCCGGCCTTGAGCCGGGGGAGAGCCGGGATCCACATATCCTGAACTCCAGTGCTGGTTGGATCGTGATAATGGGTCCCGGATCGGTCCTTCGGCGGTCCGGGATGACAGTTGTGCGAGAGGATAGGCCATGTCCGACAAGCGCTGGATCCCCGAAACCCTGTTCGATGACCTCGGCTTCCGCATGACCTTTGCGGTCGAGAAGGTGCTCTACGAGCTTGAGACCCCGCATCAGCACCTGGTGCTGTTCGAGCAGAAGCACTTCGGCAAGATGCTGATGCTCGACGGCGCCA
>CAYZMR010000598.1:0-2072 GCA_964479515.1 uncultured Hyphomicrobiales bacterium | reverse complement strand
CTCGTCCATGTAGTCGCGGATGCCGGGGAAGCGCTCGAAATATTTCTTGATGTAGGCGCCGGCCTCCTCGCGCGGGATCGCAAGCTGGTTCGCCAGGCCGAACGCCGAGATGCCGTAGATGATGCCGAAATTGATCGCCTTGGCGCGCCGGCGCACGTCGGCCGGCATGCCTTTCACCGGCACGCCGAACATCTCCGAGGCGGTCAGCGCGTGGATGTCGAGCCCATCCTTGAACGCCTGACGCAGCGCCGGTACATCGGCGATCTCGGCGAGCAACCGTAGCTCGATCTGCGAATAGTCGGCCGAGACGAGCTTGTGGCCTTCCGTCGCGATGAAGGCGCGGCGGATCTTGCGCCCCTCTTCGGTGCGGATCGGGATGTTCTGCAGGTTCGGCTCGGATGAGGAGAGGCGTCCCGTCGGCGTCGCGGCCAGCGCGTAGTTCGTATGCACCCGCTTCGTGACCGGGTTGATGTAGCCGGGCAGCGCGTCCGTGTAGGTCGACTTGAGCTTGGTGACCTGCCGCCACGCCAGGATCTTCTGCGGCAGCAGATGCCCCTGTTCGGCAAGCTCGTCGAGCACGCGCGCGCCGGTGGACCATTGGCCGGACTTGGTCTTGGTGCCGCCGGGGAGCCCCATCTTGCCGAACAGAATGTCGCCGAGCTGCTTCGGCGAGCCCGGATTGAAGTTCGGGTCACCCGCGAGCTCGCGCACTTCGTGTTCCAGCGCGGCGCCGCGCTGGGCGAATTCGCCCGAGAGGCGCGACAGCACCTGCCGGTCGACCGAGATGCCGCGTCGTTCCATGCGCGCCAGCACGGGGAGCAGCGGGCGCTCCAGCGTCTCATAGACGGTCATCACATGCTCGGCGACCATGCGCGCCTTCAGCACCCCGGTGAGGCGCAGCGAAATATCGGCGTCCTCGGCGACGTAGGGCGCGGCCTTGTCGAAGGCGACGTTGTCGAATGAGATCTTGGCCTTGCCGGTGCCGATGACGGCGTTGTAGTCGACCGCCGCGTGATTGAAGTAGCGCGGCGCGAGCGCGTCGAGCGAGTGGCCGAAGCGTCCGGCGTCGAGCACATAGGACATCAGCATGGTGTCCTCGTGCGACTGCATCTCGATGCCGCGCACCGCGAACACCTGCAACTCGTATTTCAGGTTCTGCCCGATCTTGAGGATGCCCCGGTCTTCCAGAACCGGCTTCAGCGCGGCGAGCGCGTCGGCTTCCGACATCTGGTCCGGATCGAGTCCCCCGGCGAACAGATTGTCGCTATCGCCGTTGCCGCCCTTGCGATGCGCCAGCGGGATGTAGCACGCCTCGTTCGGCGCGACCGCGAGCGCGATACCGCAGAGCGGCGCCTGCATCGGGTCGATGCCCAGTGTCTCGATGTTGATCGCCACCGTGCCGAAATCGTAGGCGCGCGCGATCCAGGCCTGCAGCCGATCCAAGCTGCGCACAATCTCGTACCGCGGCAACTCGATCTTGCTCGCCCGCGCCGCTTCCACGCGGGAGGCCGCCAGCACCTGTGGCGTCCCGAGGACGACCGGCTCCGCCGCGCCCGGGCGCGGCTTTGGTGTCATTCCGCCGCCTGTGAGCGGCAGGCCGGGGGAAGTCGACGCCGAAGACGTCGCGGCAGCCGGACGGTCCGTCTTCGGCGCGGTGGCCGGCGACGGGCTGATCGCGCCGGCATCGACGCTGGAGAACTCCGCCACGCGTCGGGTCAGCGTGGAGAATTCCATCTGCTTCAGGAACGCGATCAGGCGCGTGTAGTCCGGCTCGTGCACCGCGAGGTCTGCCAGCGGCACGTCGAGCTTCACATTCTGGTCGAGCGTGACCAGCACCTTCGAGATGCGCGCCTTCTCGGCGTGCTCGATCAGGCTCTCGCGTCGCTTTTGCTGCTTGATCTCTCCGGCGCGAGCGAGCAGCGTTTCGAGATCGCCGTATTCGCCGATCAACTGCGCGGCGGTCTTCACGCCGATGCCCGGCACGCCCGGCACGTTGTCCGTCGAGTCGCCGATCAGGGCCTGCACCTCGATGACCTTCTCGGGCGGCACGCCGAATTTCTCGATCACCTCGG
>CAYZMR010000597.1:0-2079 GCA_964479515.1 uncultured Hyphomicrobiales bacterium | reverse complement strand
CCGCGAAGGCGTGCTGATTCAGGCACCGGCCGCCAAGAAACCCGCGACACGGAAGCGAAAGTCCAATGGCCGGTGAACTCGACGGTCCGCGTCTTGCGCCGAAAAGCGGCTCCGCACGCCAGCTCGTCGTCTTCCTGCACGGCTACGGCGCCGACGGCAACGACCTGATCGAGATCGGCAAGGCCTGGCAGAACCTGCTGCCGAACGCGGCGTTCGTGGCGCCGCACGCGCCGCGCCCCTGCGGGCAGGCGCCGATGGGACGCGAGTGGTTTCCGCTCACCTTCCGCAACCCCGACGAGCGCTGGGACGGCGTGAATGCGGCGGCGCCGGTGCTCGAGCGGTTCCTTGACGCCGAGCTTGCGCGCCAGAAACTGCCGCCGTCTACGCTCGCCCTGGTCGGCTTTTCCCAAGGCACCATGATGGCATTGCACGTCGGGCTGCGCCGCAAGACGGCGCCGGCCGCGATCGTCGGATACTCCGGGATGCTGGTGCTCAAGGGTGATTCGGACGTCGAGGGCTACGCGCCGCAGGTGACCGCGCGCCCGCCGGTGCTGATGATCCATGGCGACGCCGACGAGCTCATTCCGGCACAGGCGCTGTTTCATTCGACGCAAGCACTCGCGGCCTTCGGCGTGCCGGTCGAATGGCATCTGTCTCAAGGTGTTGGCCACGGCATCGACGGCGAAGGGCTGCGCCATGGCGGCGAATTCTTGGCGCGCCGGCTCGCCACGGTCGGCTGATCCCGTGTGACGGCCTAACCGCCTCGCCCTGCTTCACAATCCGGTCACGCTCCCTGTAGACTATGGGGATTGCCGCTTCGCGGCGGCGTGAAGGAGGACGAGGGACTGCCTTGAACGCGCATGTACCTGCTAGTGGATGGCCCGCGCTGGTTCTCAACGCGGACTTCCGGCCGCTGAGCTATTACCCGCTGTCGCTGTGGTCGTGGCAGGACGCCATCAAGGCCGTCTTCCTCGAGCGCGTGAACATCGTCGCGCAATACGACAAGGCGGTGCACTCGCCGAGCCTGGAGATGAAGCTGCCGAGCGTGGTCTCGCTCAAGACCTATGTGAAGCCTTCGACCCACCCGGCCTTCACGCGCTTCAATGTGTTCCTGCGCGACCGCTTCTCCTGCCAGTTCTGCGGCTCGCGCGACGATCTCACCTTCGACCACCTGCTGCCGCGCTCGCGCGGCGGGTTGACGATGTGGGACAACGTCGTCGCGGCGTGCTCGCCCTGCAATCTGAAGAAGGGCAACCTGACGCCGGCCGAGGCCGAGATGTGGCCCTCGCAGATGCCGTTCCAGCCGAGCGTGCAGCAGCTGCACCGCAATGGACGGCTGTTTCCGCCCAACTATCTGCACGATAGCTGGCTCGACTATCTCTATTGGGATACCGAGCTCGAGCCCTAGGGCTTGCGCCACGTTGCGATGGCGCCAACCGTCGCCACGACGGCGAGCGCGCCCGCGATCAGCGCGTTGTAGCCGGCGAGCGAAATCCCGAGGAAACGCCACGCCGCTTCGTCGCAGCGGACGACGCTGGCATTCTGCAGCCGCCGCATGAAATCCGAGGCGGGGCCGAGGTCGGCCGGCCCCGAGCATTCGATCGGGCCCGCCCACAGCTTCCACTCGACGCCGGCGTGATAGACGGCGAGGCCTGTATCCCACAGCATCAACAGCGCGAGCACGACCAGGCCTCCGACCACTGCGGGGCGCGGGGCGCGGCGCCATGCCGCGGCCGCGATCACGAGCGCCAGCGGGATCGCGATGTAGTAGGGCAGGCGCTGCTCCAGGCAGAGCGGACACGGCCGCAGCCCAAGGACGAGCTCGAAGAACCAAGCCCCCGCGATCGCGGCGGCGCCAACGGCGGCGACGACAAGCGCCGCCACCACGACGGGGGCGCTCCGGCAACACTCAGTCAGACGTGCGAGCATTTATCGTTACTTTTCGCTTGATCCAAAACCCGGTGCCACCACCCGGCCGCCCGGTCGTTGACCCGCCCGGAACGGCGTTATATCCCGGCTAACGGGCCCCTGTGGCGGAATTGGTAGACGCGCCTGACTCAAAATCAGGTGGTGGAAACA
>CAYZMR010000596.1:0-2080 GCA_964479515.1 uncultured Hyphomicrobiales bacterium | reverse complement strand
CCAGATAGAAGCCTCTCGTTGGGGAGAGGTGTCCCGCCCCGGCAGATAGGCGAGACCTCGGCGGCCGTCAAGCGATCGTTACGCTGTCGACACTGTTGCGCGCGGGGCCTTAGAATTTCACCGCGGCGCCGACACGTGCATTGTGCATGTGTATGTTCACCTGCTGGAAATCGCCAAACTGAATGTATTCGTATTCGGCGCGCAGGAAGAAGTTGCTCATCAGCGCGATGTCGAGGCCGACGCCGGCCGTCCATCCATAGGCGAATTGCCCGGTCTGGCTGGTGCCGAACGTCACGGCCGGGGGCGCGGGAAGCCCGAGCGGCGGCGAGAACGTCGCGGTCACGGACCGGTCGATCTCGGCACGCGCGACCGCGAGGCCGACAAATCCGTAGGGCATGAAATTGCCGGTGGCCCAGCCGCCGCGCACGCGGAACGTGCCGACATCGGTGACGCGGACGTTCGCGGTACCATTCGCGCTGTAGGGATAAGTGTTGCCGTCCGCCGCGAGATAGCTGCCGCCGATGATGTTCGTCGAGGTCATCTGGGCGTTGTAGTGATTGTAGTTGGCCTCCACGCCGAGGACCGCGCCGTCCCACACGGTGTTGTAGCCGACGAACCCACCGAAATGGGCGCTCGGCTTGTCATCGGTGCCGAGCGGCGTCGACGTGGTGGTCAAGAACGGCAAACCCGTGATCAACGCCGAAAGCGAACCCGTCGCGTTCGTGAAGTCCGCGCCGGCGACGCTGTAGCCGACCTGCGCGCCGAAATAGACGCCGTCCCAGCGGACCTGCGGCCCGACATCGAACGTGTTCGAGCCGCGCAGGAGCGGCATGTCCGCCGCCGCCGCGCCCTGGGCGCAACCCGCGACGATGAACGCGCACATCAGCCAACGCATACGACGCATGACGGACCTCTTGTTCCCTCGCCGCGCAATCGCCGAGGTGCCAACGATCATCAGGCATTAACCTTAATGGAGCGTTAGCCGTGCGCGGCGCCGGAGGGAGCCGCCTACCGCCGGCGGCACAAACGACGACGGCGCGGGAGTGACCCGCGCCGTCGACGTCCGAAACGTCCGTAGGTTCGAGCGATCAGCCTTTGCGCACCAGCGGCGGCATGTACATCGGCTGCTGCACGTCGGGCGTGAGCATCCAGCGCATGCCGAGCTTGAAGTCCTGCGAGTCGAAGTTGCGCAGCGTGTAGAAGGCCGTCGGACCGCCGCCGGTCGCGCAACCCGCCGACGCGCAGTCGATGATCGAGGTGTTGATGTTGCCGAAGTTGATGTAGCGGTAGGCGAACTCGACCTTGAAGTTCTGATTCACGTTGTAGGCGACGCCGGCATGCAGCGCCCAGGCGAACTTCCACTGCGAGGTCTCGGTCGACGCATAACCAAAGCCGGTGGTGCCGTCGGAGATGTAGCCGACGTCGGTCAGGCCGCTGAAGGTGTGGCGCGCCATGCCGGCGCCGGCGCCGATGAACGGGGTCAGGCACCACCAGGTGCCGAGATCGACATAGGCATTGGCCATGAGGACGAGGGCCGAATGGTTGCCTTCGTAGCGATCGAAGCAGCGGCCGCCCGGGCAAAACTCGGTATAGCTGCCGATCGCCGTGAACTGCGACTTGGCGCGATATTCCGCCGTCGCATCGAAGCGCAGCCACGAGTTCCACTGATAGCCGATACCGCCGCCGATGAAGAACGCGTCGCCCGCGTCCTTCTGGTCGATGCGCCAGCTCGCCGGCCAGACGAACGCCGGATTGGTCTGCGTGTGATCGAATTCGGTGAACTGCTGCACGCCGGCGCCGATGTCGCCGCGCAGATACCAGCCGCCGGTGAACTCTTCGACCTGGACCGGCGCCATCGGGCGCGGCTGCATGATGGGGGGAAGATCCGCGGCACCCGCCGCATTGACGGCGGCGGCCATCGCCACGCCGGCAAACAAAGCTACTTTCAAACTGCGCATGACTCCATCCTCTCGAACCGATGAGCCGACGGACGACGGCCCGAAGCACGATGCAGGGGATGGTCTCAGCTAATATTTAAGCGCCGATTAACGTTAAATGTTAAGGCTGATAATTCCTTGCC
>CAYZMR010000595.1:0-2082 GCA_964479515.1 uncultured Hyphomicrobiales bacterium | reverse complement strand
TGGAGAACATGGCGCACGGCATCTGCGTGTTCGACAAGGACTGGCGCGTGGTCGTGCGCAACCGACGCTATCTCGAGATCTACGGAATGACGCAGGACGACGCTCGCCCCGGCACGCCGGCGATCGACCTGGTCCGCCACAGCCTGGCGCACGGCGTGCACACCTCGACGCAGAGTCCCGAGGAGTTCTACGAAGACTTTAGGCGCCGCATGACCGTCGACCGCGAGCCGGTGGTGCATCGTCGGCTCTCGAACGGCCGGCTGATCGCGGTACGTCACCGGCCGATGGAGAATGGCGGCTGGGTCGGCACGTTCGAGGACATCACCGAGCGCGAGCGCGCCGCCGACGAGCTCAAGGAACAGTACCGTCGCTTCGACGTGGCGCTCAACAACATGACGCATGG
The DNA here is from genome assembly GCA_964479515.1 of uncultured Hyphomicrobiales bacterium. Classification (GTDB taxonomy): domain Bacteria; phylum Pseudomonadota; class Alphaproteobacteria; order Rhizobiales; family Xanthobacteraceae; genus PALSA-894. Next base: position 1,679 of record CAYZMR010000595.1, on the reverse strand, counting down.
TCTTGCGATGTTGGACGCGCAGATGCGGCTGATCGTGTGCAACCGGCGTTATGTCGAGATCTTCGGCATGTCGCCCGACGTCGTGAAGCCCGGCGTGACCATGCGCGAGGTTCTCGAGCACAGCATCGCGCTCGGCAATTTCCGCCATGCCGGCTTAACGAGCGACGACCTCTATGCCGGCTACGTGCAGGCGCTCAACGCCGGCGACATGATCGCGCTGCGCCATCTCGCCAATGGCCGCATCATCAAGGTGACGCACCAGCGCATGGCGCAGGGCGGGCTGGTCGCGATCTACGAGGACATCACCGAACGTCATCGCGCGGAGGAAAGCATCGCCCACATGGCGCGCCACGACGCGCTCACCGACCTGCCCAATCGCGTGCTGCTGCGCGAGAAGATGGCGGAGGGATTGGCGCGCGTCGAGGCGCAGGGCGAGACGATGGCGGTGTTCTATCTCGACCTCGACAATTTCAAGGCCATCAACGACACGCTCGGCCATGCGATCGGCGACCGGTTGCTCGGCGCCATCGCGGAACGGGTGCGCGGCGCGGTCGGCGAGGGCGATACCGTCGCGCGGCTCGGCGGCGACGAGTTCGCGGTGCTGCAATGCAATGCGACCGCGCGCAGCGCCGAGGTGCTGGCGCGGAGCCTGGTCGAGATCCTGTCCGAGCCGGTGATCATCGACGAGCAGGAGATCAATACCGGCGTGAGCATCGGCGTCGCGATGGCGCCGCAGGACGGCACCGCGGCCGACCACCTGATGAAGTGCGCCGATCTCGCGCTCTATCGCGCCAAGGCCGAAGGCCGCGGTACGTTCCGCTTCTTCGAGCAGGACATGGATGCGCGCATCCAGGCGCGCCGCGCGCTCGAGCTCGACCTGCGCCATGCGCTCGCCGCCGGCGAGTTCTCGCTCGTCTATCAGCCGCAGATCAATCTTGCCACCAACGAGCTGATCGGCATGGAGGCGCTGCTGCGCTGGACCCATGCGGAGCGCGGCGCGGTACCGCCGTCGGAATTCATCCCGCTCGCCGAGGAGATGGGCCTGATCGTGCCGCTCGGCGAATGGGTGTTGCGTCATGCCTGTGCCGAGGCCGCGCGCTGGCCGGGTGCGATCAAGGTCGCGGTCAATCTCTCGCCGGTACAGTTCCGCAATCGCTCCCTGGTCGCGACCGTGACGCACGCACTCGCGGCGGCGCGCCTGCCACCGCGCCGGCTCGAGCTCGAAATCACCGAAGCCGTGCTGCTGCAGGACGATGAGGCGATCGTGTCCATGCTGCACCAGTTGCGCGCGCTCGGCGTGCGCATCTCGATGGACGATTTCGGCACCGGCTATTCGTCGCTGAGCTACCTGCGCAGCTTCCCGTTCGACAAGATCAAGATCGACCGGTCCTTCATCAAGGACATCGAGCGCAACCGCGACTCGGCCTCGATCATCCGCGCCATCGCTTCACTCGGCGCGAGCCTCGGCATCGAGACCACCGCCGAGGGCATCGAGACCGTCGAGCAGCTCGAGCTGGTGCGCCGCGCCGGCTGCACCGAGATGCAGGGCTATCTCGTGAGCGCGCCGCGCCCGCCGTGCGAACTCCCCGAGATGATCGCGCGCTATCGCGGCGAGGAAGCCGCGGCGTAGGGCGCCGCGCTTTACCTCCTCCTTTCAGGGGGAGGGAGGCGGAGAGAGC
>CAYZMR010000594.1:0-2091 GCA_964479515.1 uncultured Hyphomicrobiales bacterium | reverse complement strand
ACCATCTTCTGCGGCCTCATCATGGTGGCGCTGCCGGTCGGCATCATCGCGACGGCCTTCTCCGAGCAGATCCATCGGCGCGACTTCGTGGTTACCTGGGGCATGGTGGCGAAGGTGCCGCTGTTCGCCGAGCTCGAAGCCGGCGACATCGCCGACATCATGCAGCTCCTGCGGGCGCAGACCGCCGAGCCGGGCGCCGTCATCGTGCGGCGCGGCGAGGCCGCCCATTCGATGTATTTCATCGCCGCGGGCGAGGTGGAGATCGAACTGGCGGATAAATCGATGCGGCTCGGCGTCGGCCATTTCTTCGGCGAGGTCGCGGTGCTGCGCCGCGCGCGGCGTTCGGCGACCGTGAGTGCGCTGACGCGCACCAACCTCCTGGTGCTGGAGGCGCGCGACCTGCACGCGCTGATGGAGCGCGAGCCGCGCCTTGCCGCGCGCATGCGCGAGATGGTCAAGCACAAGCTCGGCCGCGATCTGATCGCGCCGCGCGGCGACATCCTGACCGAGGAGGTCGATGGCGGCGACCTGCCGCCCGACCGCGCGAGCTAGCTGCCCTTCTTCAGGAACACGTAGTCCGCCGAATAGGGCGCGCTGTAGAAGGTGCCGGCTTTGTCGCAGACGCCGTCGTAGCGGCCGCCCATCGTGTTGATCCGCTGCACCGTCGTCACGCCGCTCAACGCGCCGGCACCACGGCTCGCGATCACGTCGAGCTTGAGCCACGGAATGTCCTTCGGCGTCACGCCGGGCGCGCTGGCCGCGACCTTGCCGACGACCGCGCTGCCGTCCGCGTTCTCCCAGTTTGGTCCGGCGTAGTGGCGGCCGATCGTCTTGCCGTCGAGCAGCAGGGTCGCGATCGGCTCGCGGAACGTCCAGGTGAGCCTGCCGTCGCTGTTGACCTTGCACTCGTACACCTGCGCGCCTTCGGCGTGGTAGGTCGCAACGACCGTCTCGCCCGGCGCCGCGATGGCGGCGGGAAGCGGTTGCCCCGATGCCGAAGCCAGAGCCATCAGCACGGGAACAGCGGCGGCTGCCAATGAACGGGTCAGACGAGAGTCCTTCATGTGGGGTCTCCTGCAATACGCGAGCGCGCCGCGTGCGGCTGCGCGCTCGCTCAGTCAAACAAGTCCGCGATCGCAAGTTCAATGCCGGGCGGGTCGAGACGGAGCAATGCCGCCGAGGCGAGCTGTGTTTCCATTGTTCCGGTTGGACCTCGGGCGTGGTGCGTTATCGTCTGCGTATCCGGATCGACGACAAGATAATGCCGGACGCTTGGTAACTTGAAGTAGCCAATAAGCTTGGCGCTGGTATCGACGTGCGCGGTGGTCGGGGAGATGACCTCTACGACGATGACCGGAGTCGGCACCATGAGGGAGCCGCGCGGGAGGCGATCTCCGCAATAGACCAGCGCGTCCGGCTCGTAAGCCGTATATTCGTCAATACGTACCGTCGCGCCGTCACCCAGGGCATGACATGAGAGTCCTGCGCGCGAAACCGCGCTTTTCAAAGCGACGGCCGCCGCAAGCTCGACCTCGATATGACCGATCCGCTCGGGCGCCATTGCGACGACTTGGCCGTTGATCAATTCCGTGCGTCGGCGCTCGTTCTGGGTGTCGGCCCAGGCGAGATAGTCCGCCACGGTCATGACCCGCTGCAACGCGATGTTCATGTGGTGAATTTAGCAGGTGCGGCGGTTCTCCGCCACACCGCCCGCCACACACGACATCGGCAGATGCGCTGCTACGCCATCGCCTTCTTCAGGTTCTCGTCGACCTTGTCGAGGAATCCGGTGGTGGAGAGCCACTTCTGGTCGGGGCCGACGAGCAGCGCCAGGTCCTTGGTCATGAAGCCCGCCTCAACCGTGTCGACGCAGACGTTCTCCAGCGTGCCGGCGAATTTCGCGAGCGCGGGGTTGTCGTCGAGCTTGGCGCGATGCGCAAGGCCCCGCGTCCAGGCGAAGATCGAGGCGATCGAGTTGGTCGAGGTCGCGCGGCCCTTCTGATGCTCGCGATAATGGCGCGTGACCGTGCCGTGGGCGGCTTCGGCTTCGACGGTCTTGCCGTCCGGCGTCATCAGCACCGAGGTCATCAG
>CAYZMR010000593.1:0-2104 GCA_964479515.1 uncultured Hyphomicrobiales bacterium | reverse complement strand
CACATGCCGCGCAGCATGGTGGAGCTCGGCCAGCAGATGCCGGACATCGTGCTGGTGCCGTTTCCAGTCGTGACCGATCGGCTGCGCAGCGAACCCTGGTGGACGAGCGCCCCGACGGCGAAGCTGATCTTCTCCGAATATGCAAAGTATGTTTTCGCGCTGCTACGGGTGCGCATCGAGCCGCTCGCCGCGGTCGACGTCAGTGCCATTCGCGCCGCGCCGAAGAACTCCAAGAGCTGACGATGCCTCGCCGAGATCCGCGCTGCGACTCGCACCGGGACGCGCGCTCGTGCTGATCCTGCGGTCGATCGTCTTCAACGCGCTGTTCTATCTCAACCTCGTGATCCATCTGATCGCCGCGCTGCCGACGTTCTTCATGCCGCGTGCCGGCATCATCGCGGTGGCGAAGTCATGGGGGCGCACGAGCAACGCTCTGCTACGCCTCATCGCCGGCATCAGGGTCGAGTATCGCGGCGTGCAGAAGATCCCGCCGGGCGCGCTGATCGTCGCCGCCAAGCACCAGTCGGTGTGGGAGACGTTCGCGCTGCTTCCGCTGCTTGACGATCCGACCTTCATCCTCAAGCGCGAGCTGCAGTGGATCCCGCTGTTCGGCTGGTATCTTATCAAGGGCGGCATGATCGCGGTCAACCGGGGCGCGCGCGGCCAGACGCTGGCGAGCATGACCGAGGGCGCGCGCGTGGCGCTCGCTCAGCGCCGGCAGATCATCATCTTTCCGGAAGGCACGCGGCGCGCACCCAAGGCCGAGCCGGCCTACAAATACGGCGTGGTGCACCTTTATGCGGAAGCCCACACACCGTGCCTGCCGGTCGCCCTCAACTCCGGCCTGTTCTGGCCGCGCCGCAGATTTCTGCGTTATCCGGGGACGATTCGCCTCGAGGTGCTCGATCCAATCCCGCCGGGGCTCGACAAGGAGACGTTCACGGCGCGGCTGCAGCACACGATCGAGACCGCGACCGCGCGGCTGATCGCAGAGGGGGAGGCAGAGCTCGCCGCGGCTTCACGATGAGGCGGCTTGCGCCTCATGCGCGCCGCGCAGCCGCTCGGCGAGCAGGTGCAGATCGCGGTCGTAGAGCCCGAGCGCTTCGAGCGCGTTCACGGTCGAGAGCACGTAGTCGCGGTTGGCGCCGGACTGGCCGTGGCCCTGGCGCACCAGATGGAGCTGCGTCGCAAGGTCGAGCCGCCCGGCATATTGCGGGTGACCGCGATCGACCATGTAGCAGACCGCCGAGACCCGCCGCTCGGGATCGCTCAGCAGCGCCACGCTGCGCACGGTCTCGCGGTAGACCATGGTCACCTGCTCGCGCGCGCGCAGGTAGGCAAGCGTCTCGGCGCGCCGCGAGGCCGCGACCCGATACGCGATGCCGCGGCATGCGCCGCCGAGATCGAGGCCGAGCACGAGACCCGGCTTCTCCGGCGTGCCGCGATGCACGTGCGAAAACACGCACAGCCCGCGATGCGCGCCGGTCAGCCGCGCCGGCAGGCGTTCGAGGTGGTCGAACCCCGGCCGCCAGATCAGCGAACCGTAGCCGAAAACCCAGAGATCTTCGTTCGCGTGGTCGAAGCGCGTGTCCATCGATCGTGCCGAAGGCGTTGACAGCGGCGGCGTGATCGGTTCGCCTAACAGTCCCAGACGGCGGGTGCAATTGCCCCTCGGTGCCTTGATAGGGCCACATCGGGCCGCCAAGCCAGCCGCATATCATGTCGCGATCCGAGATGACTTATCACGCAGAGCTTGCACCGCGTCCGCGACGCTGGCCGATCTTCGCGCCGCTGATTCTCGTGCTGGTGCTGGCGGCGGCCTGGAGCGGGTTCTGGGTGTTCGCGGCGCGTAGCGCCCGGGCCCAAGTCGAGGACTGGCGCGCCCAGCAGGCGAAGGCCGGGCGCGTGTTCACCTGCGGCACCGAGACGTTCGGCGGCTATCCGTTCCGTATCGAGGTGCGCTGTATCGACGCCGGCGCGGAGCTCAAGGACACGCAGCCGCCGATCGTGCTGAAGCTCAAGGAAATCGTTGTCGTCGCGCAGGTCTACGATCCGAAACTCATCATCGCGGAGTTCACCGGCCCGTTGACGGCATCGGGATCGA
>CAYZMR010000592.1:0-2107 GCA_964479515.1 uncultured Hyphomicrobiales bacterium | reverse complement strand
TCGCGTCGCCGCCGGGGCGGTTTTCCACCACGACCGGCTTGCCCCATTTCGCCGAGAGCCGATCGGCGAACAGCCGCGCCCCGATGTCGACGCCCGAGCCCGGGCCGAGCGGCAAGATGAACCGTACATTGCGTTGCGGCCAGGTCTGCGCGGACGCCGGTCGGGCGCTTAGCGCCGCCAGCGTGCCAAATGTCGCGAGCGCAACGAAGTCGCGCCGATCCATGGATTCCTCCGCTGTGTTCTTGTGTTCGCCCGCTGCAAACTTAGCCATTCGGCTTCGTCTGGTCCATGCGGCCGATGTTGCGCGCAACCCGCGTCGGTCGCGGATCGTTTGTTCGGTTGCTCCAAAGCCGGAGCGCAATCGCGCGATGCTCACGATTTCGGAACTCACGTGCTACCGTCGCTATGGACGTGCTCTGGGGCGAGCACAGTCAGAGACTGTGTGCCTCCCCGCCGGCTTGAAGATCATGGAGAACAGCGTGCCATCGGATGCCATCACGAAAGCGACAGCCGGCCTCGTACCGAAATCCAAATTGCGACTTCCCCCCGTATTGCAACCGGATGAAGTCGTGGCACAGAACCGATACGGAGAACTGAAGTACTTTCCGATCGACATCGCGCTGCAGCGCCTGGTCGATCTCGATCTGATCACGCACGGCAAGCCGACGATATATTTTGCGGAGCTCAATCGGCTGTCGTCCGCATCCGCGAGAAATCTATATCACGACAGCTTGACGTCCTGCATAGCCGACCTGGTCAGCAGCTCGCGAACCCAGGGCCTGATCAAGGCGCGGACCGTCGTCAATTTCGCCGCTGATCGGCAGTCCCTCGACGGGATTGAGTCCGTCTTTCTCTCCGGCATGAGCATCTTGCAATTCAATGGAAGTGACACGCTGACGCGCGGGTTCTCGCTGTTATCGAGCCTGCCGAATGGCATCGATCATCTGGGCGGCGGAATGCCGATCGCATTGTTCTCCGACAGCCAAAGCCGATCGATCAGCGGGATCACCCTGGACGAGTTCAACGGACTGATCTCTTCTGTCGGTGTGAATTCGATCAAGCAGGGCTCTGACATCGGATCGACGGTCGCGAGGGTGTTGGACGCAAGCCCCGAAACCGTCAAGAAGGCCAAGGAGAACGTCTGCATTGCCGAGGCTGCCGGCATCGGCACGATCGTCGGAACGATCGTCGGCACGGTCGCGACGCGGAATCCGGCTGGCGGCATTGTCGGAGGAGTGCTTGGTGGAATCGTCGGCGTCGGCTTCGGGACGCTGCTCTGCTCGGGCGGGACCTCGAGCGGAACCTCGCCGAGCGAACCTTCGACCTCGCCCGGCGATGGTCAGAACACCGGCACGCCGTCGGCCCCCGCGACTCCAGCGGCTGTGCAACCGTCGACGCCGGGACCGCAAGAACCCGAGCCCGCGACGCCTGATGACGACGACGGCACGCCTACGGAGGGCGGTCCCGATAGCGGCGAGGAGAACCGGGGCGTCTTCGACTTCGACGGCGATGACCCGTCGGACACTCCGCGTCACGGCGCGCAGCATCTGCCGATCGGGTGGATGCCCGATCGGCGGGCGGTGCGTCGCCTGACGAATTCGGGCGATCCGATTCGTGCCGACTTCTCCCAGATGGCGCATTTCGTCGACGGCGATGACGGCCTGGTACCGGTCATGGGCAAGCTCGGCCGGGACTCGGTCATCAATCCAACGCGTGGGGACGGGACGCCGTCCGAGGTCGGCGGCGCGGCGCCCAAGGGCCAGACGGGTCCTGGCACCGTGATTAATCCGGTGCGCGACGGCGGCTCGATCCTGACCCCCGATCCGAAGCCGAGGGGTGCGCCGGGTGGCATCGGCCCGGTCGCCGCCAGCGGGCCTCACGCGGGCTTCAGCCTTCAGCTCGACGGCGAGCGGCCGCAAGCGCAGGACGCGTGGCTCCTGATCGGAGAAGGAATCGCACGCGCCTTGCTTCGGCAGCAATGAACGATACGCCGCCCGGACCGTGGGTCCCGCGCGCTCGATCCGACCCGCTTGTCTCGCTCAGCGCGCCGCGGCCAGATATCCGTGCAACGCCGCCACCACCTGCGCGCCTTCGCCGATCGCCGCGC
>CAYZMR010000591.1:0-2110 GCA_964479515.1 uncultured Hyphomicrobiales bacterium | reverse complement strand
TGTAGAAGTCGCCCTTCTTGGGATCGCGCTGGATCTTCGCTTCGTCGATCGAGGCGAGTCCCGCGGCCTTGAGAAAGCCCGCGATCGCGCCTTCGGGCGCGCCGACGCGGGGACCCTTGCGTTCTTCCTTCAAGTCGGGTTGCCGCGCGGGCACGCCCTGCACGGTGAGCGCGAGGCGGCGCGGCGTCGCGAAGGCCTTGGCGCCCTCATAGACGAGCCCGGCATCGACTAGCCGGTCGGTGACCATTTTCTTCAAATCCTCCGCGGCCCGCGCCTGCATGCGCGCGGGGATTTCCTCGGAGAACAGCTCAAGCAGGAGGTCGGGCATGGCGTTTCCAGACGGTGGCAGCGCAGGTAGCAGGCGTGCGTCCGGATGTCACGCCCGCGGCGCGGTGGACGTGCGCGTTGCGCCCCATGGCAGGAAATGAACAAACGCAATCGTCGCGTTACGTGTTTTACCGGATGTCCATTGTTATTCAAATTAGGGTCTTGGCAACGCCTCTTCGTTCATGAGCAAGCGCCTAAGCTAGAGTTGTGGAGGCGCGCGCGTTGTGACTTGGTCGAACCCGTTTGCGGGACATACGAGAGCGGGCGCGCTCCTGCGCAAGATCGACTGGCACCGCCGCGATATCCGCGATGCCCTCGTCATCTTCGGCTTGGCGTTGATCGCCTACCTCGTATCGAACTACGCCGATGTTCCCACCGTGGTTTTCCACTTCGCCCAGAACCATCAAGACTGGGACGTGGATGACCTCCTGCTCGTGGCGGCGCTGATCAGCGTGGCGATGCTCGTTTACGGCTATCGCCGCCTGATGGACTTGTCCAAGGAGATCAAGGCGCGCCGCGCCGCCGAGGACGAAGCCCAAAAGCTCGCGCGGCACGACCCGCTGACCGGGTTGCCGAACCGGCGCTTCTTCAACGAGAAGCTCGACGAGATCCTGAAACCCCATTCCGGCGGGCATCCCATCGCCGTGCTCATGCTCGACCTCGACGGATTCAAGGGCATCAACGACGCGTATGGCCATTTCGCCGGTGATCAGGCCCTGATCGAATTCACCAATCGCGTCTCGGAGGTGCTCCGCTCCGGAACGGTATTCGCGCGGCTGGGCGGCGACGAGTTTGGCGTCATCGCAACGAAGGTTGCCTCGCTCGACGGTCCCGCCGGGCTCGCCCGTCGCATCATCGGGGCTGTCGCCGAGCCTTTCAGGTTCGGAAGCATCACGGCTTCCGTGGGCGTGGGCGTCGGCATCGCGGTATCGCCGGAGAATGGAACCGAGCAGGACGAGCTGATCCGCCGCGCCGATCTTGCGCTCTACCGAGCCAAGGCCATGGGCCGGTCGCATGTCTGCTTCTTCGCGCCGGACATGGACGCGCATGTGGAACGGCGCATCCGCATCGAACGGGACCTGCGCACCGCGATCGCGGCAGGCACGGTCGTCCCGCACTATCAGCCGCTGGTTTCGCTCGACGGCAATCGCATCATCGGTTTCGAGGCGCTTGCGCGCTGGTGCAATAATGGCGAGACGATCAACCCACTCGAGTTCATCGCGATCGCGGAGGAATGCGGCCTGATCGGCGAACTCTCCGACAAGCTGCTGCATCAAGCCTGCCGCGATGCGGGCGCCTGGCCCGACGAAACGATCCTCGCGTTCAACATCTCGCCGGTACAGTTGCACAATCCGCAGCTCGGCCTGCGCATTCTGTCCATTCTCGGCAAGACCGGGTTCAGGCCCCAGCGCCTCGAACTCGAAATCACCGAGAGCGCATTGGTCGACAACATCGAGATGGCGCAGCGGATCATCGACGAGCTCCGCCGGGCCGGCGTGCGCGTCGCGCTCGACGACTTCGGCACCGGCTATGCGACGCTGTCGCAGCTGCTCTCGCTGCACCTCGACAAGATCAAGATCGACCGCAGCTTCGTGCAGCGGCTCGGCACCGACCCGGACAGCCTCGTGATTGTCCGCGCCGTCATCGGCCTCGCCAACGGATTCGGACTCACCACCACCGCCGAAGGCGTGGAGAACGCCGAGCAGCTCGCCTGCCTCAAGGCGAACGGATGCATCGAGGGTCAAGGCTATCTGTTCGGCAAGGCGCTGCCGGCAAACGAGGC
>CAYZMR010000590.1:0-2115 GCA_964479515.1 uncultured Hyphomicrobiales bacterium | reverse complement strand
TACGAGACCGGCCGCACCGACGCGAAGCAGCATGCGCTGTGGTGGCAGATCGTGCGTCTCTCATTGTCGAGCGCGGGGCGATCGGTCTCGCGCATCGCCCGCATGATCGGCGATACGCTGTATGCCGCCTGGTGGTGGCTCGTCATCGCGCTCGGCTTCCTGCTGGCCTGGATCGCGGCGGTGACTTTGCCAACGCTGTCGATGCGCTGGGCGGCGCTGCGTGCCATCGCGCGCGGTGCGCTTGCGGCGGTCGGGATACCGGTGACGGTCGAGGGCATCGAACACATCCCGGATGGCAACGCCGTGATCGTGTTCAATCACGCAAGCTACACCGACGCTATCGTGCTCGCGGCGGTGCTGCCCGGGGAGCCCGCGTTCGTGGCGAAGAAGGAATTGTCCGAGCAGTTCTTCGCCGGCGCGTTGCTGCGTCGGCTCGGGGTCCAGTTCGTCGAGCGCTTCGACGCCGCGGCAAGCCTCGCCGATGCGCAGGCAGTGACTGACATGGCGCGCCGCGGCCGCTTGTTCGTGTTTTTCCCGGAGGGCACGTTCACGCGCCGCGCCGGCCTGCTCGGCTTCTATCTCGGCGCCTTCAAGGTCGCGGCTGAGACCGGGTTGCCGGTCGTGCCGGGCGCGCTGCGCGGCACGCGCACGATGCTGCGCGGCGATCAATGGTTTCCGCGCCGGACGCCGATCAGCGTCGCGATCGGCGAGCCGATCATACCTTCCGGCACCGATTTCTCCGCGATGCTGGCGCTGCGCGATGCGGCACGTGCCGCGATCCTGGCGCGCGTCGGTGAACCGGATCTCGGTGGGCTGGAGAAGCCGCCGAGTCCGCCGGCATGATGACAGGATAGCAATTCCGTAATTTTACCAATGTGTTAACGAGTAACGGGGTAGTGAGTGCGTGGCGCCGGATGGCAGTTGCGCTCTCGGAGCCCCTTTAATACTCTGTCTGCATCTGCCTTGGGCAGCCGGAATAATCCGAGGAGGAAATCATGGCCTGGACCACCCCGACGCTCGTCGAGATTTGCATCGGCCTTGAGATCAACGGCTATCTGCCGGCCGAATTCTGATCCTAGACTTCTTGGTATTGGGCCCGAGCCCCGCCTGAGGGGCTCGTGGCGCGTATCACCGCCATCGTGCTCGGTGCCGCGGCCGGTGGTGGATTCCCGCAATGGAATTGCCGCTGTCGCGTGTGCACGCTCGCTTGGGATGGCGATCCGCGCGTTTCCGCCCGCACGCAGGCGAGCCTCGCCGTTTCGGCGGACCGTGAATGTTGGACGCTCTTCAACGCCGCGCCCGACCTGCGCGCTCAGCTCACCGCCACGCCAGCACTGCATCCGCGGGGTGCATCGCGCATGAGCCCGATCGGCGCGGTGGTGCTGACCGGCGGCGAGATCGATCAGACCGCCGGCCTCCTCAATCTGCGCGAGCGTCAGCCGTTCGCGATCCACGCCACGGCCGAAACACTCGCCGCCCTCGGCGACAACCCGATGTTCAACGCGCTCGCGCCCGACGTTGTGACGCGCAACGCCGTTCTCCCCGGAACGCCGTTCGCGCTGCCGGGCGGCATTGCGGCCGAGCTGTTCGTCGTGCCCGGCAAGGTGCCGCTCTATCTGGAGTCCGGTGCGGTCGAGACCGACGCCGAGACCGGCGCCAATGTCGGCGTCGAGATCACGGCGCAAGGCGCGCGGCTCTGTTTCGTGCCGGGCGCCGCCGCGATGAGGCCGGCACTGCACGCGCGGCTCGCCCGGGCGGATGCCGTGTTGTTCGACGGCACGTTGTTCACCGATGACGAGATGATCGCGTCCGGAACCGGCACCAAGACCGGGCGCCGCATGGGCCACATGCCAATGACCGGCGCGGATGGCTCGCTCACGGCACTCTCCGGCCTTGGCAACCGGCGCATTTACATCCACATCAACAACACCAATCCTGCGCTGATCGACGGCTCGCCCGAGCGCGCGAGCGTCGAAGCCGCCGGCTGGGAGATCGCCGCCGACGGTCTGGAGATAAGCCTGTGAAGCTGCTGACGCCGGACGAACTCGAGGCCGAGCTACGCGACATCGGCGCGAAGCGCTATCACCGCCTGCATCCGTTCCATCATCTGTTGCA
>CAYZMR010000589.1:0-2128 GCA_964479515.1 uncultured Hyphomicrobiales bacterium | reverse complement strand
TCGGTCACCGCGAAGCCGAAGATCAGGTTGCCGAACTGGCCCTGCGCGGCCGACGGGTTGCGCAGCGCGGCGGCGAGATACTGGCCGAAGATAACGCCGACGCCGACGCCGGCGCCGCCCATGCCGATGCAGGCGATGCCGGCGCCGATGAATTTCGCAGCTTGAGGATCCATGAGAAAAGCTCCTTTCGAGGCTGAAGGGTGCGGACCGTCAGTGGCCCGGGTGGATCGCATCGTTGAGATAGATGCAGGTGAGGATGGTGAACACGTAGGCCTGCAGGAACGCCACGAGCAGTTCGAGCGCGGTCAGCGCGACCACCATGCCGAGCGGCATGACCGAGCCGAGCCAGCCGAGCGCGCCGAAGCCGGCGAGCAGGCCGATGAATCCGGCGAAGACCTTGAGCGCGATGTGACCCGCGAGCATGTTCGCGAACAAGCGCACCGAGTGCGAGATCGGGCGCAGGAAGAACGAGAACACCTCGATGAACACGACCAGTGGCAGGATGAAGATCGGAATGCCGCTCGGCACGAACAGTCGGAAGAAGCGCAGTCCGTTCTTCCAGAAGCCGTAGATCACGACGGTGAGGAACACGAGCAGCGCGAGCGAGGCCGTGATGATGATGTGGCTCGTCACCGTGAACGCGTAGGGCAGGAGCCCCAGGATGTTCGCGAACAGGATGAACATGAACAGCGAGAACACCAGCGGGAAGAACCGCATGCCTTCGCTGCCGGCGGTGCTGCGTATCGTGTTGGCGATGAACTCGTAGGAGAGCTCCGCCATCGACTGCAGCCGGCCGGGCACCAGGCTGCGGCTGCTCGTCATCCCGATCAGCAGCGTGCCGATCAGGCCGACGCTCACCAGCATGAACAGCGCCGAATTGGTGAAGGCGATGTCATTCGTGCCGATCGTCGTGATCGGAAGAAGCTTGGTGATCTGGAACTGGTGGATCGGATCGGCGGCCATGAGCGGCTCGGTCTCGTTCGTCCTGTCACGCGCCGCGGTGGATCGGCGCTATTGGTCCCGGCGTTCAATCGTGTGGTCCGCCGCGGACCCCGCGCCCGCCGAACGCACCACGTTGACCACGCCGGCGGTGAAGCCCAGCAACGCGAACACGAACATCCCCCACGGCAAGGTCCCGAGCCAGCGATCGAGCAGCCAGCCAAGGCCCGCACCGACCAGAACGCCCGCGACCAGCTCGGAAGAAAGCCGAAAGCCGCGCGCGAACCCCGAAGCATCGGAGGTCGGTCCGGACGCGTGGCCTGTATCGGATGATCGGGCCGGAACGATGTGATCCAGCCGTTCGCCGAGACGCTTGAGCCTCGCGGAGAGGGCGGCCTCGTCGGCTGACTGTCGATCCGGATCGCCGCGCCCACGTGGGTCGTCGGACATCGTCCACACCCGCGAAGTCGAGGAAATACCGGGCTTTTTGCCGCCCCCGAAACCGCGCGGACCATACTGAGCGCCTCCCCCCCTGTCAAGAATTGGTGAACTTCGCCTAATGCTTTGAGTTGGCTCGCTTATCGGCGTTTGCACGGCGGCGGCGCAGGCGTCTTCCCCAGCCGTTTCGGTGCACTGCGGCATGAAGGCTCGGCGCTTTCCCCGCCACTCCTCCGCCGCAAAACCCCACCAGAATCGCCGCGCTGAGAATTCGCCAAGGAGCAACCCATGCGCCGCCTGATCATCGTGCTCGTCGTAGCTTCCGCGGGTCTTGCGCTCGCGGCGCACGCGCAGACAGCGACGCCGGACAGCGATAATGGGCGCTACAGCTTCAGCCCGGTCGCCGACGGAACGCTGCGGCTCGACACACGCACGGGCGCGGTGTCGCTCTGTTCCAAGCAGGCGACCGGTTGGGCCTGCAACACGGTGCCGGACGAGCGCGCGGCGCTCGATGCCGAGATCGCGCGGCTGCAGCGCGAGAACGGCGCGCTCAAGAAGGACATGGTCGCGCGCGGCCTGCCGCTGCCGAACGACGTGACCGGCCTCGCGTCGCCGGGCGACCAGCGCGAGCTTCAGCTCAAGGTGCCGCTGCCGAGCGATGCCGAGATCGACCGCATGATGAACGCGTTCGAGCGCGTATGGCGCCGCCTCGTCGACATGGTGCAGAAGACGCCGACCGGCGACAGGATTT
>CAYZMR010000588.1:0-2129 GCA_964479515.1 uncultured Hyphomicrobiales bacterium | reverse complement strand
GCGCCCCATGTGCGCTATGTCGAGCCGTGGAAGCTGCATGCGTCGGGACCTGAGACCTATTCGGTCTACGCGCCCGACCGGACCGGCCGGCCGGTGCAGATCCGGAGCGCGGACGGCGTGCATTTCACCAACGACGGCGACGACCTTCTCGCGCATTACCTGTTGCCCAAGATCGTCGGCGCGCTCAGCGAGGCGGGCATCATGGTCGACCTGTGTCTGCGGGCCCAGATCGAGCCGTGACGGCGAGGGGAGGAGGCTTGCCGGCGTTTGCTTGACGCAGCGCCGCGGCGCATCTATATGCTCGCCACCATGATGACCGATGCGACCATAACGACCCGTCGCCGCCGCCCCTTTGAGGCGGCATCGGCGTTCGATCGCATCTGATCAAACCCTGCCGCCGGAGACGGCTCCGCGGCACCCCCTTGAAAATCCGCGTCAGGCCTGTCTCCGGTGGAAACCGAACCCGGAGACCGTTTCATGTACGCCCAATCCGCCTTCAAGGTGCACCCGGCCGCAAGCCTTGCGTTCGCGGCTGCGCGCGGCTTCGGCCTCGTGATCGCGTGCGATGGCGGCCGCCCGCTCGCCTCGCCGCTGCCGTTCCGCCTGATCGAGCAGGACGGCAAGGTGCCGAAGCTCGAATTCCATGTGGCGCGCGGAAATCCGCTCGGCGCCATCGCCGAGAAGGGCGGGACCTGGCTCGTCGCGGTGCAGGGACACGACGCCTATGTGTCGCCCGACTGGTACGCGACCGCCGAGCAGGTGCCGACCTGGCTGTATGAGGCGGTGCATCTGTCGGGGCCGGTGCGGGTCGTGCCGGGAGATCACACGCGCGGCCATGTGGAGCGCCTGAGCGACACGTTCGAGACCTGGCTCGCGCCGAAGCCGGTGTGGAAGCTCGACAAGGTGTCGGACCGCAAGCGCGAGATGCTGCTCACCGCGATCATCGGGATCGAGATGACGGTCGAGAGCATCGAGGGCAGCTTCAAGCTCAACCAGCACAAGTCGGACGAAGATCACGTCGCGATCGCGAACGCGCTTCGCACGCAGGCCGATCCGTCCGCGCAGGCGATCGCGAAACGCATGACCGCGCTGCGGCCGCATCTTGACTATGCGCAAGCTCTGGCTCCCAGTGAACTGACGGGTTGAAGGAAACACGCCATGACCCTCATCGACACCAATCGGCCGCAAGGCGCGGCGCCAGAATCGGCCACGAAGCCCGTCGTCTTTGTCGACGGCGAATCGGGGACGACCGGGCTCGGTATTCGCACCCGGCTCGATCAGCAGGACGATGTGGCGGTGAAGAGCATCGCGCCGGACTTGCGCAAGGATGCCGCTGCCAAGCGGGCGCTGATGGAGGAGGTGGACCTCGTCATCCTCTGCCTGCCCGATGCGGCCGCGAAGGAGACCGTTGCGGTCATCGACGCCATGGGGGCGGCCGCGCCCAAGGTGCTTGACGCGTCGACGGCGCATCGCGTCGCGCCCGGCTGGGTTTACGGCTTCCCCGAGCTCGCCCCGGACCAGGCCGACAAGATCCGCGCGGCGCGAAAAGTCACGAACCCCGGCTGTTATCCGACCGGCGCGATCGCGCTGCTACGGCCGCTGGTGGATGCGGGCTTGGTGCCTTCGGACTACCCGGTGACCATCAACGCGGTGAGCGGCTATTCAGGCGGCGGCAAGTCCATGATCGCGGAGTTCGAGGGGGGCACCGCGCCGTCCTTCGAGCTCTACGGGCTCGGCTTCGATCACAAGCACCTGCCCGAGACGCAGCTCTATTCGAGGCTCACGCGGCGGCCGATCTTCGTGCCGTCGGTCGGCGATTACCGGCAGGGCATGCTGGTGTCGGTGCCGCTGCACCTCGATACGCTTCCCGGCAAGCCCGCCGCGGCCGATCTGCACGCCGTGCTCGCGCAGCGCTACGCGGGCAGCCGGTATGTCTCGGTGATGCCGCTCGAGAATGCGGCGGTAAAGAGCGGTCGGCTCGAGCCGGAAGCGCTCAACGACACCAACAGGCTCGAGCTCTATGTCTTCGGCAGCGAGACATATCGCCAAGCCGTTCTGGTCGCGCGCCTCGATAATCTCGGCAAGGGCGCCTCGGGCGCGGCGGTGCAGAACATGCGGCTGATGCTGGG
>CAYZMR010000587.1:0-2130 GCA_964479515.1 uncultured Hyphomicrobiales bacterium | reverse complement strand
TGCTCATCGCTCACCGATCGCGGGTTCGCCGGCCATGCCGGCCAGCACTTCGGCGACGTGGCGCGCCACGACCGGCTTGCCGAGCCGCTGCAGCTTGCCGGCCATGTTCATCAGACAGCCGAGATCGCCCGCGAGCAGCGTGGCGGCGCCGGTCGCCGCGATGTGCTCGGCCTTCTTGGTGACGATGGTGTTGGAGATGTCGGGATACTTGACGCAGAACGTGCCACCGAAGCCGCAGCACACGTCCGCGTCGTGCATCTCGCGCAGTTCGAGGCCGGCGACGCCGGCGAGCAGCTTGCGCGGCTGCGCCCTGACGCCGAGCTCGCGCAGCCCCGAGCAGCTGTCGTGATAGGTCACGACGCCGACGAAGGTTGCGTCGAATTTCTTCACTCCCCTCACGTCGACCAGGAACGAGATCAGCTCGTAGGTTTTCGCGCAAAACATCTCGACGCGCGGTGCCCAGGCGGCGTCTCCCGCGAACAGCTCGGGATAATGCGCCTTGATCATGCCGGCGCAGGAGCCGGACGGCGCCACCACGTAGTCGAACGGCTCGAACGCCGCGATCACTTGCTCGGCGATCGCGCGCGTCGTCTTGCGGTCGCCCGAATTGAACGCCGGCTGGCCGCAGCAGGTCTGGACCGGCACCTCGACCGTGCAGCCCGCGTCCTCCAGCAGCTTCACCGCCGCGAAGCCGACCGCGGGGCGGATCAGATCGACCAGACAGGTGACGAACAGGCCGACGCGCGGCTTGGCGCCGGCTTGCGTCGTTTCGGCTCCCGGGGTCGTCTCTTTATTCATGCGCCGAACGTGCTATCCAACGGCCCGGAAAGCAATGGGGAGCGCCCGTGAAGAACGCCATGTGCATCGAGGACCTGCGGCGCATCGCCAGGCGCAACGTGCCGCGCGTGTTCTTCGAATACATGGAGGCCGGTTCCTATTCGGAGCACACGCGCGACGCCAACGTGGACGACATGCGCGCGATCAAGCTGCGCCAGCGCGTCCTGGTCGACGTGTCGCGGCGCAATCTCGCGACCACCGTGCTCGGCGAACCGCTGGCGATGCCGCTCGCGCTCGCGCCGACCGGACTCGCCGGGATGCAGTATGCGGATGGCGAGATCCTCGCCTGCCGCGCCGCGCATGCGGCGGGCATCCAGTTTTGTCTCTCCACCATGTCGATCTGCTCGTTGGAGGATGTCGCCGAGGCGGCCGGCCGGCCGTTCTGGTTCCAGCTCTACGTGATGCGCGACCGCGGCTTCGTCAAAGCGCTGATCGAGCGCGCCATCGCGGCGCGGTGCTCCGCGCTGTTCCTGACCGTGGACCTGCCGGTGAACGGGCAGCGCCATTGCGACCAGCGCAACGGCCTCTCGGTGCCGCCGCGCATCACGGCGCGCACCGTGTTCGACGTGATGCGGCGCCCGCGCTGGGCCTGGCGCATCCTCAACGGCAAGCGCAAGACCTTCGCGAATATCGAGGGCCACCTGCCCGCCTTCGGCGGCATTACGCTCGCCGAATGGACCCAGAACCAGTTCGATCAGACGGTGAGCTGGAAGGACGTCGCGTGGATCCGCTCGATCTGGCCCGGAAAGCTCGTGCTGAAAGGCATCCTTGATCCGGAGGATGCGCGCGAGGCGCTCAAGACCGGCGCGGACGGCGTGGTGGTATCGAACCATGGCGGCCGCCAGCTCGACGGCGCGCCCTCCACCATCTCGGCGCTGCCGAAGGTGGCGGACGCGATCGGTGGGCAAAAGGAAATCCTGCTCGATAGCGGCGTGCGAACCGGTCAGGACATTTTCCGCGCGCTCGCGCTCGGCGCCAATGCCTGCATGATCGGCCGCCCGTTCCTCTACGGCCTCGGCGCGGGCGGCGAGGCGGGCGTCGCGCGCGCGATCAACATCTTCCGCGGCGAGCTCGACACCACGATGATCCTCGCCGGCATCGACGACGTGGCGAAGATCGATCACCGCGCGATCGCGAGCGACCTTCCGGGGGAGTTCGCGAAGCGGAATTGATCTTTCTGTCCAGTCACCGCCACCCCAAGCCCGGCGCGACATGCTTCAGGATCGCCTCGATCACATGCGCGTTGTAGTCGACGCCGAGCTGATTGGGCACGGTCAGCAGCAGCGTGTCGGC
>CAYZMR010000586.1:0-2133 GCA_964479515.1 uncultured Hyphomicrobiales bacterium | reverse complement strand
ACAGCTCGCGCAGCAGCGCAATCTGCTGGCGACGCTGACCGGGCGCTTTGCGAGCGAAGGCCTGCCGGCGGTGTTCGAGTTGCAATCCTTTCGACCCCCGAGAAGGTTGCCACTCAGCCTGCCGGCAGACCTCGTTCGCCAACGCCCGGACGTGCGTGCCGCGGAGGCCAATCTGCATGCCCTCAACGCGCAGATCGGCGTCGCGATCGCCAACCGCCTGCCGCAGATCACGCTCAGCGCCAATGCCGGCAGCAGCGCCGAGTCGATCGCCCAGCTGTTCGCGCCCGGCACCGGTTTCTGGACGATCGCCGGCAACGCGGCGCAGACCGTGTTCGATGCCGGCAACCGCTACTACAAGCAGCGCTCCGCCGAGGAGGCGACCGCGCAGGCGGCCGCGCAATATCGCAGCACGGTGCTGACCGCGTTCCAGAACGTCGCCGACGTGCTGCGCGCGCTTCAGTCTGACACCCGGGCGATCAACGCCGCGGTGGCGGCGGAAGCATCGGCGCAACGCAGCATCGATCTCGTGCGCCGCCAGGTCGAGCAGGGGCAGGTGTCGAGCCCGGTCCTACTCAATGCCCAGCAGGCTTACCTGCAGACCTCGCTCGCGCGGGTGCAGGCGCAAGCCGCGCGGCTCGCCGACACGGTCGCGCTGTTCCAGGCGCTCGGCGGCGGTTGGTGGAACAGAACGCCTCCGGCGCCGGAGACGGCGATCCAATGAAGCGGCGCCTCCTCGCCCACGTCGCGCACGCGATGCGCGCCGCCGCGCCGATCGTCGGCGCCGCCGGCGCGCTGCTGCTGCTGGTGATGAGCCCGTATCTGCGCGCGTCCGATATCGTCTCGGCGGACGTGAACCCGCAGGTCACGCGCAAGGACCCAAACAATGTCCGCGTCAGCGCCGATCAACTGCATCAGCTCGACGTCGTCGCGGTCACGACCGGCGAGTTCCGCATCCAGAAGTCCGCACTCGGCCAGATCGCCTTCAATGAAGACGCCAGTACGGTCGTGCTCACGCCGTTCTCCGGCCGCGTCACGCGCCTGATCGCCAGGACCGGCGACGAGGTGAAGCGCGGCGATCCGCTGTTCGAGATCGACAGTCCCGAAGTCGTGCAGGCGCAGACCGACCTGATCGCGGCGCTGCATGGCGTCGAAAAGGCCAACGCGCAGCTCAGCCTCGCGCGGCGCGTGCTCGACCGGCAGACCGGCCTGCTCAAGGACAAGGCGACCTCGATGCGCGAGGTGGATCAGGCGCGCAACGACTTCGCGGCGGCCGAATCCGATCTTGCGACCGCGAACGGAACGCTGACGGCGGCGCGCAACCGGCTGCGCGTGATCGTCGGACGCGACAAGGACGAAGTCGACCGCGTCGAGCGCGAGCGCAGCATCAATCCGCTGATCACCATCAACGCCCCGATCGACGGCACCGTGATCGGCCGCAAGGTCGGACCCGGCCAGTATGTGCGCAGCGACGCGGGCGATGCGCTCTACTCGATCGCGGACCTCTCGACGATGTGGCTGAAGGCGAATGTGCCGGAGAACGAGATCGCGAATGTCCGCGTCGGCCAGGAGATCGAGGTGAAGGTCGCGGCCGTTCCCGATCGCGTGTTCAAGGCGCGCATCAGCGCGATCGGGGCTGCCTCCGACGCCTCGACCCGGCGCATCGTCGTGCGCTCCGAGATCCCAAACCCCGACCGCGCGCTGAAGGCGGAGATGTTCGCGAGCTTCAAGATCACGGTCGGCAGCAGCGCGTCCACGCCCATCGTTCCGATCGAGGCCATCGTTCGCGACGGCGAGCAGGCGGCGGTCTGGATCGAGCGCGCGCCGCTTCAGTTCGAGCGCCGCAGGGTGAAGACCGGTCTCGAATTCGACGGCCGCGTGCAGATCCTCGACGGCATCAGCGCCGGCGAGCAGGTGGTCGGGCGGGGCGCGATCTTCGTCGACAACGAGTCGCGCAGTTGAGCGCGCGCATGCCGGGCCGATGCTGCGCAGCCTGATCGCACTTTGCCTCGCCCGGCGCCCGCTGGCGCTGGTGTCGTTCGCGGCCTTTCTCGGCCTCGGCTATGTGGCGTTCACCACCCTCAATATCGAAGCCTATCCGGACCCCTCGCCGCCGATCATCGAGGTGATCGCGCA
>CAYZMR010000585.1:0-2135 GCA_964479515.1 uncultured Hyphomicrobiales bacterium | reverse complement strand
GTCGGCGAGACCGAGCACGAGGTGCGCGAGGTGATGATCGAGGGCGTGTCCGGCCTGCTCGCGGTCTCGCCGCGCGCCGAACGGCCGACCTGGATTCCCTCGCGTCGCCGGCTCGAATGGCAAAGCGGCGCGTTCGCGCAGGCGTTCTCGGCCGACGATCCGGAAAGCCTGCGCGGGCCGCAATTCGCCGCCGCCTGGTCGGACGAGCTCGCCAAGTGGCGTTACGCGGAAGCGGCCTTCGATCAGTTGCAGTTCACGTTGCGGCTCGGCGAGCGCCCGCGCCAGATGGTCACCACGACGCCGCGGCCGATCGCGCTCTTGAAGCGCATGATGGCCGATCCGCTCACCGCGCTCTCCCGCGCGCCGACGCTGGAGAATGCCTACTTCCTCTCGCCCGCGTTCTTCGACCGCGTGGTCGCGCGCTATGACGGCACGCGCCTCGGACGCCAGGAGCTCGACGGCGAGGTGATCGAGGACCGCCCCGATGCGCTGTGGTCGCGCGCGATGATCGAGGCGTGCCGCGTGGACGCGGCGCCGCCCTCGCTCGAACGCATCGTGGTCGCGGTCGATCCGCCGGCGTCGGCGGGCAAGCGCTCGGCATCGTGCGGCCTGGTCGCGGCGGGACGCGCCGGCGATCTTGCCTATGTGCTTGCCGACGAGACGGTCGCGGGCCTCTCGCCCGCCGGCTGGGCCGCCAAGGCGATCGCGCTGTGGCGCAGGCTGGAGGCGGATTGCCTCGTGGTCGAGGTGAACCAGGGCGGCGACATGGCGCGCGCGGTGCTGCGCGAGGCGGACGCGAGCGTGCCGGTGACGGCCGTGCGCGCGCACCGGGGAAAATGGCTGCGCGCCGAGCCGATCGCGGCTTTGTACGAACAAGGCCGCGTGAAGCACGCCGGCACGTTTCCGGCGCTCGAGGACGAGCTCTGCGACTTCGGCCACGGCGGGCTCTCGTCGGGCCGCTCGCCCGACCGGCTCGACGCGCTGGTGTGGGCGGTCGCGACGCTGACCTATGGCGGCAAGGCGGAGCCGCGGGTGCGCGGGCTGTGAGTCTGATTTGATAAGGCAGCCGAGCAACACACTCGGTCTGTTCCCTCCCCCCTTGCGGGGGAGGGTTAGGGAGGGGGGTCGAGAGGGTCGCGTACAATTCGACCCCCACCCCCAACCCCTCCCCGCAAGGGGGAGGGGAGCCCGCCGGAGTTTGTCGCGCGTCCGCGCACATGACGGGACACTGATCACATGTTCGATCGACTGAAGAATCTGTTCGCCCCCGAGGCGAAGGCCTCGCGCACCGCGCAGCTCATCGCATTCGAGAGCGGCGGCCGCGCGCGCTGGACGCCGCGCGATTACGCGGCGCTCGCGCGCGAAGGCTTCATGGGCAACGCCATCGTCTACCGCGCGGTGCGGCTCGTGGCCGAGAATGTCGGCGCGTGTCCGTTCCTGGTGGAGCAGGGCGGCGGCACGCGCGATTCCCACCCGCTGCTCGATCTGCTGGCGCGGCCGAACCCGCGCCAGGACGGCGCGACTTTCCTTGAGGCCGTCACGGCGCAGCTCCTGATCGCCGGTAACAGCTATATCGAGGCGGTCGCGGCGCCGAGCGCGCGCGTCAGCGACGTGCGCGAGCTCTACGCGTTGCGCCCGGACCGCATGAAGGTGGTGCCCGGCCCCGACGGCTGGCCCGAGGCTTATGACTATACGGTCGCGGGGCGCACGGTGCGCTTTACGCAGGACGGTCCGCTGCCGCCGATCCTGCAGCTGACGCTGTTTCATCCGCTCGACGATCATTACGGGCTCGCGCCGCTCGAAGCAGCCGCGATCGCGGTCGACACGCACAACGCGGCGGCGTCCTGGAACAAGGCGCTGCTCGACAATGCGGCGCGGCCGTCCGGCGCGCTCGTCTATGCGGCCCCCGACGACACGGTGCTCTCCGACGCGCAGTTCGAGCGTTTGAAGCGCGAACTGGCGGACACCTACCAGGGCGCCGCCAATGCAGGGAGGCCGCTGCTGCTCGAAGGCGGGCTCGACTGGAAGGCGATGTCGCTCACGCCGAAGGACATGGACTTCCTCGAGGCGAAGCATACCGCCGCGCGCGAGATCGCGCTCGCCTTCGGGGTGCCGCCGATGCTGCTCGGCATTCC
>CAYZMR010000584.1:0-2155 GCA_964479515.1 uncultured Hyphomicrobiales bacterium | reverse complement strand
CGCCGAACTCCTCCGCGAGCGTGATGATCTCGCGCGACCGCGGGATGCCGGGCCAGGCGCGGTCGAAATCCGCCACAAGCCGCTTCATGACCTCCGGGCGCGTGCCGTGATCGAGCGCCGCGCGGTCGGCAAACCGGTATTGCGCGATATGCGCCGCCGGATCGGTCTCGCTCCAGAACCGCCACGCCTTCTGCGCGCCGAATGATTTCACCGCATCGGGCAGATGCTCATCGCGATACCACGCGTCGAACGCCGCGCGCTGGGCGGGGTCGGTGATCGTGGCGCGGACGATGAAATAGGTGGCGGGCATCGTTTCCTCCGGCACATCTAGAGTATGTCGCGGCTCAGTATGCACTGAGATACCAACGCTTGATCGCGAGCCAAGGCCGCTCGGCGCTTTCCGACATCGCCGCGACCGTGCCCGCGTCGAACGGCGGCGTGTTGTTGTAGCACCGCTCCGAGATGAAGCTCGCCACGTCGAAATCGACCAGCCGTTGGCAACACTGCGAGAAATAGTGCAGCGCGAAGGCAAGGACGAGCGAGATGAGAATCAGGACGACAAGCGTCGGCGGCAACGAAAATGGCGACACAAAAAACGCCGCATAGATCAGGACGACCACGGTCAGCAGCATATAGCTCTTGATATAGGCGATCACGGTCGTGCTCGAGTCGAGCGCGCGCATCAGCTTGGCGCGATAGGCAATGCGATGAACGTCCGTATTCCGGTCGCCGAGATACGCCCGGATGATCCCGTAGAAGAGCCCGAGCGAATGATCCGTGCCGACGATCACCCGCACGGTCGCCGCTTCATTCGCGTTCTTCACGGCGCGGCCATAGGCGTCGATGTCGAAATTGAACGTCGGCGGCATCAGGTATCCGAGATAGAACGTGGCGCGGTCGAACAGATAGATCACCAACACCAAGAGCGCCGACGTGGTCGCCGCCATCACGACCGAGAGGCTCGCGATTTCCTTGCGATAGGCCGACGTGATGTCGGTGATGACGGACAGGTTCTCCCGCACGAACTTTGTGACGAAGCCGAGCCTCTCCTCCGACACATCACCCGAGAGATGCACGTTCTGCATCAGCCCCGAAATGTTGAAGCCGCGCGTGCACCAATAGAGGATGAAGCTGATACAGATCAGGTTGACGATCGGAAACAGGAAGACGGCCACGAATTTGTCGAGGAGATCGTCGAGCCGGCCGAGCATTGCGGGTCCTGGAGAGACGCCAACCTGCGCCTTGCTAAGCGCCTGTTCGCTCAACGCTGTGTCGATCACGGTCCAATGTTACGGCGCCGGGCTCGCCATCGGCTTGCCCTTCTCCACCACATAGGTCGCGATGACCTTCGCGCCTGCGGGGCCCGCTTTGGCGTCGTGGGGCGTGCCGGCCGCAACCGTGTAACTCTCGCCGGTCTTGACCACCTTCGGCGGCGCGCCCTCGACCAGCAGCGTGATCTCGCCTTCCAGCAGGTAGCCGCATTCGGGGCCCGGATGCGTGTGGCGGCCGACATTCGCGTTTGCCGGGACCTCGGCGATGCCGACCACGGTCTCGTAGTTCGTGCCGGGCACGTCGAACTTCTGCAGCGGCGTGCGCTTGATCTGGGCGCTCGCGGCGCCCGTGAGCGCGAGCAGCGCGACAGCGGCGCAGACGAACAGGCGTTTCATGAAAGCCTCCCTGTGTTTGCCCGGATGATATCGATTGGGGATTGCAAGCGGAAGCGCCCTCCCGCGTGTGATCACTCGAAAACGATTTCGACGGCGCCCAGATCGCCGAAATCGGCCCGCACGCGATCGCCAGGCAGCACCGGGTCGAGGCCGGTGCAGGTGCCGGTCGAGACGATCTCGCCCGACTTGAGGCCGCGTCCTTGGCCGGACTGCTGGTTGGCGAGCCACAACAGCACATTCATCGGGTCGCCGAGCGCGCGCTCGCCCGTTCCGGTTCCCCGCACCGCGCCATTGATCGTCATCGCGACGCGATGGGTCTTGAGGTCCATCGATCGCAAGTCGTAACGCCACCGTCCGCCGACAAACGCGATGTTGGCGCCGCAGTCCGCGGTGACGAGCAAGCGCCCCTTGCCCGCCAGCCCGCCGGAAAAACGCGTGCCCACCACCTCGATCGCTCCCGCGACCGCCGCCACGGCATCGGCCACCTC
>CAYZMR010000583.1:0-2165 GCA_964479515.1 uncultured Hyphomicrobiales bacterium | reverse complement strand
CCGAACCACCACATCACCAAGCCGGTGTTCATCGGCGAGATCAAAGCCAACGGCCAGTTCGACGTGGTGTGGAAGACGCCTGGCCTCGTGCCCGGCGACGCCTGGTCGAAGGAGCTCGAGGGCTCCAAGGACCTGGTCGGTGACTGGGTGGTGCACAAGTGCGGCAACTGGAATACCAAGACCAACAAGTGCGGCAGCTAAGCTCGCGCTTTCAAGAACTTGATGTCATCGGAGGCGGCGGCATGCCGCCGCCTCCTTGTCGATGCCGGGATTGGGAATAAATCGAATGCTGTCATACGATCGCATCATCGCGCTCGTATTCGCTCTCGGCTTGCTCGTTGCCGGAGCGCTTAGCGCGGCTGCCCAGGGTACCGCGCAGGACTTCGAGAGCGCGCTCGCGGGCTTTACCACCGACGATTTCAGCGACACCGACGCGGCGATCGGCGCCGTCGTGGCGACCGGCAACCCACTCGCCGCCGACGTCATCCAGGCGCTGCAGGATGGGCGCCTCCAATTCAGCGCGGACGCCAAGAAGGTCTTCATTCAAACGGAGGCGGGCGCGCTGCTCGATGCCGCGACCGGAAAGCCGGCCGTGGGCGATCCGCCGGCCGATCTTTCAGCGGTGCGCGTGAACAACCGCCTGCGCCGCACAATCGATGCCGCGCTCGGCGGCCTCACGCTGCTCGCACCCGATCCCGCAAAGCGCCTCGAGGCCGCGCAGGCCGTGTTCAAGTCGCGCGAGGAGAGCGTGCTCCCGACGCTCGAAGCGGCTCTGGCCAAGGAGACCGACGCCCGCGTCAAGCGCGCGCTGATCGTGGCGCGCGCCGCCATCATCCTCAATCAGGCCGACGCCAAGGATCAGGACAAGATCGACGCGATCGCGGTGATGCGCGACCGTGCCGACCAGGACGCGCGCAGCGTGATCGCCAGCCTGCCGGCCAATCAACCGCCGGCCGTGCAGAAGGCCGCGGCCGACGCGATCGCGGCGATCGACAATCGACTGGTGCTCTGGAGCGCCGTGCAAAACGCCTGGTATGGGCTTTCGCTCGGCTCGGTGCTCCTGCTCGCGGCGATCGGCCTTGCCATCACCTTCGGCGTGATGGGCGTCATCAACATGGCGCATGGCGAGATGGTGATGCTCGGCGCCTACACCACCTATGTGGTGCAGGAGGTCATCCGCACGCGCAACCCGGGGCTGTTCGACTATTCGCTGTTCATCGCGGTGCCGCTCGCTTTTCTCGTTGCCGGCCTCGTCGGCATGCTGATCGAGCGTTCGGTCATCCGCTTCCTCTACGGCCGGCCGCTGGAGACGCTGCTCGCGACCTGGGGGCTGTCGCTGATCCTGCAGCAGGCGGTGCGCAGCTATTTCGGCCCGACCAACAAGGACGTCGGCAATCCATCCTGGATGAGCGGCGCCTTCGAGCTTGGCGGCATCACCATCACGTATAACCGGATGTGGATCATCGTCTTCACCCTGGCGGTGTTCGCCCTGCTGCTCGCGCTGTTGCGCTTCACGCGGCTTGGGCTTGAAATGCGCGCGGTGACGCAGAATCGCACCATGGCGGCGTCGATGGGCATCCGAACCGCGCGCATCGACGCGCTGACCTTCGGGCTCGGCTCCGGCATCGCCGGGATCGCGGGCGTCGCCCTGTCGCAGATCGACAATGTCAGCCCCAATCTCGGCCAGGGCTACATCATCGACTCGTTCCTCGTCGTCGTGTTCGGCGGCGTCGGCAACCTGTGGGGCACGCTGATCAGCGCGTTCACGCTCGGCATCGCCAACAAGTTCCTCGAGCCCTTCGCCGGCGCCGTGCTCGGCAAGATCTTCATCCTGGTCGCGATCATCCTGTTCATCCAGAAGCGCCCGCGGGGCATGTTCGCCCTCAAGGGCCGGGCGATCGAGGCATGACCGGTTCGCCGCTCATTCGCGCGCTCGATCGCGGCGCCGTCGCGTTCATCCTGGTTCTGGTCGCGATCGGCATCGCGGTGCCGCTGCTCAATTTGATGCTGCCGGAATCCTCCCCCTGGCAAGTGCCGACCTATCTGGTCGCGCTGTGGGGCAAATATGTCTGCTATGCGATCCTGGCGCTCTCGATCGATCTGATCTGGGGCTATTGCGGCATTCTCTCGCTCGGCCACGGCGCGTTCTTCGCGCTCGGCGGCTA
>CAYZMR010000582.1:0-2165 GCA_964479515.1 uncultured Hyphomicrobiales bacterium | reverse complement strand
CTGGTGACGCTCGCGTTCGCCGAGGTGCTGCGCATCATCGCGAGCGTCGCGCCGATCACCGGGGCCGGCGTCGGCACGCTGATCAAGCTCGATCTGCGGCCGGAAGCGCTCCAGTTCCAGAGCCGCGCGGTCTTCTATTGGGCGATCCTCGGGCTCGTCACGCTCTCGCTCCTCATCGCCTGGCTGATCGAACATTCGCGCTTCGGCGCGTGGCTCGTCGCCGTGCGCGAGAACGAGGATGCGGCGCGCGCGCTCGGCGTCGATGCGACGCGCCTGAAACTCAACGCGATGACGCTCTCGGCCGCCATCACGGCGGCGGCAGGCTGTTTCTACGCGCAGTATTTCCTGTTCATCGATGCCGGTATCGCCTACGGGCCATGGATCTCGGTCGAGGCGCTGCTCACCGCGATCGTCGGCGGCGTCGGTACGATCTTCGGGCCGCTGGTCGGCGCGCTCATGGTCCGCATCCTGGGTGAAGCGGCGCGGCTCGTGACCGGCGACGCGCCGGGGCTCGATCTCGTGATCTACGGCGCCGTACTGGTGCTGGTTGTTGCCTTCGCGCCGCGTGGCCTGATGGGGCTCGTGACGGACATGCGCGCGGCGTTCGCGCGCCGCGCTCGGCGCCGGGCCGCGGAGGTGACCGGTGGCTAAGCCGCTGCTCGCGATCCACGACATATCGAAGCGCTTCGGCGGCGTGCTGGCGGTCGATCAAGCCTCGTTGTTCGCAGAAGAAGGCAAGATCACTGCGCTGATCGGGCCGAACGGCGCGGGCAAGACCACGCTGTTCGCGATCATCACCGGCTTCGTACGGCCGGATGCGGGGACCATCCGTTACGAGGATCGCGACGTCACGGGCGCGCCGCCGCACGCGCTGGCACGGCTCGGCATGACGCGCACGTTCCAGATCGTGCAGCCCTTCGCCGGCCTGACGGTCGTCGAGAATATCGCGGTCGGCGCGCATCTGCGCCGGCGTGCGCGCGGCGCCGCGCTCGCGGCAGCGACCGCCGTCGCGCGCGACGTCGGCTTAGGCGACATGCTCGACCAGCCGGCCGGAACGCTGACGGTCGCGGGGCGCAAGCGGCTCGAGCTCGCGCGCGCGCTCGCGACGCAGCCGAAACTGCTCCTGCTCGACGAGGTGCTGGCCGGGCTCAATCCGTCCGAGATCCGCGACGTTCTGCCGGTCGTCCGCGCGATCCAGGCGCGCGGCGTCACCATCGTGATGATCGAGCACGTGATGCAGGCGGTGATGAGCCTCGCGGACCACATCTTCGTGCTCGCCGAAGGCAAGGTCATCGCGCAAGGTTCGCCCGAGGGCGTGGCGGCCGATCCGCGCGTGGTCGAGGCGTATCTCGGCAAGGGCGCTGCCAAGCTTGGCGCCGGTGCCGCATGAGCACGCCGCTGCTCGCCATCGAGGGTCTGCATGCCGGCTACGGGCCGGCCGAGGTGCTGCGTGGCATCGATCTTAACGTCGCGACCGGCGAGATCGTCGCCGTGCTCGGCGCCAATGGCGCCGGCAAGTCGACGCTCAACCGTGCGATCTCGGGCGTGGTGCACGCGCGCTCCGGCGCGATCCGCTTCGACGAAGCGGTCGTGACCAACCGCAAGCCGTCGGCGATCGTCGCGCGCGGGCTCATCCATGTGCCGGAGGGCCGCCGCATCTTTCCCAACATGTCGGTGGCTGAGAACCTCGACCTCGGCAGCTACCGCCGCGCGAGCGCGCGCCGCGCGCAGAACCGCGAGCGCGTCTTCGCAATCTTCCCGCGGCTCGCCGAGCGCCGCGCCCAGCGCGCCGGCACGCTGTCGGGCGGCGAGCAGCAGATGCTCGCGATCGGTCGCGGCCTGATGGCGGAGCCGAAGCTTATTATCCTGGACGAGCCTTCGCTCGGCCTCTCGCCGCAGCTCGTCGAGCAACTGTTCGCGCTGATCGCGCGCATCAATGCCGACGGGTTGGCCGTGCTTCTCGTCGAGCAGAACGTGATGCAGAGCCTCGATCTCGCGCACCGCGCCTATATCCTGGAGAATGGCCGGATCGTGATGTCGGGCACGCCGGCCGACATCCGCGACAATCCCGAGCTTCGGCGCGCGTATCTTGGACTGTAAAGCATGACCACGCTCGACCCGATCACGCTCGCGGTGCTCAACGGCCGCCTGGTGCAGATCGCCGA
>CAYZMR010000581.1:0-2179 GCA_964479515.1 uncultured Hyphomicrobiales bacterium | reverse complement strand
TCGCGCGCACGCGTGCCGCTGATGGACAGCTACAAGAAGATCGACGACTACACCGTCGCGATCACCACCAAGTCCCCGGCCTCCTACTTCCCCTACATGGCGGTGTATCTGTTGTTCACCTCGCCGGCCTCGTTCGAGAAGGCCGCGCATGACTGGGCCAAGGTCGCGATGTTGCCCGCGGCGGGGACGGGACCGTTCCGCATCACCAAGGTCGTGCCGCGTGAGCTCGTCGAGCTTGCGCGTTTCGACGGCTATTGGGATGCGGGCCACAAGGCGAAAGTGGACGCGATCCGGCTGATGCCGCTGCCGGAGGCGAACTCGCGGCTTGCCGCGCTGCGCTCGGGGCAGGTGGACTGGGTCGAGGTGCCGCCGCCCGACGGCATTCCCTCGCTGAAGGCGGCGGGCTTCACCATCGTGACGAACTCCTACCCGCACGTCTGGCCTTGGCTCCTCAACATGGCGGCGACAAACAGCCCGCTGAAGGACGTCAGGGTGCGCCAGGCGCTGAACTACTGCATCGATCGCGGTGGGCTCGTGAGCCTCCTCAACAACACCGCCGAGCCATCGGTCGGCTGGCTCAAGCCGACGGATGCGGGCTTCGGCAATCCGGTCAACCACTACGGCTTCGATCCCGCGAAGGGCAAGGCGCTGCTGGCGGAGGCCGGCTACACCGCCGCGAAACCGCTCTCGTTCAAGGTGATGATCTCGACCTCAGGCTCGGGCCAGATGCTGCCGCTGCCGATGAACGAGTTCCTGCAGGAGAACCTGAAGCAGTCCTGCGGCGTGACCATCGAGTTCGAGACGGTGGAGTGGCAGGTGCTGCTCAATTCGGCGCGCCTCACGCCGGACGCGCCCGGGTTGAAAGGCTCACTCGCCCTTAACATCAGCTCTCCGTCGTCGGATGTCGGCATCATGGCGCGCTATTTCTCCTCGGCGAACTTCTCGCCCAACGGCTTCAATTTCGAGCAATGGAAGGACGACGAGTTCGACGCCGCACTGAAGACGCTCGCGGAGGCGAGCGATCCTGCGACGATCGATGCCGCCTACAAGAAGGCGCATGAGCGCCTCGTCGACAACCCGCCCTGGCTCTACATCGTGCACGACCTCAATCCGCGCGCCATGAGCAAGAAGGTGCACGGCTTCGTCTCGGCACAGTCCTGGTTCCTCGATCTCACGCTGGTGAGCATGGAGTAGCCTTTCGGCCTACATTGAAATCTGACACCTTCCGTCCGGGGAAACGGACAGAAGGTGGGCGATCGTGGCGGAGACGAGTTACACCGGCGTATTTCCGATCGCGCCGACGCCGTTCACGCCATCGGGCGATCTTGATCTTGCGGGCCAGCGCCGGGTCCTCGACTGCATGATCGACCAGGGCGTCGACGGCATCTGCATCCTCGCCAACTACTCCGAGCAGTTCCTGCTCTCCGACGATGAGCGCGCCACGTTGCTCGACACGTGCCTGACGCATGTCGCCGGCCGCGTCCCAGTGATCGTGACGTGCAGCCATTTTTCGACGCGCATCGCGGTCGAACGGTCGCGCCAGGCCGCCGCCGCAGGCGCCACGATGCTGATGCTGATGCCGCCCTACCACGGTGCGAGCTTGCGCGCCGCCGAGGACAGCATTCTCGAACAGTTCGCGCGCGTCGCGGAGGCCGCGCGTCTTCCGATCATGGTGCAGGACGCGCCGCTGAGCGGCGTGACGTTGTCCGTGCCGTTCCTCGCCCGGCTCGCCCGCGAAGTGCCGCTGGTGTCGTATTTCAAGATCGAGGTGCCGGGCGCGGCCGCAAAGCTGCGCAAGCTGATCGAGGCCGGCGGTGCCGCGATCAAGGGGCCGTTCGACGGCGAGGAGTCGATCACCCTGATGGCCGATCTCGACGCGGGCGCGACCGGCACGATGCCGAGCGCGCTCTTGCCGGACCTGATCAAGCCGGTCGTGGCGCACCACCTTGCTGGCCGGCGCGACGAAGCGGCGGCCGCCTATGCGTCGATCCTGCCGCTGATCAATTACGAGAACCGGCAATGCGGTCTGCGCGCCACCAAGACCGTGATGATGGAGGGCGGCGTCATTGCGAGCGACGCCGTGCGTCACCCGCTCGAGGCGCTCGACCCGGCGACGCGCGCCGGCTTGCTGGAGCTTGCCCGCGTGGCGAAGCCGCTCGCGCTGCGTTGGGGACGGTGA
>CAYZMR010000580.1:0-2189 GCA_964479515.1 uncultured Hyphomicrobiales bacterium | reverse complement strand
GCGAACGCCGCCGAGGCGCGGTCGCCGGTGGAGCAGTGGACCAGCAGCGGCGCCGGCCACGCGTTGATCGCGACGGCCGCGTTGTAGGCCTGCATGTTGAACTGATCCTGCGTCATCGCCGGCACGTGCGGCAGCGGCACGTTGGTGTAGCTGACGCCCACGGGGATCAGGCTGTCGGCCTCGGTGATGTCGAATGCGTTCGGTTGCGTCGTTTCGCTCGGATCGCGCACGCAGAGCACCGATGCGATGCCCGCGCTTGCGATCGGCGGATACGCGGTCGGCTGCGCCGTGACGTACCACGTGCCCTTGCCGGTCACGATCTTGCACGGTCCGTTGCCATAAACGGGGAGCGAGCCGTTGGCGACGCTGAAGACGACGGCGGGCGGCTGCATCGGGGACCTCGTACACGAAGTTTGGACGGAAATGATATTCAAGGTTGTGGCGCGGCGCCAGTGAAAAGGCTGAGAATCGCGATATGACTGGACCGAATTCTTCCCCAGGATCGTCCCGATGACGGCAATCACCCACGAGATCGTCCGGGTCGATCCGTTGCGCCGCTGACGCGCGATCACCCGCTGCCGCTGGCGCGTCCGTGAGCACGCAGCCTGTTCCCTCCCTCGACCTCATCCGCCGCACCATCGATACGGAAGCCGCCTACACGCTCTCGCGCATGCGCGTGCTGGAGGCGATCGCCGGCAATCCCGTCGGCATCGCCTATCGCAAAGCCGGCAAGAACGGCTGGGCGCTGATGGCGCGCCATCTGCCGGTGCCGTCGTTCAACGCCGTGATCGGCCTTGGGCCAGGCGACGACGGTGAGGTCGAAGGCGTGCTGCGCTGGTACGCCGACCGCGGCGGGAACACGCAGTTCGAAATCGTGCCGGGCCTCGACGATGCAAAGCTGCTGCGGGAACTCGCACACCACGGCTACCGGCACTCCGGATTTCATGCCTCGGTGATCGCGCGACCCGGCGACGCCGTCGCGCCCGATCCCGCGATCGACGTGGAACGCGTGAGCGATCGCGCGACGTTCGAGCATTTCCTCGACGCCTACATCGCGGGCCGCAGCCTGCCTGATGGCGAAGGCTTCAAGCGCAATGTGCGTCCCTGGCTCGACCAGCGCGACTGGTCGCTCTTCCTCGGCCGGGTCGGCGGCAAGCCGGCGGCCGCCGCGTGCGACGACCGATCCGGTCTACCGCGGGCGCGGCCTGCAGACCGCGCTGCTGGCGCACCGGTTGCGGCATGCGGCGGAGCAAGGCGCAAGCTACGTGTGCTCGGGCGCGACGTTTCTCTCAAGCTCGCATCGCAACATGGTGCGCGCCGGCATGACGCTTCAATTCGTCCGCGCGCTGTGGACGCGCGACAACGCGTCATGACTGTCGGCATTCCGCCCCAATTCGCCGCCATTTGCTCGACCATGAAAACGCTGCTCAAGCCCGACGGCATCGTGCTTGTCCCGGAATCGGACGAAGAGTGCGCTGCGCTGTCCGCCTGGAAGGCGGCGCATGACGATTTCGCGTTCATGCTCGCGGCGAACCGCGGCACGGGCGCGATGCTCACCGCGCTCGGGCCGTGCGCGGAGGCGTGTCGCGAGCCGATCAACGTGTGGAGCCAAAGTCCCGACCCGCAGGTCCGGCTCATTGCCAACTTCGCGCCGACGCCCTTCGAGATCGACGGCGCCCGCTACGCATCGGTCGAGTCATTCTGGCAGAGCTTGCGTTTCCCGCCGCAGGACCGCGCGCGCATCGCCGCGCTCGACGGCGCGCGGGCGAAGCACGCATCAGAGGAGCAGCCGTACGGCGACCACATCGTCTATGGCGATCTCGCCATTCCGGTCGGGACGTGGGGCCACTGGCAATTGATGAAGCGCGCGTGCCGGGCGAAATTCAGCCAGAATGCGGACGCGCGGGCGGCCCTGCTCGCGACCGGCACGCGGCCGCTGATCCACAAGGTCCGCACCGACAGCCGCACCATTCCGGGCGCCGTCATGGCGGATATCTGGATGGCGGTTCGGACCACCATGGGCCGGCGCGAAACGGCCGAGGCCGAGGAATAGCCGTGACACCACCAGGGCTCGACGGCTCGCTGCGCGACGGCCGCCACGTGATGGCGGTGCGTGTCTATTACGAGGACACGGATTTCACCGGCATCGTCTATCACGCGAACTACCTGCGCTTCATGGAGCGCGGGCG
>CAYZMR010000579.1:0-2195 GCA_964479515.1 uncultured Hyphomicrobiales bacterium | reverse complement strand
TCCGGCGGCATGTGCCAGCGCGTCGTCATCGCGTTGGCGCTCGCCTGCAAGCCGCAGTTGCTGATCGCCGACGAGCCGACCACCGGCCTCGACGTCACCACGCAGAAGACCGTGATGGACCTCGTCACGGAGCTGACGCGCCAGCAGGGCATGTCGACGATCCTGATCACGCACGATCTCGGGCTCGCGGCGGTCTATTGCGACCGTGTCGTGGTCATGGAAAAAGGCCATGTGGTCGAGACCGCGCTGTCCTCGACCATCTTCAAGGCACCATCGCATCCCTATACGCGCAAGCTGATGCGCGCGACGCCGCGACCGGGCGTGTCGCTGCGCGATCTGCTTCCCGAGGACAGCCCGCAAGCGCATCCGGCGCTAAGCGCGACGCCCAAGCCGACCAACGGGCACGCCGCTATAGCCGCCGCGCAACCGCCGCTGCTCGTCGTCGAGAAGCTGGTCAAGGAATATCCGCGCCAGGGCGTCACCAAGACCTTGTCGAAGCTGTTCCGGCGCGGCCCGGCGCCTGAGCCGGAAATCTTCCGCGCGGTCGACGGCATCAGCTTCACGGTCGATCGCGGCGAAAGCGTCGGGCTGGTCGGCGAATCCGGCTGCGGCAAGTCGACGACCTCGACCATGGTGATGCGGCTGATCGACAAGAGTGACGGCCTGATCCAGTTCGATGGCGACGACATCGGCGCCATCCCGGCCAAGCAGTTCGCGACCTTGCCGCTGCGCAAGCGCATCCAGATGGTGTTCCAGGATCCGACCGACAGCCTTAACCCGCGCTTCACGGCGGCGCGCGCCATCGCGGACCCGATCCTGCGCCTCGGCGACATCAGCGGGCGCGACGCGATCCGGGCGCGATGCGAGGAACTGGCGCTCCAGGTGGGGCTCCCGGTCGAGTTCCTCGACCGTTTCCCGCACCAGCTTTCGGGCGGGCAGAAGGCGCGCGTCGGCATCGCGCGCGCGATCGCGCTACATCCGGACCTGATCATCCTGGACGAGCCGACCGCGGCGCTCGACGTGTCGGTGCAGGCGGTCGTGCTCAACCTGCTGCAGGATTTGAAGGACACGCTCGGAATGAGCTATCTGTTCGTGTCGCACGACCTCAATGTCGTGCGGCTGTTATGCGACCGCGTCATCGTGATGCGGGCGGGAAAGATCGTCGAGCAGGGCCCGACCGAGCGCGTGCTGTTTGCGCCGGAGGCGCAATATACGCGCGACCTGCTCGAGGCGATCCCGCATCCGACGGTGTGATGTGTGATTGTCATGACGAAAAAATCCGACCATCTCGATTCCTATATCGACTCCGCCGCGCAGATGCTCGGCCTGCCGCTCGAACCGGAGTGGAAGGCAGCGGTGCGCGCCAATCTCGAAGTCACATTGAAGCTCGCCGCGATCGTTGGCGGGAAGGAGTTGCCGGACGATGCCGAGCCCGCGCCGGTCTACCAAGCCTGAACCGCAGATCGACAGCGCGTGGGCGAGCGCGTCGGAGACCGCCGACGCGGTGTCGCGCGGCGCAACCAGCGCGCTCGCCGTGGTCGAGGACGCGCTCGCGCGCATCATGGAGCGCGATCCGGTGCTCAACGCGTTCACCGCGGTCACGGCGGAGCGTGCCCGCGCGCGCGCACAC
Organism: uncultured Hyphomicrobiales bacterium; assembly: GCA_964479515.1. Lineage (GTDB taxonomy): Bacteria > Pseudomonadota > Alphaproteobacteria > Rhizobiales > Xanthobacteraceae > PALSA-894. The sequence goes on along the minus strand of CAYZMR010000579.1, from coordinate 565 downwards.
GCGATCGACGCGGCGCGCGAAGCAGGCAAAGCAGTCGGACCGCTCGCCGGCGTGCCGTTCGCGGTCAAGAACCTGTTCGACGTCGCGGGCCTGCCGACGCTTGCCGGCTCCAAGATCAACCGCGCACACGCGGCGGCCACGCGCGACTCCCCGCTGATCGAGCGGCTGGAGGCAGCTGGCGCCGTGCTCGTCGGCGCGCTCAACATGGGCGAATACGCCTACGACTTCACCGGCGAGAACGTGCATGACGGGCCGGCGCGCAATCCGCACGACGTGACGCGCATGACCGGCGGCTCATCCGGCGGCTCCGGCGGCGCGGTCGCAGGCGGCTTCGTGCCGCTGTCGCTCGGCTCCGACACCAACGGCTCGATCCGCGTGCCGTCCTCGCTGTGCGGCCTGTTCGGGCTCAAGCCGACCTATGGCCGGCTGTCGCGCGCACGGTCTTTCCCGTTCGTGTCGGCGTTCGATCATCTTGGGCCGCTGGCGCGCTCGGCGCGCGACCTCGCGCTTGCCTACGACGCGATGCAGGGGCCGGACGCCGAGGACCCGGTGTGCACGGACCGTC
>CAYZMR010000578.1:0-2198 GCA_964479515.1 uncultured Hyphomicrobiales bacterium | reverse complement strand
GGTTGACCCCCAAGGCATTCCTGCAGGCGATCACGCTCGACAATGCGCGCAAGCTCCTGCGCGATTCCGCGAGCGTGCTCGACGCGACCTACGAGGTCGGGCTCTCGGGCCCGGGCCGGCTGCATGACCTGTTCGTCACGCACGAGGCGATGTCGCCGGGCGAATGGAAGTCCGGCGGCGACGGGCTGACGATCTCCTACGGCTTTCACCCCTCGCCGTTCGGCATCGCGCTGGTGATGGCGACGCCGCGCGGACTTGCCGGCCTCGCCTTCGGCGATCCGGGCGAGGAAAAAGCGATGCTCGCGGACATGCGCGGGCGCTGGACGAAAGCCTCCTACGCGGAAGACAAATCCATCACCGCGCCGCTCGCCGCGCGCGTCTTCGACAACAGACTATGGCGGCCCGACCGGCCGCTGCGCATCGTGATGATCGGCACCGATTTCGAGGTGCGGGTGTGGGAGACGCTGCTCGGCATCCCGATGGGCAAGTGCTCGACCTATTCGGACATCGCCAACAAGATCGGACGGCCGAAGGCCGCCCGCGCGGTCGGCGCCGCGGTCGGCAAGAACCCGATGTCGTTCGTGGTGCCGTGCCATCGCGTGCTCGGCCGCTCCGGCGACATCACGGGTTATCACTGGGGGCTCACCCGCAAGCGCGCGATGCTCGGCTGGGAGGCCGGCAAGGTCGCGGCGGCATAGGTTGTGCCGCACAGGCGGTGCGTTCCCTCACCCCTTGAGGGGGAGGGTTAGGGAGGGGGGTCGCGATTGGTACGCCGTTCAATCCCCAGGAAGGACCCCCACCCCTAACCCCTCCCCGCAAGGGGGAGGGGAGCAGAGCGGAGCGTGGGGAGGGATAACAGAAATCACACCCTCTTCCAAAACACCGTCGTGTCGCAAAAACCCCCGCCCGGCCACATCGCGTAATCCGGGATGACGCCGACGCGCTGCCAGCCGCCGCGCGCGTAAAGCCGCTCGGCGTCCCCGCTCGCAGTGTCGAGCACCAGGAGCGTACGGCCCCGCGCCTTCGCTTCGGCTTCGGCGCGCGCCATCAGGGCGGCGCCAATGCCGTGATGGCGCGCCGCGCGATGCACCAGCAGCTTCTTGATGTCGCCACGGTGCGGCTGGTTCGGCGGCATGTCGAGGCCGAGTTGCACGGTGCCGACGATGCGGCCGTCGAGCTTTGCGGCCAGCAGCACGGTCTCGCCGCGCACGACCGAAGCGACGACCTTCCCGAAGAACGCCGCAGCGTCCGCAGGGGTAAATGGCAGCATGAAGCTGACCGACGCGCCGCCCGCGACGCAATCGGCGAGGACGTCGGCGAGTTCAGGGATGGCGGCCGTCGCGGCCGCGGCATCGAGGATGATGATTTCAACCGCCATGATTGGTCATCCCGGCCGAGCGGAGCGAGAGCCGGGATCCATAACCACAAATCTCTGCATGATCGCAATGATGGTGGTTATGGGTCCCGGATAGCCGCCTGCGGCGACTTCCGGGATGACACCGCGTTACGCCGCGAGATCGAGCTGCGAGGCGACGGTCGAGTCCGCGTTGAGCCGGTAGACGATCGGGACGCCGGTGCCGAGCTCGCGCTTCAAAATCTGCTCCGGCGTCAGGCGCTCCAGCACCATGATCAGCGCGCGCAGCGAATTGCCGTGCGCCGAGATCAGCACGCGCTCGCCGCGCAGCACGCGCGGCAGGATCTCCTGCACGAAATACGGCAGCGTGCGCGCGACCGTGTCCTGCAGGCTCTCGCCGCCGGGCGGCGGCACGTCGTAGGAGCGGCGCCAGATCAGCACCTGCTCGTCGCCCCACTTCTTGCGCGCGTCGTCCTTGTTCAGCCCGACGAGATCGCCATAGTCGCGCTCGTTGAGCGCCTGGTCGCGGATGATCGGGATGCGCGTCTCACCCATCTCCTCGAGCATCAGGTCGAGCGTGCGCTGCGCGCGTTTCAGCGCCGACGTATAGGCGACATCGAAGCCGAGCCCTTGCGCCTTGAGCTTGCGTCCCGCAGCGCGCGCCTCGGCGACGCCTTGCTCGGTCAGGTCGACGTCGCGCCAGCCGGTGAACAGGTTCTTCAGGTTCCACTCGCTCTGGCCGTGGCGCACGAGCACGAGAAGACGGTCGCTCATCAACTGATCCCTCAGTTCGTCGTCACCGGGCTTGTCCCGGTGACCCCGATTGGTGGCGCTCCGCGCCCTC
>CAYZMR010000577.1:0-2206 GCA_964479515.1 uncultured Hyphomicrobiales bacterium | reverse complement strand
GCGGCGCCACGATCGGCACCACCACGAAGATGATCTCGAAGGCGTCCATCACGAAACCGAGCAGGAACATCGTCAGCATCACGGCGAGGATCGCGCCGTTCATGCCGCCCGGGAGGTTGGCGAGCGCGCGGTGCACCATGTCGTCGCCGCCAAGCCCGCGGAACACGAGGCTGAATAAAGTGGCGCCGATCAGGATCAGGAAGATCATCGCGGTCATCTGCGTGGTCTTGGTCATGGTCGCGGCAAGGAAGTCGGCGCGCGCGACCTGACGGATGGCGATGGCAAGTGTCGCCGCCACAACGAGCACCAGGACAATGAGCAGCGCCTGGGGCGCAATCGCGCGCAACACCATCAGCGCGACGAAGGCCGCGATGCAGAGCAAAGCGGGCCAGCGCGAACTTTGCGTGCGCAGCGCCGCGAGCAGGATCGCGCCGACCGCGCCGACGGCCGCGGCTTCCGTCGGCGTCGCGAGCCCGACCAGGATCGAGCCGAGCACGACCACGATCAGCAGCACCGGCGCGACCAGCACGCCGCCTAATTTCAGCGCGAGCGCAACGCCGGTCGGCGCGCCGGGCTGCGGCGGTATCGCCGGCACGGCCGACGGCCGCAGGGCGGCGACCGCAACCAGAAACAGGATATAGAGCGCGACCAGCATCAGCGCCGGCACGATCGCGGCGGCGAACAGGTCACCGACCGACACCGAGTCGGGCGCGAAATTGCCCTTGGCGAGCTGCGCCGCCTGATAGGAATTGTTGAGCTGGTCGCCGAGCAGCACCAGCACGGTCGCCGGCGGCATCACCTGCGCAAGCGTCGCGGTGGCGGCGACCGTGCCGGCCGCAAGCCGCGGGTCATAGCCGTGGCGCAGCATCACCGGCAGCGTGATCAGCGCGATGGTGACGACGGTCGCGCCGACGACGCCCTTGGCGGCCGCGAGCAGCACGCCGACCAGCACGACCGAAATCCCCAAGCCTCCAGGCAGCGCGCCGAACAGCCGCCCCATCGTTTCGAGCAGGTCCTCCGCGATGCGCGAGCGCTCCAGCATCACGCCCATGAAGATGAACAGCGGGATCGCGAGCAGCGTCGTATTCGTCATCACGCCGAAGATGCGTGCCGGCAGCGCACCGAGCAGCGCCAGGTCCATCGCACCGAGCGCGTGGCCGAGCAGCGCGAAGCCGAGCGCTACGCCGCCGAGCGTGAGCGCGACCGGATAGCCTGCCATCAGCAGGCCGCACACCGCGGCGACCATGAGGATCGCCAGGAGCTCGGGGGGAGGCGTCACGGTGCTGTCCGTCCCTCGCCCGAAGGGGGAGGGATAAGAACAGAGAGCGCCCTCACCGCCTGCACCACGCCCTGCAGCGCAAGCATCAGCGCGAACACCGGGATCAGCGTCTTGAGCAGGAACACCAGCGGCAATCCGCTGGTCTCGCGCGAGCGCTCCAGGATGACCCACGAGCGCGAGACGTAAGGCAGCGCGAGCCAGAGCAGAGCCAGCATGAACGGCAGCAGCAGCAGCAACGCACCGAGCAGATCGATCCACGCCTTGGCGCGCGGCGAAGCGTCCGCATAGAACACGTCGACGCGCACATGGCCGTCGACTTTCAGCGTCCACGCGGCGGCGAGCAGGAACAGCGCCGCATGCGCGTAGAGGATCGACTCCTGCAGCCAGATCGAACCGATGCCCAGCACGTAGCGCATCAGCACCACGGCGAAGCCGATCAGCACGATGAGAAGCGCGCACCACGAGGCCGCGCGCCCGATCGCCGTATTGAGGCGGTCGATCTGGTCGGCAAGGGCGGTGAAACGCGAAAGCGTCATGCTATATACTAGCTCAAAACCGGTTCACGGAGCCCTGCATGGCGCACGACCACGACCATGACGACGAGCACCATCATCATCACGACCACGGCTCGGAGCTGTCCGAGATGCAGGTGCGCGTCCGGGCGCTCGAATCGATCCTGACCGAGAAGGGCTATGTGGAGCCCGCCGCGCTCGACGCCATCATCGAGGCCTATGAGACCAAGATCGGCCCGCACAACGGCGCGCGCGTCGTCGCCAAGGCCTGGACCGATCCGGCCTTCCGGCAGGCCCTGCTCGAGGACGCCACCAAGGCGATCGGCACGCTCGGCCATGTGAGCCGCGTCGGCGACCATCTGGTCGCGGTCGAGAACACGCCGCAGCGCCACAACATGGTCGTGTGCACGCTCTG
>CAYZMR010000576.1:0-2211 GCA_964479515.1 uncultured Hyphomicrobiales bacterium | reverse complement strand
TAGCTCGGATTGGGGCAGAGCACGATGTCGCCCGGCGCCGAGATGGCCTGCGCCACGTTGGCGAAGCCTTCCTTCGAGCCGAGCGTCGCGACCACCTGCGTGTCGGGATTGAGCTTCACGCCGAAGCGACGGCCGTAATAGGACGCCTGCGCCTTGCGCAGGCCCGGAATTCCGCGCGAGGACGAATAGCGGTCGGTGCGCGGCTTGCCGACGACCTCCTTGAGCTTCTCCACCACGTGGGCGGGCGCCGGGAGGTCGGGATTGCCCATGCCGAGATCGATGATGTCGGCGCCCGCATTGCGCGCCGCGGCCTTCGCGCGGTTGACCTGCTCGAACACGTAAGGCGGCAGACGGCGGATGCGGTGAAACTCTTCCATGACCTTCGGTCGCTCCTCGGAGAACTTTTAGGCCCTGCTCCCACCCTCCCTGGAGGCAGCGGCCGCGCGCTTTCTATCACGGGATTTCGCCCCTGACAGCGGCCTTGATCGCCGTCAGTTCTGCTTTGGCTCCGGCGGCTTGTTGTCGGGCGGCTTCTTCGCGGCGGTTTTCTTCTCGGGCGGCTTCTTCGGCGCCGCCTGCTTTGGCGGCGGGGGTGGCGGAGGCGGTGGAGGCGGCGGCTGGTCCGGCGCGTTGGCCCGCTGGGTCTGGCTTTCGCGCAACGCGAGCAGGTCCGATTCGAGCTTCTTCTGCTCCTCGGCGGTCAGCGGCTTCACCTCGCGTGGCTGCACCGGCTCGTAGACGTTCGGATACGTGCCCGTCTGCGCCGGTCGCGCTGGCGCATTTTCGGGCAATCCACCGAGTTTTTCGGGCAGCGCGTCGAAGGTTGTGGCACAGGCGCCGAGCAGCAACGCCAAACCGAGCGCCGCCACGGGAGCCAAACCTTTACGTCGTGCGTTCGAGACCATCAGTCGATAAGTTCACACTGCGATGCACAACGACAAGAGTATGCGTCAGGATGGCTTCGAAGAGGTTTATGCGCTTAAGATGGCGAAACAAAGGACCATAGTCCTCAAGGACAAGGCGCCCAAGGGTCGGAAACGCGTGCAGACCAACGCCGCCAGCAAGGAACAATTGCCGGCGCCGCCACCGGGCGGCGCGCCGGTCACGGCGCCGACGCCGCAGGTCGACGTCGAGCAACTGTCCAAGAACATCGCGCGCGTGGTCGAGGAGAGCGGCAAGGCGCTCGCGGCCTATCTCAAGCCGCGCGAGGCCGGCTCGATCAAGGCGGAGGCCGCCGACGAGGTCGCCGACGTGGTCAAGACGCTCGGACAGGTCGCCGAATACTGGCTGTCCGATCCGCAGCGCGCCGTCGAGGTGCAGGCGCAGCTCGGCAAGGCCTATCTCGATCTGTGGGCCGCGGCGGTGCGGCGCCTGGCGGGCGAGCACGGCAAGCCCGTCGTCGAGGCCGATCCGCGCGACAAGCGCTTCGCCGACCCGGAATGGACGTCGAACCAGTTCTACGACTTCCTCAAGCAGGCCTACCTGCTCACCACGCAGTGGGCCGATCGGCTGGTGACGAACGCGCCGGGGCTCGACGAACACACGCGCCACAAGGCGGCGTTCTACGTGCGCCAGATCGGCAACGCGATCTCGCCGTCGAACTTCGTGCTCACCAATCCGGAAGTGTTGCGCGAGACTTTGTCGTCGAACGGCGAAAACCTCGTGCGCGGCATGCACATGCTGGCGGAGGACATCGAGGCCGGCCACGGCGAGCTGAAGATCCGCCAGTCCGACGCGTCGAAATTCGCGCTCGGCCGCAACCTCGCGCTCACCCCCGGCAAGGTGATCTTCCAGAACGACCTGATGCAACTGATCCAGTACACGCCCGCGACGGAAAGCGTGCTCAAGCGGCCGCTCCTGATCGTGCCGCCGTGGATCAACAAGTTCTACATTCTCGATCTCACGCCGGAGAAATCCTTCATCAAGTGGTGCGTCGACCAGGGGCTGACCGTGTTCGTCATCTCCTGGGTCAATCCCGACGCGCACCTCGCGACGAAAAGCTTCGAGGACTACATGCGCGAAGGCCCGCTCGCGGCCCTCGACGCCATCAAGGCGGCGACCGGCGAGGATGAGGTCAACGCCATCGGTTATTGCGTCGGGGGCACGCTGCTCTCGGTCGCGCTCGGCTTCATGGCGGCGAAGGGCGACAAGCGCATCGCCTCGGCGACGCTGTTCGCCGCGCAGGTCGACTTCACCTATGCGGGCGACCTC
>CAYZMR010000575.1:0-2212 GCA_964479515.1 uncultured Hyphomicrobiales bacterium | reverse complement strand
GTCGCGGTCGGCGATTGCGCCGGCAATGGCGGCATCTTCGCCGGCAGCTACGCGGTCGTCGGCGGTGTCGATAAGGTCGTGCCGGTCGACCTGCATATTCCCGGCTGCCCGCCCGATCCGGTCGCGCTATTGAAAGGGCTGCTGGCGCTGCTCGAGCCGAAACGCGCACTGACGAAAGCGTGACATGAAATGACGTTTCCGAGAAAAGAAGACCTCACCATCTGCTTCGCGCACGTCGCCTACCAGATGGCCGACCGCTTCGCGGCGCGCCAGACCGGCATCCGGCACTTCCAGGTCCGCACCCTTGAGGAATTCACCGCGCGCATCGCCGAAGCCGACGTTGTCAGCGTCTCGATGATGTGGCGCAACGAGCTGATCGCGCGCGCCCCCAAGCTGAAGTTCATCCAGTCGATCAGCGCGGGGCTCGATCAGTATTCGCGCGAGGCGCTGAAAGCCGCCGGCATCCGGCTCGCGAGCGGGCAGGGCGTGAACGCCCGCGCGGTCGCCGAGCACGCCATGTCGTTCATCCTCGCGATGACGCGCCAGCTTCACTTCGCGCGCGACAACCAGGTCAAGCATCATTGGCGCGGCATGATCTCGGACTTGACGAAACGCGAGGACGAGCTCGGCGGCAAGACGCTGCTGATCGTCGGCCTCGGGCGCATCGGCTCGCATCTGGCGATGCTTGCGCGCGCCTTCGGCATGCGCGTGATCGCGACCAAGCGCGATGTCGCATCCGGCGCGGGCGCGGCCGACGCCGTGTTCACCAACGACGCGCTGATCGAGCGCCTGCCGGAGGCGGACTTCGTCGCGCTCACCTGTCCGCTCAACGCGCAGACGGAGGGACTCATCAATGCGCGCGCGCTCGCCGCGATGAAGCCGTCGGCGTATCTCATCAACGTCGCGCGCGGGCGCGTGGTCGACGAGCCGGCGCTCATCGCCGCGCTTGCCGAAGGCCGCATCGCGGGCGCGGGCCTCGACTGCACCGTGGAGGAGCCGCTGCCCGTGGCGTCGCCGCTGTGGGACATCCCCAACGTGCTGATCACGCCGCACACCGCCGGCGAGACGCGGCGCTACGAGGATAACGTGATCGATCTGCTCGTGGAAAATCTCGACCGGCTGTGGCGCGGCGAGAGCGAGCTGAAGAACGGCGTCGTCTGATCCGATTAACGCCTCGTTAAGGGTTTTGAAACCGCCGCGCGGCAATCTCGTCGCATGGTCGCACTTGAATCCGATCCGACGCGCGAGAACCGCGACACCACGCGCATGCTCGCCATCCTCGGCGCGTTCTTTTTCGTCGCGGCGCTGGTCGGCTATCTCGCGACGTTGTCCTTCGGCCCGGCGATCCCGCGCGACGGCACGAGCCTCGTGGTCGGGCGCGACTTCCTGAATGTCTGGATGTACGGCCGCGCGGCGCTGAGCGCAGACCCGAGCCGCTTCTACGATCTCGCGGCGTATCATCAGGCGCTCGACGCGCTGCTCGGGCCTGGCTACCCGGGACAGAACTGGTCCTACCCGCCGAGCATCTTCTTTCTCGCCGCGCCGTTTGGCGGGCTCGGCTATCTGCCGGCGCTGCTCGCCTGGACCGTACTCGGCGCGGCGCTGTTCGTCGCGGTCGCGCGCGCGCATGTCAGCGACAAGCGCCTGCTGCTCGCGCTTGTCCTCTCGCCCGCAGCCGTGCTGTGCCTGATCTCGGGTCAGAGCTCGCTCGTCACCGCCGCGATGTTGGTCACGATCTTTGCGTTCCTCGACCGCCGGCCGAACGCCGCCGGCGTGCTGATCGGGCTGCTGACGCTGAAACCCCAGCTCGGCATCCTGTTTCCCGTGATGCTGATCGCGTCCGGGCGTTGGCGCGTGTTCGCTTCGGCCGCCGTTACGACCCTTGCGCTCGTCGCCGCGACCGCGATCGTGTTCGGCCCGCAGGTGTGGGTCGATTTCGCCACCAAGGGTCTCGCGGCGCAGAACCTGGTGCTCGCCGATCCCGAGCGCATCGCGACGCCGTTCTATCCGACCGTGTTCATGAATCTGCGCGGCATCGATCTTCCTTACGCTGTCGCCATGGTGATGCAGCTCTGCTTCTCGGGCTTCGCGATCGCGACGGTCGCCTGGGCTTATCGTTTCCGCCGTGATGCCGACCCGCTGCTGCTGATGGCGCTGTTCCTCGCCTGCGCGATCGCCGCCGTGCCGTATCTGCTCTCCTACGACACGCTCG
>CAYZMR010000574.1:0-2215 GCA_964479515.1 uncultured Hyphomicrobiales bacterium | reverse complement strand
GCGCCTTGCGCTGGAAGTCGACATCGTAGGAGTAGATGCGGACGAGATCGTCGATTACCGCGCGCGGCACCTGGTTGCGCAGCGCGGTCTCGTAGACGCTTTGATAGAGGCGCACCGCGTTGGTGTCGTTGTCGTCGTCGTCGGGCGTATCCGCCGCGATCTCGGGGCCGCCATGCTGGACGTCGACCGAGACGTATTTGCCGGTATCGGACAGCGCAACGACCGCTTCCACGGCGCTGTCGCCGACCACCACCAGCCGTACCACACGTTGGCGCCCGCCGTCGGCCGCCGCGAACAGGAGGCGAAGCTTCTGTCCTTCGCGCAGGCCGCCGTCGCGGCCACGCGGGCCCAGCACCGCCGTGATGGCGGCGATCTCGCTTGGTGTCGCGGCGAGGTCGCGCAGGATCGAAGAGGCCGATTCGCCCTTCTTCACCGCGATGGTGCGCTCGTTCCAGGGATTGCCGCCGTTCGTCTGCGGGGCGCTCTTGGCCAGCAGCGTGATGTTCTCGGGCACGATCCGCGCCTCGAAGCCCTGGTAAGGATCGACCTCGCCGCTCTCGGGCGCATAGCCGAGGGGCTTGCGGCCGGGCGAATCCGTCGCCGGAACCGGCCGGTTGTTGCCGGTGATCCAATCGGATGCATCGCGAACCCGGGCGATGATGTCCTCAAGTGGGACGACGGCGGCGACTTTGGCCTTGGGCAGGATCGTGGTCAGGTCTCGCGTCACGAAAGACACTTCGGCGTCGGGCGCGGCGCTCGGAGTGTCCTCGGCGACCGTCGCATTGCCGCGGCCGTCGTCCATCATCATCCGCGCCGGGTTGAACGGCGGCACGTTGGCGGACAGTTCCGAAACCGACAGCGATAGATTGGAGGCGACGCGCACGAACGGCCGCACGCGCACGACCTCGCGGTCGCCCACGCGGCTGGTCGTGGTGACGCGGAATGGCTGGCGCGACGAATTGATCTCGCCTGCGGGCGGCAACCGGTCGCTTTTGCGCGGGCCGGCAGCGACGCGCTCACTGCCGGTCAGCGTGCCGCGCAGCGCGGCTTCAACCCGCTCGGGCACAGCGGCGAAATTGGCCTCGCCATCGAGCGCCACGTAGACGGCGCCGCCCATCAGCGCGGCGCCGCAAAGTCCGGTGAGGATCGTGCCTGAGAACCAATGGACTGAGATGCGGCGGCGGTCGAGCAGCCCGGATTTAACGCCATCGACCAGCAAAGGCGGCTCGTTGCCGAGCTCGATCGGCCTGGCACCGGCTCTCAATCGATTTGGATCGCGCCGTTTGCCTTTATCCAAGCGCTGTGTCCCCTAACGCTCACGGCCAATGGCTGCTTGCGGCAGCCGCATGTTGCAACAAACGACTTGGGCCGCACCCGCTATCCTTGGAACCCGAAGGCCCCACCCCAACGGTGCCGCACGATGCCGCGCCGACGTTAGGCGCGTCAACGCGCGAGACTAGATCATCTGTTGATTCGACGCTCGATCACTGGGCATTCCCCGATACGAAACAACGACCGAGGAATGTGGCCGCAGTGCGGCGCAGCGCCGCGTCACGCGCGGTCGAATTGGGTGAGGAAGTTGCGGTGAAATATCCCCCGCCGGGTGTTGACAACGGGAAAAGCCGAAGCCTATATAGCGCCCACAACGGCGCGCCGTCCGCTTTCGGCGCGATGACGCGCCTGCGAAGCTCCTCACCATTGGTGTGACCAGACCTCCGATTTCGGTCGGAAGTCATGGGCTTCGGCGGCTCTCCGGTTCACCGGAGAGTGGGGATCTCCACGATCTCCGGGCTGTTTGACAAGTGAATCGGAAGAAAGAGAAACGTGGACGGCGGAGTCCTTGCGGACCGCGTCACGCGAAGAGAAATCTTTGTGCGATGCGGTCGGACGAGACACGGCGGTACACGTTTCTAGGAACAACACTTGTCGTCTTTCGTGAGCGATCACGGAAGCCGATTACATGTTGGACCTCGTCAATGTGGCGGCGCGCAAGCGTCGCTACGCGCAAAACGTGTGATCTGCCGAGATCAAAATCTCAGTCCAACTTGAGAGTTTGATCCTGGCTCAGAGCGAACGCTGGCGGCAGGCCTAAAACATGCAAGTCGAACGCCGTAGCAATACGGAGTGGCAGACGGGTGAGTAACACGTGGGAACGTGCCCTTTGGTTCGGAACAACACAGGGAAACTTGTGCTAATACCGGATAAGCCCTTACGG
>CAYZMR010000573.1:0-2239 GCA_964479515.1 uncultured Hyphomicrobiales bacterium | reverse complement strand
ATGATGCAGAATGTGCAGCGATTGTTGCAGCCCTCGGAAATCTTCAGATAGGCGTAGTGGCGCGGCGTGAGCTTGATGCCCTGCGGCGGCACGAGATCAACGTAAGGGTCGTGCAGCGGCGGCGCGGCGCGATGCACCGCCTCGACCACGCTCTCATATTGCTGCGGCCCGGTGACCGCGAAGACATTGGGATAGCGCTCCGTGATCTTCTCGGGCTCCGCGCCCATGCAGCCGGTGACGATCACTTTTCCATTCTCGGCGAGCGCCGCACCGATCGCATCCAGCGATTCTGCCTGCGCGGACTCAAGGAAGCCACAGGTGTTGACCACAACCAGGTCCGCGCCCGCGTGCTCGCGCGCAAGCTCATAGCCCTCCGCGCGCAACCGCGTCAGGATGCGTTCGCTGTCGACCAGCGCCTTCGGGCAGCCGAGCGAGACGAAAGACACGATAGGGGAACGAGATTGCATCCCGAAAAGCCGCCGATGATGTTCTTGCTGCGGTCCGGTTACCCGGCCTTGCGCTTTAGCGCCGCATCGATCGACGCCAAAAGCACCGGTCCCATGGCGGCGTAGCCGGCCGCATTGGGATGGACTGTGTCGAGGCCAAGTTCGGGCTTCAACTTGCCGCCCGTTGCTTCCAGCACCGGCCAGTAGTCGCAATATGTGTACCCCTCCTTGGCGCACAAGTCATTGATCCAGGCATTGAGCGCTTTGAGGGCTTCCATCGCGCCGCCCCAGGCAAAGCCCGACGCCGGCGGAACCGACGCCATGACGATACCGATCCCTCGCGTCTTCGCCAGCGAGACCATGGCGGAGAGGTTGTCCTGTGTCGCCTGCGCATCATAAGGGTCGATGTCGCCGACGAGGTCGTTGGTGCCAGCCATGATGTGCACGAGCCTCGGCTTGAGCGCGATGACGTCGGGCCAGAAGCGCACCAGCATCTGGGCCGATAACTGGCCCGATATGCCGCGCCCGACGAGGCCGTGCGCGGCGAAGAAGCCGCCGGAATAGCGCGCCCAATTCTGCGTGATGGAGTCGCCCATCATGACGACGCGACGCGCGCTCGCCGGACCCGCCAGGGCCTCGGCATTGGCCGCGCGATAGCGCGCGAGGTTGGCCCAGTCTTGCATGGCGGGCGCGCGCTTCATGACCGCCGCGCGATCAAGCGGCCCGAACGCCTGCACGGCGCCAGCCGTGCCAAGCGTGGTGCCGCCAACCAGGGCCCCGCGCAGGAGCCCGCGCCGCGTCATGTCCGGCATCCCGGCCTCCGTCGACACACGTCATCGACCGCGCTCGGGCGTTCCGCCTTCGCCGAGGTCCCAGTACAAGCCGGCCATGATGGCGAGTGCCTCGCGCGCAAGCGCAGTCGGGAAGTGCTCGTTCGGCGCATGCTGCGAACAGCCCGGATAGGAATGCGGCACCCAGATCGTCGGCAGGCCGAGGCCTTCGGAGAAGATGTCGTTCGGCAGCGAGCCGCCGACATTCGGCAGCACCGCCGGCGTCTTGTTGGTCGTGCGCGCGATCGAGGCGGCGGCGAATTGCGCCCAGGGGTGCTCGGGATCGAGCCGCGTCGCGTTCATGATGTCGTCGCGGCCGCGCGCGATCTGCACCATCGGGAAGCCGTGGCGGTCGAGGTGACGGCGCAGCGCCGGTAGGAACTCGTCCGGATCGGTGCCGACCACGAAACGGATCTGCCCGCGCGCCCAGGCGCGCGGCGGCACGGCATTGACCGGGCTTTCGGGATTGCCGGCCGTCATCGCGAGGATTTCAAACGTGCACCAGGCGAAAACCTTCTCGGCGAGCGTCAGTCCCGGCTCACCCCAGGTCGGATCGATCACCGGGTCGCCCGGCCCCGACTTCACCTCGCAGTCGGCGAGCGCGCGCTTCACCGAGTCCGGGATGGCGTCCGGCACCCATTCGGGAATGCGGATCTGACCGCTCGGCCCGGTGATGGTTGCGAGCGCATGCACGAGCTGGATCGAGGGGCTGGAGAGAAGCCCGCCCCAGTTGCCCGAATGGTGGCCGCCCTCGCGCGCGTCGATCCAGATGTCGATCGGATAGGCGCCGCGCGTGCCGAGCGAGATCGTCGGCCGATCCGCGGTGAGGCGAGGGCCGTCGGAGCCTACCAATACGTCGGCGGCGAACAGGTCGCGATGCTCGGCGCAGACCTCGCGCAGGCCGGGCGAACCGGTCTCCTCGCCCATCTCGATCAACCATTTGGCGTTGAAGCCGAGCTTGCC
>CAYZMR010000572.1:0-2244 GCA_964479515.1 uncultured Hyphomicrobiales bacterium | reverse complement strand
TGGCGCACCGACCGCTACCTGCGCCGGCTCGAAGCCATGATGATCGTCGCCGACAAGGACGTGTCGCTGGTCCTGACCGGCACCGGCGACGTGCTCGAGCCTGAAGCCGGCGTGATGGGCATCGGCTCGGGCGGCAACTACGCGCTGTCGGCGGCGCGCGCGTTGGTGGACGGGCCGCTCGACGCGGAAACCATCGTGCGCCGCTCGCTCGACATCGCTGCGGACATCTGCGTGTACACCAACCGCAACGTCACCGTAGAGACCCTGAAAGCGTGAACTCCTTCTCCCCCCGCGAAATCGTCTCCGAGCTCGACCGCTTCATCATCGGCCAGAGCGACGCCAAGCGCGCGGTCGCGATCGCGCTGCGCAACCGCTGGCGGCGGCTGCAGCTCGACGAGAAACTGCGCGAGGAGGTGCTGCCGAAGAACATCCTGATGATCGGCCCGACCGGCGTCGGCAAGACCGAGATTTCGCGCAGGCTTGCGCGGCTCGCCGGCGCGCCGTTCCTGAAGGTCGAAGCCACCAAGTTCACCGAGGTCGGCTATGTGGGCCGCGACGTCGAACAGATCGTGCGCGACCTCGTCGAGATCGCGATCACGCAGACCCGCGAGCGGCGGCGTAAGGACGTGGAGGCGCGCGCGCATCAGGCCGCCGAGGATCGCGTCGTCGACGCGCTGACCGGGCCCGCCGCCAGTCCCACCACCAAGGACACGTTCCGCAAGAAGCTGCGCGCCGGCGAGTTGAACGACAAGGAGATCGAGGTCGAGGTGCAGCAGGCCTCGGGCGGCCTGCCGATGTTCGAGATTCCCGGCATGCCGGGCGCGCAGATGGGCGCGATCTCGATCGGCGACATCTTCGGCAAGCTCGGCGGCGGGCGCACCAAGACCCGCCGGCTGACCGTGCAGGACGCCTATGAGCCGCTGATCAACGAGGAGTCCGACAAGCTGCTCGACCAGGAGCAACTCGTGCAGGAATCGATCAAGGCCGTGGAGCAGAACGGCATCGTGTTCCTCGACGAGCTCGACAAGATCGCGGGGCGCGAGGGACGCGGCGGCGCCGACGTCTCGCGCGAGGGCGTGCAGCGCGATCTTCTCCCGCTGATCGAGGGCACCACCGTCTCGACCAAGCACGGCTCGGTGAAGACCGACCACATCCTGTTCATCGCGTCAGGCGCGTTCCACGTCTCCAAGCCCTCCGACCTCCTGCCCGAGCTGCAAGGCCGGCTGCCGATCCGTGTCGAGCTCAAGCCGCTCACGCGCGACGATTTCCGCCGCATCCTGACCGAGACCGAGGCCTCGCTGATCAAGCAGACCGTGGCGCTGCTCGCGACCGAAGGCGTGACGCTCATCTTCACCGACGACGCGATCGATGCGATCGCCGACATCGCGGTGGAGGTGAATTCCAACGTCGAGAATATCGGCGCGCGGCGGCTGCAGACCGTGATGGAGCGCGTGCTCGACGAGATTTCGTTTTCGGCGCCGGATCGCTCGGGCGAGACCGTGACGATCGACGCGGCTTACGTGCGCCAGCACATCGGGGATTTGGCGAAGAACGCGGATCTGAGCCGGTTTATTTTGTAATCCTTCGGCTAAAACGTGAAGGAAACATAGCATTCGGTACTGACAATACTTTCTTGATCGCGCGCGGTGAGGAAAGCGGGGATAAATTCTGCGGTGTTTTCAGTGGACGCGCGAGCGAGCGCGCAGTTCCTGCACTTTTGGCGCTCATAAGGCTTGAACCCGGTAGCAAAAAACTCCTAACGCTTTTTTGGGGGCAACCAACACGACCAACAGGCACTTTGCTGGCCACGCCGCGCGGTGCGCCGCGTGACCGATGCAAACTCAATGACAATCTCTTGGGGGTGCGAAAGATGGAAAATTCCTCGCCACAAGCACGTGATCTCGAACAAGTGCCCGTCGAGTACCTGCGTCGCACGCTTTTTCTCGAGCTTGAACTCAACAGGCTCGGGCGGGTGCTCAGAAAGCGAACGAAGGGGGCGTCATCGCAGACCAAGCGCTGGGCGGGGACGAAGAGGAGCAAGACGAAACGGATGCGGCGTTCGTGAGCTCCCGTGCCGGCGAGCTCAATTGCGCGCGCCTCTCACCCGCACATACAGCGCGCCCTCGCCACCGTGACGGTGTCCGGCGGCCTCGAAACCGATAACAAGAGAGCGAAGTTCGCCGCCCGCGAGCCAGAGCGGCACCTGGCGCTTAAGCACGCCGCGCTCGGCAAATGGGTCGGCGC
>CAYZMR010000571.1:0-2252 GCA_964479515.1 uncultured Hyphomicrobiales bacterium | reverse complement strand
AGCTCCGGGCGCATGTCGAAGCGCAGCTTCGGCGCGCCGGGGTCGATCGACTCGACCTTCAGCCCGAGCACGCGGTTGAACGGCACGTTGTCCTCGAACACCTGGCGCAGGCGCGCTTCGAGCTTCGCCAGGTCAGGTGCTCGCGTCATGCCGGTTCTCCTGGCGTATCCGCGACTGTCGTGGGCTCGAACTCGACGAGCAGGCGCCCGGGCGCGACCTGCGCGCCCGGCGCCACGTGCACCGCCGTGATGCGCGCGGCCGCCGGCACGCTCAAGCCGTGTTCCATCTTCATCGCCTCCAGCGTCACCAGGACACGGCCGGCCTCGACCGTATCGCCGGGCTTCGCGTTGACGGCGACGACACGCCCGTTCATCGGCGCGATCAGGCGGCCGTCGCTCGCCGCGGCCGCGCGCCGCGCCGACGCCGCATGCACGGTGTTTTCGAGGCGAAAGCTCGCGCCGCCGCGCGCAAAGTCGATCGTGTCGCCGTCCACCACGAACGTGACGGTCTCGTCGACGCCGTCGCGCGTGATGCGCGCGTCGTTCGGTCCCGTGAGCGCGGCGCGCAGGGAAACCTCCGCGCCGCCGACCTGTGCGCTGTAGACGCCCGCCGCACAGCGCAACGCGACGTCCGTGTCGGCGAGCTTCAGGCGCATGATCCGCGCGGGGTTGGTGCTCCACGAATTCCATTCGCCGAAGCCCGCGCGGGCGGCGCAGACGGCAGCCGCGATCGCAAGCGTCGCGGCGTCGGGCGAGGTCGGCTCGATCTTGGGGAAGCGGCGAGCCAGATAATCCGTGGTCGCGCCGTGCGCGGCGAATTCCCGCTCGCGCAGCACGTCGGCGAGGAAGGATTTGTTGGTCGCAACGCCGAGCGCGACGGTGTTGTCGAGCGCTCGCGCGAGTTGCTCGCGCGCCGCGTCGCGCGTCGCGCCGTGCACAATCACCTTGGCGATCATCGAGTCGTAATGCGGGGAGACTTCCGCGCCGGATTCCAGCGCATGATCGGTGCGCACGCCGTCAGCGGGCCGCCACAGCACGACGCGTCCGGCCTGCGGCAGGAAATCTTGCGCCGGGTCTTCGGCGCAGAGCCGCGCCTCGATGGCGTGGCCGGAAAATCGGATGTCGGACTGTCGCCGCGTGAAGCGCTCTCCCCGCGCGACGCGCAACTGCCATTCGACCAGATCGACGCCGGTGATCATCTCGGTCACCGGATGCTCGACCTGCAGCCGCGTGTTCATCTCCATGAAATAGAACCGGCCGGCGGCATCGAGCAGGAATTCGATCGTCCCGGCGCCGACGTAGTTCACGGCGCGCGCGAGCGCGATCGCCGCCGTGCCGAGCTCCTCGCGTAGCGCCGCATCGACGGCGGGCGAGGGACTTTCCTCGATCAGCTTCTGATGTCGGCGCTGCACCGAGCAGTCCCGCTCGCCGAGATGCACCACATTGTGGTGCGCATCGGCGAACACCTGGACCTCGATGTGCCGTGCGTCCTCGATGGCGCGCTCCAGCAAGAGCCGGCCATTGCCGAAGGCGTGCTCGGCCTCGAAGCGCGCCGCATCGAGCGCGGCGGAAAGCTCATTTTCGTCTCGCACCAGCCGCATGCCGCGCCCGCCGCCGCCGGCCGCGGCCTTCACCATCAGTGGAAAATCGATCGGCTTTGCGGCCGCCGCGAGGCCCGCATTGCTCTGGTCGTCGGGCTCGCCGCCCGGAATCGTCGGAACTCCGGCGGCGCGCGCGATTCGCTTCGCCAAAACCTTGTCGCCCATCTGCCGGATCACGGCAGGCGGCGGACCGACCCAGGTGAGACCGGCGTCGATGACGGCTTGGGCGAACGCCGGATTCTCGGCGAGAAAGCCGTAGCCCGGATGCACGGCGTCGGCGTCCGCGCGCCGCGCCGCCTCCATGATCGCCGCGATGTTGAGATAGGAGTCGCGCGGCGCCGCGGCACCGATGCGCACCGCCGTGTCGGCCTCGCGCACATGAAGCGCGTTTATGTCGGCGTCGGAATAGATCGCGATCGTGCGCAATCCCATCCGCCGCGCCGTGCGCATGATGCGCCGCGCGATCTCGCCGCGGTTCGCGATCAGCAGCGCTTTCACGGCCGCGCCACGCCGAACTGAACAGGGCGCAGCACGCGCGCGTCCGCCTCGCGGCAAATCGACAGCGCAAAACCCAGCACATTGCGCGTATCGCGCGGGTCGATGATGCCGTCGTCGAGCATGCGCGCCGAGGTGACGAAGGCGCTGCTCTGGC
>CAYZMR010000570.1:0-2253 GCA_964479515.1 uncultured Hyphomicrobiales bacterium | reverse complement strand
TCTTGTGGTCGTAGCCGGCCGAGCCGCCGGACGCGAACGCGTCGCCGAGCCAGAAATGATACTCCGACGAGATGGCGTTCGCGGTGTCCGAAAAGGTCGCCGTGCCCTTGTCGGCCGCGACCACGAGATAGGGGTCGTCGCCGTCATGGCGGATCACGTTGTCGGGTGGAATGACGCCGTCGGGCCCGAGATTGTCAGTGATGTCGAGCAGGCTTGAGACGAACAGCGTGTAAGCTGCGGTCCCCTCCGCCTGGACAGCGTCGCGCGGGCCGGATGGCAACAGCTTCGGCACGAATCCGCCCTTGGCGCCGACCGGCACGATGACGGCGTTCTTGACCTGCTGCGCCTTGACGAGGCCCAGCACCTCGGTGCGGAAGTCCTGCGGCCGGTCCGACCAGCGCAGGCCGCCAC
Source organism: uncultured Hyphomicrobiales bacterium (assembly GCA_964479515.1). Taxonomy (GTDB): domain Bacteria; phylum Pseudomonadota; class Alphaproteobacteria; order Rhizobiales; family Xanthobacteraceae; genus PALSA-894. The sequence goes on along the minus strand of CAYZMR010000570.1, from coordinate 1,842 downwards.
GCGCCACCTTGCCGAAACGCAGATGCACGCCCTCGACGCGCGGCGAATAGACGAAGATCTCGTAGAGCGGACGCGGCAGCGGCAGATCGATGAGCTTGCGGCTGTCGAACTTGATCGCGATCGTCAGCTTCGGCTGCCCGCCCTGATCGAGCTGATAGAAGCTGGTGCGCAGCGCCGAGGTCACCGCGTTGACGAAGTGGCGCAGGATGCGGTCCTCGTCGAGGCTTTCCACCGCCGTGAGCGCGGCCTCGATGTCGGCGGCCGTCGCGGCCTGACGCGCGGCGCGCTCGTCGTCCGCAACGCCGAGGCGCGGGTCGAAGCGCAGATGAAAAAGCTGCGCGACCAGCGCCGCCAATTCCGAATGCTTGCGCAGCGTCGCCCACATGTAGTCTTGCGAATAGGCAAGCCGCGTCTGGCGCAGGAAGCGCGAGATCGTGCGCAACAGCGCGACGTCGCGCCACTGCAGGCCGGCCATCAGCACCAAGGCGTTGTAGCCGTCGTTCTCGGCGCGGCCGCGCATCACCGTCATGAAGGCGGCTTCGAGTCGCGCTTTGAGAGCTTCGAGAGCGAAGTCGGCGCCGTCGGCGCGCTCCAGCATCATGTCGTGCAGCCAGACCTCGGATTTCTCCGTGCCGCCAAGCTCGATGCGATAGGTGCGCTCGTCGACCACCCGAAAGCCCATGTTCTCGAGCACCGGCACGCGCTCGGAGAGCGCGATCGGCCGTTCGCGGCTCCACACCTTGAGGCCCGCGCTCGCCTTGTCGCCGTCATCGCGGCCATGGAAATCGGCGCCGAGCGGGCGGAACGGAGACAGCCCCTCGATCTGGCGGATGTCGCCGACCGCGACCTGCGGGCTGTAGGCCTCGCGATAACCGAGCGGAAAGGCATCGCGGTAGCGCCGGATGAGCTGCTGCACCTTGCTCTGCTCGTGCACCAGGACCAGCGCTTGGGCGAGCCCATCGCTCCAGGTGCGCACGATCTCCTCGATCGCGCGTTCCAGCGTCGCACGGCTCGGGTTCGGCGTGTCGCCGCCGACGCGCGCGACGATGAAGTGCACGCGCACCAGCGGCCCTTCGGGGAAGAACGGATAGAACGCCGAGATACGGCCGTGGTACTCGTTCGCCAGATAGGTGCCGATGGCGAGCCGGATCGATGAGTCGTAGCGCTCGCGCGGCGCGAACACGAGCACCGAGACGAACCGGTCGAAGCGGTCGGGGCGCGAGAGCACGCGCACGCGCGGCCGCTCGTCGAGATACATGATCGCCAGCGCGAACTCGTACAGCGTGTCGTCGTCGATCTGGAACAGCTCGTCGCGCGGATAGTTCTCGAGAACCGCCGCGAAGGCCTTGCCCGAATGGCTGTCCGGATCGAAGCCGGACCGCTGCATCAGGGCGTCCACCTTACGCCGCAGATACGGGATCGAGCGCGTGGTGCGCGTGTAGGCGGTCGACGTGAACAGGCCGACCATGCGCAGTTCGCCGACGAGATTGCCCGCGTCGTCGAAACGTTTGACGCCGATATAGTCCATGTGCACGCGCCGGTGCACGCGCGAGCGCGCGTTCGCCTTGGTGATGATGAGCGCCTTCGGCTCGCGCAGGAATTCCAGGATCTCCGGTGTCATCGACACCAGCTCGTTGCCGCGGCGGAGCACCTGCACGTCGGGTGCGCGCAGGATACCGAGACCGGTCTCGGCTTTCGGCTGATAATCCTCGTGGCTCAGCGCATATTCGCGCAGGCCGAGGAAGGTAAAATTGTTGGCGACGAGCCATTCAAGGAGCTGCACGGCTTCGGCGATCTCGTCGACCGGCAGCGGCGGCGGATTGTTCTTGATCTCCGCGATCA
>CAYZMR010000569.1:0-2255 GCA_964479515.1 uncultured Hyphomicrobiales bacterium | reverse complement strand
AGATGGGCTACAAGCTCACCATCGTGCCCGGCATGCTGTTCAAGGCCGTGATCGGCACCTGCGACGCGGTGCTGAAGCAGATGAAGGAGCTTGGCCGCCATCCGCAGCTCGACACCAACATGACGGTGCGCGACGCCTTCCGCCGCGTGGGCGCGGACGAGTGGGACGCTGTGAGCGAACGTTTCCGTGCGGTCGAGCCGGCCATGAAACCCGCCCAGGCGGCGGAATAACGGAGCGATCATGGCCGGACCCGCCACGCTATTCGACAAGATCTGGGGCGCGCACGAGATCGTCGTGCGTCCCGACGGCGCGACGCTGCTGCACATCGATCGCCATCTGGTGCATGACGGCTCCAGCAACGCGTTCCGCACCTTGAAGGACAAGGGAATCAAGCTGCGCGACGCCGGCCGCACCTTCGCGACCCCCGACCATTACGTGGCGACGCACGGCCGCGGGCTTTCGGCGATCAACGATCCGGACCGCCGCTCGATGGTGGAGAGTCTCACGACCCACACGCGCGAGACCGGCGTCACGATGTTCGGGCTCGGCGACGCACGGCAGGGTATTGTGCACGTGGTCGGACCGGAACAGGGGCTGAGCCAGCCCGGCATGATCATCGTGTGCGGCGACAGCCATACGGCGACGCATGGCGCGATGGGCGCGCTCGCCTTCGGCGTCGGGTCGTCGGAAGTCACCCATGTGCTGGCGACGCAGACGTTGTGGCAGAAGAAGCCACGCAGCATGCGCATCACGGTCGACGGCGAGCTTGCGCCCGGCGTGCATGCCAAGGACGTGATCCTGGCGATCATCGCGAAGATCAGCGCGGCGGGCGGCACCGGCCATGCGATCGAATATGCGGGCTCGACAATCCGGTCTTTAAGCATCGAGGGACGTCTCACCGTCTGCAACATGTCGATCGAAGCTGGCGCGCGCGCCGGCATGGTCGCGCCCGACGACGTCACGTTCGAGTACCTCAAGGGCCGGCCCTATGCGCCGAAAGGCGCCGACTGGGACAAGGCACTTGCCTTCTGGCGCACGCTGCCGACGGACGACGGCGCAAGCTTCGATCGCGAGGTCCATCTCGACGCGACCGAGATCGCCCCGATGGTGACCTGGGGCACGAGCCCCGAGGCCGCCGCGCCGATTACTGGGCACGTGCCCGATCCGGCGGGCGCGGGAGATGCCGTGCGGCGCGACTCGATGGAGCGCGCGCTCGCCTACATGGACCTCAAGCCCGGCATGCCGCTTTCCGAGATCAAAGTCGACCGCGTGTTCATCGGCTCGTGCACCAACAGCCGCATCGAGGACCTGCGCGTGGCCGCGAAGATCGCGGACGGCCGCAAGACCGTGATCCCCTCGATGGTCGTGCCGGGCTCGGGCTTGGTGAAGGCGCAGGCGGAAGCCGAAGGGCTCGACAAGATATTCCAGCGCGCCGGCTTCGAATGGCGCGAGGCGGGCTGCTCGATGTGCGTCGGCATGAACGGCGATCTCGTGGCGCCGGGGGAACGCTGCGCCTCGACCTCGAACCGCAACTTCGTCGGCCGCCAGGGCAAGGGCGCGCGCACGCATCTCGTGAGCCCCGTGATGGCGGTCGCGGCGGCCGTCAGCGGCAAGCTGACCGACGTGCGCACGCTGATGGCGAGGCACTGACATGGAGCCATTCCGGCAAATCGACGCGGTCGCGGCCCCGCTGGGCACGCCCAACGTCGACACCGACCAGATCATCCCGGCGCGTTTCCTGTGGCGCCTGCGCGACGACGGCTGGGGCCATCTGCTGTTCAACGATCTGCGCTTCAACGACGACGGCAGCGAGAAGCCGCAATTCCTGCTCAACCGCCCCGAATACCGGCCGGCGCGCATCCTCGTCGCCGATCGCAATTTCGGCTGCGGTTCCTCGCGCGAGCACGCCGTGTGGTCGCTCTATGATTACGGCTTCCGCGCCGTGATCGCGCCGAGCTTCGGCGACATCTTCTTCAACAACAGCTTCCAGAACGGGCTGTTGCCGATCGTGCAGCCGATCGAGGTCTGCGAGGCGTTGCGCGCGGAGTTGGAGCAAAAACCCGGCGCGCATATCCGGGTCGATCTCGAGGCGCAAAAGATCACCGCGCCGGATGGCTCGGAATACGATTTCACGATCGACCCGTTCCGCAAGGAATGCCTGCTCGCCGGCACCGACGAGGTCCGCTTCACGCTCAACCAAGTCGACAAGATCGCGGCATTCGAGAAGAGCTACGAGAACGGCATGCCGTGGATGT
>CAYZMR010000568.1:0-2267 GCA_964479515.1 uncultured Hyphomicrobiales bacterium | reverse complement strand
GTGCGCGGCATCGCGGTCGATACCGCGGGAGCGATCGTCGAGCGGCTGATCGGCTCGACACCGCCCGCCGCCGCGGTCGCCGCCGCGGTCGACGACGCGCTCAAGGGTTGAGGGCTTAGATGAATCCCGAAACGTCGATGTTTCTCGAGCCGGAATTCTGGGTCGCGGTCGGCTTCTTCATCTTCGTCGGCATTCTCATCTATGTCGGCGTGCCGAAGATGCTGACGAACACGCTCGACGAGCGCGGGCGCCGTATCAAGGCCGAGCTCGACGACGCGCGCCGCCTGCGCGAAGAGGCCGAGAAGCTCGTCGCCGAATACCGGCGCAAGCGCGGCGAGGCCGAGAGCGAAGCGACCGCCATCATCGCGGGCGCGAGAGCCGAGGCCGAGCGGGTCGCGGCCGAGGCCAAGACCAAGATGGAAGAGTTCGTCGCGCGCCGCACCAAGATCGCCGAGACCAAGATCGCGCAGGCCGAAACGCAGGCGATCGCCGACGTGCGCGCCGCCGCCGCGGAAGCCGCCGTCACGGCGGCCGAGAAGATCCTGACGCAGTCGGTGAAGGGCAAGGTCGCCGACGACCTCCTCGCCAAGGGCATCGGCGACGTGAAGGCGAAGCTGAACTGACCTTTGAGCGGCGAGCGCTCATCCCTTCCCCGCAGGGGGAGGGATAAGCCCCGCGCTCAATCCTTGAAAACACCCTCGGCGCCGAGTTCCGCGAGGCTGTCGCGCTGCGCGTCGCACCAGGCCTGCGCGCCCGCGTTGTCGACCTCGTAACGGCGCCGCTGGATCTCCGCCGCGAGCAAGCTCCGGAAGGCCGCCTTGCCGCTCATGCGTGTGCCGACATCAAGGAACGATTTCTGAAAGCGCCTTGCCAGATCGACATTGATGCGGTGCGTCGCCGCGCAGGACGCCTCGATCAAGGCGAACAGGCTCGCCGAACGCGCGATGCCTTCGGGCGTGATGTTCTGCGCGTGCGCAAGCGAGGGCGCAGCGCAGAGCAGAAAGGTGGCGACGCAGGCGATACGCATCAAGGGTCTCCGGACGGCGCGGTCGAACGAGGCCTTCTCCAGACTGTAGGATAATTCCAACGCGTCCGCCGCTTTCTTCTGCGGCGCGAACGCCGAACGTGGCGCAGCAGCCAAACGTACCGCGTCGCGGCCAGCGCGCGTCCGCGCGATGCCGTTGATCACGTCGCCCGTCATTCAATTGCCGCAAGCCTAAACCTAAGATCGAGCCGCTGAAAGCCGGCATCCGACCGGCCCAGCTTCCAAGGAGGCGACCCAATGACCCAAGATGCACTGACGCTTTCGCGCCGCCGCCTGCTGCAAGGCGGCTCGGTGACGCTCGCGGCCGGGCTCATCGGAACGATGCCCGCGCTCGCCAAGGGGCCGATGATCGGCACTTCGACGCCGTATTTCTATCGCTTCAAGCTCGGAGGCGCCGAAGCGACGATTGTATCCGACGGCACGCTGCCGCTCGGCAATCCGGAGACAAGCTTTCTCGGCCTGACCAAGGACGAGATCGCGCGGCAGCTCAACGACAACTTCCTGCCGACCGACAACGCCGTGCTCGAGCAGAACATCCTCGTGCTCAACACCGGCGACCGCATGGTGCTGTTCGACACCGGCATGGGCAGCATGAAGAACTTCGGGCCGACCACCGGCAAGCTGATGGCGACGCTGAAGCAGGCCGGCATCGATCCGAAGGACATCGATGCCGTCGTGATGAGCCACGGTCACATCGATCATGTCGGCGGCCTGATGGCGGACGACGGCTCGCGCCATTTCCCGAACGCGCAGTACTACATCGCGCAGGCCGACTACGATTACTGGACCAACGAGCAGATCGTGCCCGCGGCCTACAAGGACTTCCTCACGCAGGCGAAGAAGAACCTCCTCCCGAACCGCGACCGCATCGTGTTCGTCAAGGACGGCCAGGAATTCCTCCCCGGAGTCCAGGCGATCGCGGCGCCGGGCCACACGGTCGGGCACACGATCTTCATGATCTCGACCGGCGGGAAATCGCTCTGCTACATCGGCGACCTCACCCATCATCCGGTGCTGCTGATGGAGAAGCCGCGCACCGAGTTCGCCTACGACACCGATTCGAAGCAGTCGGCGGAAACGCGCGTGAAGATGCTCACGATGCTGGCGGCGAACCGCGTGCCGATCCTCGCCTATCACTTCGCCTGGCCCGGCATCGGGCATGTCGCAAAACAGGGCGAAGGGTTCCGGTACTATCCTGAAGCGATGGACATGAAGGCGTAAC
>CAYZMR010000567.1:0-2268 GCA_964479515.1 uncultured Hyphomicrobiales bacterium | reverse complement strand
TTCGACAAGCTCTCCTCGGTGTTCCTGTCGAACACCAATCACGAGGAGGACCAGCCGGTGCACCTGAAGGTCGCCGACATGGCGCTGCAGAAGGCCTCCGAGCACGACGTCTATGCGGGGCCGTCGGCGCGCTATTGCCCGGCCGGGGTGTACGAGTGGGTCGAGGATACGGCCGGACCGCGTTTCCAGATCAACGCGCAGAACTGCGTCCACTGCAAGACGTGCGACATCAAGGACCCGAACCAGAACATCACCTGGGTCGCGCCCGAGGGCGGCGGCGGGCCGAACTATCCGAATATGTAGCTATTTATTGCCGAGCCCATCCCTGATCGCGCGCATGCGCGAAAACACGTCCGCCCACTGATCCTTGCGCGCGATGCCGAACATCTGCACGTAGCCGCCCGCGCCGAAGCGCAGCCATTGCACCATGGTGAGTTCGTCGCCGGTGCGGTCGTCCTTGCCCTCGGCGATGATCTGGTACCCCGGCGCGCCGCCGATCCGGATGGCTTCCGAGGACACGATGCGATCGGGCCCGCGGGCGCTGAATTCGGCGAGCACGCGGCGCGCGAAGCGGTCCTGATCGGCGGTTGCCGGGGTCTCGCCCGCCCGCGGTGTGACCATGAAATAGGGCTGCTCCGCCGGCAGCGATGTGTCGTTCGGCCCGAACGTCAGCACCGCGGTGCCGTCGGTCGTCGCGCGCATCAGTCGAAAGCCGCCGAGATCGGCCAGCCGATAGGGCAGCACCGCGAGCAACTCGTCCGTCGTCCGCTTGGGGCCGACCTTCGTGCTCAACAGCGCGGCGCGCAGCACGGCGTCCGGATAGGCCTCCTTGGCGGAGTCCGGCACCGAGATGACCACGACCGCCGTGATGTCGCCGACGAGCGCGATCAGCCCCCATTTGCGGCTCGTGACACCCCCCACCTGCTGACGCGCCGCGACGATCATGACCGGCCCGCCCGGCATGGAGAATTCCTCGCGGCTTACGACCTCCATGCCGCCCGCCTTCATGGTCTCATCGCTGAATTCCTTGACCATCCGGGGGAAGCTCTGGCCGGAAAGCTCCGCAACGGAGATTACGGCGCCGCGTGCCGGATCCTCGAAGCCTTGCAGGCGCGTGCTCAACACCATGCCGGGAGGCGGCACGAGGCCGATCCGCGAGCCCGGCGGGAACACCGCCTCAGCCGCGAACGCCGCGCGCGCGACCAGAAAGAGCGCGAATATGGCCGCCAAGGCAGGCCGGAACAGAGAATTCATCGCCATTTTCCTCGTTCCGGCTGGGTATAGCGCCGCGCCGGCGATGGCAACCGCGCAAGCCCGCATGCTAGGTATCGGACGAATCCGGACAACGAATTTGGGGCCGATGGACCAGCGCAAGGAAGCCTACCGCGACTCGGGCGTCGACACCGCCGAGGCCGACGCCGGCCTGAACAACATCATCGCGCGGGTGCAGCGCACCTGGCCGCGCGCGGGCCAGGGCCGGGTCGCGCTGCCGATCGGCTATTTCGCGAACGTCATCGAGATGGACGGCGTCGGTATCGCGATCTGCACCGACGGTGTCGGGTCCAAGACCATCATCGCCGACATGATGGGCAAGTACGACACCATCGGCATCGACTGCATCGCGATGAACGTCAACGACATGATCTGTGTCGGCGCGAAGCCTCTGTCGATGGTCGACTACATCGCGGTCGAGCGCACCGACGCCGCGATGCTCGACGCGGTCGGGGCGGGCCTGTGCGCGGGCGCCGAGATGGCTGGGATTTCGATCTCCGGCGGCGAGACCTCGCAGCTCAAGGACATCGTGAAGGGTTTCGACCTCGTCGGCATGGCGGTCGGGCGCGTACCGCTCGACCGGATCGTCGATGGCGCGAGCGTGAAAGAGGGCGACGTCGTCATCGGCGTACGCTCCAACGGCGTGCACTCGAACGGGCTTTCGCTCGCCCGCAAGGCGTTCTTCGGCAACGGCACCTACACGGTCGGACAGAAATTCGACGAGCTCGGCACCACGATCGGCGAGGAGCTGTTGAAGCCGACGCACATCTATGTGCCCGAGGCGCTGGACATCCTCGATAAGGTGCGCGCCAAGGCGCTGATCAACATCACGAGCGACGGGCTGCTCAACCTCACGCGCGTCGCGGCCGATGTCGGCTACGTGATCGACGCCCTGATCGAGCCGCATCCGCTGTTCGCCCTGATCCAGCGTCTCGCGAACGTCGACGACAGCGAGATGTATGAGGTGTTCAACATGGGGATCGGCTTCTGCTACGT
>CAYZMR010000566.1:0-2274 GCA_964479515.1 uncultured Hyphomicrobiales bacterium | reverse complement strand
GTCTGGCACGAGGACGGCGTGATGATGGCGACCTGGTTCCAGGGCTCGCGCGACGAATTCATCAAGGTGAGCGAGGAAGGCTGGCAGAAGGGCGTGCGCATCCTGCATTTCCTCGGCGGATCGACCATCGATGTGGCCGGCAGCCGCGCGATCGCGCAGACCAAGATGACGATCTCGCAGCGCGCCAAGGTCGACGACGTGCTCTGCGACGTCGTGTGCACCGGGCGGTTCTACGACTTCTTCGAGGATCGCGCCGGTCGCTGGGGCCTGGTGCTGCGCCAGCCGATCTATGAGAAGGACCGGCTCGACCCGCTCGACCCGTCGGCCAAGCTCGTCCTCGACCCCGAGCTGCTGGCGCGCTTTCCTGAAGGCTACCGCCATCTCGCCTACCTGCAGACGCGCATCGGCTACACGGTCAAGCGCGACATGCCGGGGTTGGATGGGCCGGAGGTCGAGGCGCTGTATGCCAAGGGGGAGCGGTGGCTGAGGGGGGAGAAGCTGTAGGCCTCTGTCATTCCGGCCGAGCGAAGCGAGAGCCGGAATCCATAACCACCAGCCCCGCTTCTCTTGCTCGGTTTGGTGGTTATGGATCCCGGATAGCCGCTTCGCGGCTTCCGGGATGACAGCCTTCGGCGGTTACTTCCCGCTCACCTTGCGGATGAACTTCTCGAACCCCGCAAGCTGCTGCTTGATGAAGTTGATGCCGGCCTCGTCCTTGAACTCCAAGGTCTGCTCGTGGAACTTGGTATGCGCCATGCCGATGAAGATCTCCGGCTTGTTGAAGGCGAGCGCGTCGAGAAACACGAACGCCTGGCGCAACTGATACTGCATGCGTCCGCCGCCAAGCGGGCCGCCGGTGGCCGACTGGATCGCGACCGGCTTGTGGATGAAGGGCTGGTCCTTGAGCCGCGAGACCCAGTCGATCGCGTTCTTCAGGCCGCCCGGAATGCCGTAATTGTATTCCGGCGTGACGAAGATCACGCCGTCGGCCTTGCGGATCGCCGCGGCCAGCGTCTCGACCGCCGGCGGAAACCCGGAGGCGTTCTGCACGTCGGCGTTATAGAGCGGGAAACTGTCCCAGTGCGGAGCCTCCGTGATGGTCATGCCCTCGGGCGCCCATTTCGGGAGCTGGCGCGCGAGCGCGGCATTGTACGAGCCCTTGCGCAGCGATCCGACGATCGTGATGACATTCAACTTATCCGCCATATCCGCCTCAACCTTATGCTGACCCGTCCCGGTGTGCGCGCGCATCTAGTCTGGTGAGGCGCCCGACCGCAAGGCACCTGCGCGGCGAGGGCCGGTTGAAGCAGTCACATCAGCGTGTTACCCCCGCGCGTCGCGCGAGGGAGTTCGAGATGACAGACAATACTCAACGGATCGGCTGGATCGGCATGGGCCGCATGGGCTACCCCATGGCCGAGCGGCTGCTGAAAGCCGGCCACGACGTCTCGATCTGGAACAGGACGCGCGCCAAGGCCGAGCCGCTCGCGAAATCCGGCGGCAAGGTGGTCGACAAGCTGTCCGATCTCGCCGGCTGCGACGTCGTGTTCTCGATCGTGTCGACCGGCAAGGACCTCGAAGAGGTCTACTTCGGCAAGGACGGCGTGGTGCATGGCCGCAACGGCAAGCTGCCGGCGGTGTTCGTCGATTGCTCGACCATCGCGCTCGATGAGTCGGCGGCGATCCGCGCGAAGCTCAAGGAGCTCGGCTCGGACTTCCTCGCCTGCCCGGTCAGCGGCAACGCCAAGGTCATCAAGGCCGGCAAGCTGTCCGCGGTCGCGTCGGGGCCGGAGGGGCTGTTCCGCCAGGTCGAGCCGCTGATCGAGGTGTTCGCGCCGAACGGCGTCTCCTACGTCGGCGAAGGCGAGCTCGCGCGCGTCTGCAAGATCGCCCACAATGTGATGCTGGGCGTGGTGATCGAGAACCTGATCGAGATCATGCTGGTGGCCGAAAAGGCCGGCGTGCCGCGCCACGCCTTCCTCGCCTTCATGAACAATGGCGTGATGGGCTCGATGTTCACGCGCTACAAGTCGCCGGCGCTAGTCAACCTCGACTGGACCACGACGTTCACGCCGGAGCTTCTGCGCAAGGACCTCGATCTCGGCCTCGGCCTCGGCACCGACATGGGCGTCCCGATGCCGGTGACGGCCGCGGCGCGCGAGGTGCTGCAGAGCCATTTCGGCGCGGCGCAATTGAAGCCCGATCCCGAGAAATATCTCGCCGGCGATTTCGCCGCGCTGCTCGAGACGATGGCGATCGGCGCGGGGCTGAAGC
>CAYZMR010000565.1:0-2280 GCA_964479515.1 uncultured Hyphomicrobiales bacterium | reverse complement strand
CCAGCACATCGCCGGGCGTCGCGAGGTTATGCGCCTCGAACTCGGCCATCTTGTTGACCTTGCGGCGCGCGCCGTCGAGCGGATCGATGCGCTGGAGCACGTTGCGCACCGTGAGCGCCGGGCCGACGATGCGGCTGCCGGCGATCGTCGGCCGCAGAATATGCGCGCCGACGACGCCCGACGGAATGCCGAGCTCGTCCATCACGTCCGACACGATGCCGGTCGCGTCGCCGAGCGCGAGGAAGCCCTCGATCACGCCCTGCGGCGGCCGCGGCACGGCCATGAGCTTGATGTTCTCGCGCGCGATGCGGCCGGTGAGGCGCTTTTCGGACATGGTTCGATTCCCGGTTCAATCCAACTGGATATTCGCACGCCTGATCACGATCGACAGCCGCTCGGTCTCGTCCTTGAGGAATTGCGCGAAGGCGCGCGGCGAGTTGCCGATCACGTCGGCGCCTTGCTCGATCAGTCGCGCGCGCACGCTCTCGTTGCGCAGCGCGTCCATCACTTCGCGGTTGAGCGTCTCGATGATCGCCGGCGGGGTTTTGGCGGGTGCGAGCAGGCCGAACCAGGTGCCGGTGCGGTAGCCGATACCCTGCTCGACGAAGGTCGGCACATCGGGAAGGAGCGCCGTACGGCGGTCGGCCGCGACGCCGAGCGGCTTCAGGCTGCCGGCGCGGATCTGCGGCAGCACCGCGAGACTGCCGGCGAACAGCACCTGCACGTCGCCGCGCAGGAGCGCGAGCACGGCCGGACTGCCGCCCCCATAGGGCACGTGCACCATGCGCGTGCCGGTCAAGTCCTGGAACAGCTCGGCGGCGAGATGCGGCCCGCTGCCCGCCCCATAGGACGCGTAGTTGAGCTCGCCCGGATGTGCCTTGAGATAGGCGATCAGCTCAGCGACCGAGGTCACCGGCAATGCCGGACTGACCACCAGCACGCTCGGCGAATTCGCGATCAGCGAGATCGGCGCGAGGTCGGTCAGCGGCGCGAAGGAGAGCTTCTTGTAGAGCGCCGGATTGGCGGCGAGCGAGATACTGGTCAGCAGCAGTGTGTAGCCGTCGGGCGCCGCGTTCACCACGGCCGCGGTCCCGATATTGGTCGAGGCGCCGGGCCGGTTGATCACGACGAAGCGCTGGCCGAGCTTTTCGCCGACGCGGTCCGCCACGATACGCGCGATGATGTCGGTACCGCCGCCGGGCGCGAACGGCACCACGATCTCGACCGGACGGGACGGATAATTGTCCTCCGCCCGCGCCGCGAAGACGACGAGGACAGCAGCGAGGGCGACCGTCACGCGGAGCATGCGCGTCAGACCTGCGGCGTCGCGCCGCCGAGTACGGTCGCCATCCAGGGCCGGTCGATGTTCTGCCCCGACACGATCACGGCGGCCTGCTTGCCGCGCAAACGGTCGCGCTCCTTCATGAGGCCCGCGAACGCGGCAGCGCCGGCGCCCTCGGCGAGCGTGTGCGTGTCGCTGTAGAGGACGCGGATCGCGTCCGCGATCTCGTCGTCACTCACCTCCACCAGGTGGTCGGCGCCGCGCCGGATGACCTCGAAGGCTTCCTCGCTCGGGATGCGCACCGCGATCCCGTCCGCGAAGGTCGCGCACGAATTGATCGCCACCGGGTGGCCGGCCTCGAGCGAGAGCCGATACATGTTGGCGCGCTCCGAGATCACGCCGACCACGCGCGTCGAAAGCCCCATCGCGTCGCGCGCCCCGATCACCGCGGACACACCCGAGCCGAGCCCGATCGGCACATAGACCGTATCGAGCGTTGGAAACGCCGTGAACAGCTCATGGGCGTAGGTCGCGACGCCGAGCACCAGGTCGCGATGGAACGAGGCGCCGAACTCGTAGCCGCGCTCGGCGGCGATCTCTTCGGCGCGCTCGCGCGCCTCGTCGAAGTCGCGGCCGTGCTCGATCAGCTCGGCGCCGAAGGCGCGCATCGCGGCGTTCTTCTCGGTCGAATTGCCGAACGGCACCACGACCGTGCAGGGGACGCCGAGCCGCGCGCAGGCGAAGGCGAAGGACTGGCCGTGGTTGCCGCGCGTCGCCGTGATCAGGCCCTTCATGCCCGGCTTTGCGCGCTTCAGGCGCTCGACATAGACGAGCCCGCCGCGCACCTTGAAGGCGCCGGTCGGCGTGTGGTTCTCGTGCTTGACGACGACGTCGGCGCCGGTGCGCTCCTTGAGCAGCGGCCAGGCATATTGTGGCGTCGCCGGCACGCCGGCGCGCACGGTCGGGATGACGGCTTCGAGCTCGGCGAGGGTGAACAT
>CAYZMR010000564.1:0-2309 GCA_964479515.1 uncultured Hyphomicrobiales bacterium | reverse complement strand
ATACGCTTCTTGTCGCCGGCCAGGCGATCCTGGCCATCAACAAGGCGCTCTACAAGAAGCTGTCCTATGACCCGGCAACCGATTTCGCCTTCGTCGGCATGCTCGGGGTGATCGCCAACGTGCTTCTGGTCAATCCGCAGACCGTCCCGGTCAATTCGCTTGCCGAGTTGATCAGTCTCGCGAAGCAGAGGCCGGGCGAAGTCTCGTACGCCTCGAACGGGCCGGGCTCGCTCACACATCTGACGACGGCCATCTTGGCGAACCAAGCCGGCATCGCGCTTCTGCATGTGCCCTACCAGGGCGCGGCGCCGCTGATGACGGACCTGCTCGCCGGTCGGATCGGCATGACGTTCACGGCCGCGTCGGCCGCGCTTCCCCTGGTGCGGTCGGGTCAATTGCGCGCTTTGGCGGTGACGACCGGCAACCGCAGCCGCTTCGCGCCGGACATCCCGACCTTGGTCGAGAGCGGATTCCCGAGCCTCGATGCGCCGACGTGGTTTGGGGTGGTCGCCCGCGCCGTGACGCCCGCACCGATCCTGGCGCGGCTCCGAACCGACTTCAACGCCGTGATCGCGAGCGAAGACTATTCGACGGCGCTGGAAAAGCAGTCGATGGAAGTCATGCTCGTTGCGCCCGATACGTCGGATCAATTTCTGGCGCGGGAGCGCAGGCTATGGTCCGACGCCGTCAAGGTGACGGGCGTCGCGCTCGACTGAGCAATCTGGAAGCCGAACCGCAAGGAACGATCTCTCGCATCCATCTCATATTTTCATCGGCCAAAAAAAGGGCGCGGCCGAAGCCGCGCCCTCGTTTCTTCTTGTTCTCTGGCAGGTGGATTTAGAAATCCATACCGCCCATCCCGCCCATGCCGCCGCCGGGAGGGCCGGCCGGCATCGCCGGCTTCTCCTTCGGCGCCTCGGCGACCATCGCCTCGGTGGTGACGAGCAGGCCCGCGACCGAAGCCGCATCCTGCAGCGCCGCGCGCACGACCTTGGCGGGATCGACGATCCCCTTCTCGATCATGTCGACATACTCTTCGTTCTGCGCGTCGAAGCCGAACGTCTCGGACTTGTTCTCCAGGATCTTGCCGACCACGATCGAGCCCTCGACGCCGGAGTTCTCGGCGATCTGGCGGATCGGAGCCTCGAGCGCCTTGAGCACGATGTTGATGCCGGCCTGGACGTCCGAGTTGTCGTTGACGATCTTGCCGACCGCCTTCTTGGCGCGCAGCAGCGCGACGCCGCCGCCCGGCACGATGCCTTCCTCGACCGCGGCGCGGGTCGCGTTGAGGGCGTCCTCGACGCGGTCCTTCTTCTCCTTGACCTCGATCTCGGTCGCGCCGCCGACGCGGATCACCGCGACGCCGCCCGCGAGCTTGGCGAGCCGCTCCTGCAGCTTCTCGCGGTCGTAGTCCTAGGTGGTCTCCTCGATCTGCGCCTTGATCTGGCCGACGCGCGCCTCGATGTCCTTGCGCTTGCCGGCGCCATCGATGATCGTGGTCTTCTCCTTCTCGATCACGACCTTCTTGGCGCGGCCGAGCATCGCCGGCGTCACGGTCTCGAGCTTGATGCCCAGGTCCTCCGAGATGAGCTGACCGCCGGTCAAGATCGCGATGTCCTCGAGCATGGCCTTGCGGCGGTCGCCGAAGCCCGGTGCCTTCACAGCCGCCACCTTCAGGCCGCCGCGCAGCTTGTTGACGACCAGCGTGGCGATCGCCTCGCCCTCGACGTCCTCCGAGATGATCAGGAGCGGCTTGCCGGTCTGCACCACCGCCTCGAGTAGCGGCAGCATCGCTTGCAGGCCGGACAGCTTCTTCTCGTGCAGGAGGATGTAGACGTCCTCGAGCTCGGCGATCATCTTCTCGGCATTGGTGATGAAGTAAGGCGAGATGTAGCCGCGGTCGAACTGCATGCCCTCGACGATCTCGACCTCGGTGTCGAGGCTTTTTGCCTCTTCCACCGTGATGACGCCCTCGTTGCCGACCTTCTGCATCGCCTGCGCGATCATCTTGCCGATCGTCGCATCGCCGTTCGACGAGATCGTGCCGACCTGCGCGACCTCGGCGGATGAGCTGACCTTCCTGGCGCGCTTCTCGATGTCCTTCACGACGGCCGCGACCGCGATGTCGATGCCGCGCTTGAGATCCATCGGGTTCATGCCGGCCGCGACGGATTTCGCGCCTTCGCGCACGATCGCGTGCGCGAGTACGGTCGCCGTGGTGGTGCCGTCGCCGGCGAGATCATTGGTCTTGGAGGCGACTTCGCGCACCATCTGCGCGCCCATGTTCTCGAACTTGTCTTCGAGCTCGA
>CAYZMR010000563.1:0-2320 GCA_964479515.1 uncultured Hyphomicrobiales bacterium | reverse complement strand
GGCGCGCTCAACCTGCTGCGCCGCGCCGAGTTCGGCGGCATCGACTACAGCGACGGCCCGGAGGCCGAGCGGCGCATCTACGAGGCCGTGTGCACGGCGCGCGACCGCAGCACTTTTTCTCCGGAACTTGCGCGCGCGATCACCGATTGGCCGTCCGAGTATCATCTCAGCCGCGAGCGCCACTGCATCGTGCGGCCGCTCGGCATCAAGCCCGGCGAGCGCGTGCTCGAGCTCGGCTGCGGCTGCGGCGCGATCACGCGTTATCTCGGCGAGATCGGCGCGCAGGTGACGGCGGTGGAGGGCGCGCGGCTGCGCGCGCGGACCGCCGCGGAGCGCTGCCGCGATCTGCGCAACGTGACGGTCGTCGTCGACGATGCCGCAGCCTTCGCGACCGAGCAGCGCTTCGACTGGGTGCTGCTCATCGGCGTGCTCGAATACGCGCCGGTCTATTCCGACGCGCCGGACGCGGTCGGCGCCGTCGCTCGGCTGCTGCGCGCGGCCGCGGCGCTGCTTGCGCCCGGTGGCCGCCTGGTCGTCGCGATCGAGAACAAGCTCGGGCTGAAATATTTCAACGGCTGCGGCGAGGACCACGCCGGCATCCCGTTCCACGGCGTGCAGGGGCTCTATGGCGAACGCAGCGCACGCACCTTCGGGCGCGGCGAGCTCACGGCGCTGGTGCATGCGGCCGGCTTGCCGCACGTCGCGTTCCGCTATCCGTTCCCGGACTACAAGCTGCCGCGCATCGTGCTGGCCGAGGCGGCGCTTAACGATCCCGGCTTCGATGCCGCCGGCACGCTCGCCAAGGTGCAGGCGCGCGACTACACCGGCCGCCCCGACCGGCGGTTCGACGAGGCGCTGGTCGCGCGCGAGCTCGCGCGCAACGGCCTGCTCGGCGATCTGAGCAATTCGTTCCTGCTGGTCGCCGCGCATGAGCCGTGCGCGGGTGACGGTGTCGTCGCGACCGCATTCTCGGCGCAGCGCAAGGCCGAATTCGCCGTCGAGACGCGCTTTGCGCGGGTCGGCGACACGATCCGGGTGCAGAAGCGGCGGCTCTATCCGCAGCGCGCGCGCACGTGCCGGCTGCCGGGCGGCGGCATGCTGGAGAACATCGTCGGCGAGGCGGCCTACGCGCCCGGGCCGCTCGCGCTCGAGGCCCTGACGGTTGCGCGCTCGCGCCACGGCGATCTCGCGGCGATCGTCGCAGCGCTCGCGCCATGGTTCGACTTCCTGCTCGGTCAGGCAGGCTCCTCGGCGGGCCGGCGCCTCGCCGATCTCGTCCTTCCCGGTCACTATATCGACGTCACGCCGTTCAACCTGGTCGCGACCGAACAAGGGCTCAGGCCGATCGACATGGAGTGGCGCGTCGACTGCGACGTCCCGCTCGGCTGGGTCGTCACGCGCTCGGTGCTGCATTCGCTCGTCGGCGTCGCGGGATTCGAGGCCGGTCCGGTGACGGTCGCCGAGGTCGTCGGCGCGCTCGCCGCCCGGCATTCCCTTGGCGTGCGCGCCGGCGAGATCGAGGGATGGCTCGGGCGCGAGCGCGACCTGCAGCGCGCCGTCACCGGCCGTGAGCCTCCCGACTATACGGGCGGTCTTGCTTCCCACGCGCTTGCGCCGCCGCCCGTGACGGCGCGCCGGACGCACATCGGCGCGCTCGCCCCGGCGTTCGCGCGGCTCAAGGGGCGGGTCGCGCGCACGGTGGCGCGGCTGCGCCCCGCCTCCGAGACGGCGCGCTATGGCTGGGCCGCGATCGCGGTGGCGATGTGCTTCGCGCTGACCTCGCTGCTGACGCTCTCCGGCGTGCGCACGCCGCGCATGCTGCTCTACATCGCGGCGGTGGCGGTCGCGGCGCGCCTGGACGGCCTTGGTCCCGGCGTGTTCGCGCTCGGACTGTCCGTGCTCGCGATCCTCGCGACCGGGCCGTTCCTGCATCTCTCCACGCACGGCTTCGCGTCGATGGAGCGGCTCGGCATTTTCCTGATCTGCGCGGTGATCGGCATTCTGGTCTCGATCCCGCGCGAGAAGCGCGACGGCGCCTACCACCCTTAGACGGCTGACTTGTTGGCTGTTGACTTGGGTTCCCGAGCCGGCGAGGCTCGCCGCGGATCAATCCCGGCGGCGTCCGGGCGCGCATGGCGCGTTCGCGGTTCGCGCGAAAATTTCTTGGGGGAGGAAGCGATGCTGAGGCGTTGGGTTGTGGCGGCCGCGTGCCTGCTCTTGTCGGTGCAACTTGGCACGGCCGACGAGAAGACGAAGGGCAAGCTGTCGATCTGGCTCGGCTATCCGGAGACGCTCGAAGCGTTCAAGCTCGGGCAGGTCG
>CAYZMR010000562.1:0-2349 GCA_964479515.1 uncultured Hyphomicrobiales bacterium | reverse complement strand
CCGGCGACAAGAAGATCTTTTCCGAGGGCGTCGTGCTCAAGGGCCGCTGGTGGCATCCGAACGATGGCTCGAAGTTCAAGAAACTGGAGAAAGCCGCATGAGCGCCGAAGAGAACCTGAAGAAGCTGGGGCTGACGCTGCCGTCGGTGCCGACGCCGGTCGCGAACTACGTGCCGTGGAAGCGCGACGGCAACACGATCTATTGTTCGGGGCAGGGCCCGCGCCGACCGGACGGCAGCTTCATCAGCGGCAAGGTCGGCAAGGACGTGACGCTCGAACAGGCGGCGGAGCACGCCAAGCTGGTTGGGCTTGCGCTGCTCGCGGCCGCTCGCGCCGCGGCTGGCGGGAGCCTCGACAAGGTCGAGGTGCTGAAAGTGCTCGGCATGGTCAATGGGGTACCGGAGTTCAACGACCATCCCAAGGTCATCAACGGCTGCTCGGATCTGTTCGTCGCGGTGCTTGGCGAGCGCGGCCGCCACGCGCGCTCCGCGGTCGGCATGGGGTCATTGCCGAACCAGATCACGGTCGAGATCGAGGCGGTGATGCGGGTGGTGGAGTAGGGCGAGCGACGCACTCCGCTCTGTTCCCTCCCCCCTTGAGGGGGAGGGTTAGGGAGGGGGGTCGAGAGGGACGCGCACAACGCCGGACCCCCACCCCCAACCCCTCCCCGCAAGGGGGAGGGTAAAGACCGCCCGTGCGCCCTCACTCCACCAAATGACACGCTACCTGCCGGCCGTCGGCGCTGCGCTTGAGCGCCGGCCGCTCCACCTTGCAGCGGTCGAACGCGAACGGGCAGCGCGTGTGGAACGCGCAACCCGACGGCGGATCGATCGGCGATGGGACATCGCCCTGCAGCACGATGCGCTCGCGCTTCACATGCGGGTCGGCAATGGGGGCCGCCGCCATCAGCGCCTGCGTGTAGGGATGCAGCGGCGTCTCGAACAACGCGTCCTTTGCGGCGATCTCGACGATGCGGCCGAGATACATCACGGCGACGCGGTGGCCGATGTGCTCGACCACGCCGAGGTCATGCGACACGAACAGGTAGGCGAGGCCCATCTCCTCCTGCAGGTCCATCATCAGGTTGAGCACCTGCGCCTGCACCGAGACGTCGAGCGCGGACACCGGCTCGTCCGCGACGATCACCGCCGGCTCAAGCGCAAGCGCGCGCGCGATTCCGAGGCGCTGGCGCTGGCCGCCGGAGAACTCGAACGGATAGCGCTTCATCGCGTCGGCGCGCAGGCCGACCTTCGCAAACAGCGCGGCGACGCGCTGCTCGCGCTCGGAGCCTGAGATATCGGAATAGTTTTCCAGTGGCTCGGCGACGATACGGCCCGCGATCATGCGCGGATTGAGCGACGCATAGGGGTCCTGGAACACCATCTGCATGCGTTTGCGATGCGGCCGCATGGTCCCGGCGTCGAGATGCGTGATGTCCTCGCCGTCGAGGAAGATTGTGCCCTCGGTCGGCTCGAGGAGGCGCAGCAGCAGCTTGCCGACCGTCGACTTGCCGCAGCCGGATTCGCCGACGAGGCAGAGCGTCTCGCCCGGCTGAATCGAGAAATCCACTCCGTCGACCGCCTTCACCATCGGGGCATGGCGGGCGAACAGCGACTTGCTCAGCGCGAAGTGCTTCTTGAGCCCGATCACCTCGACGATCGGCTCGCTCATGCGGCCACTGCCTCGCCGAGCACGCGCTCGGCCTCGTGGCAGGCGACCACATGCGCCTCGCCGATCGGGCGCAGCAGGGGCGCTTCCACGCGGCAGCGCTCCACCGCGTAGGCGCAGCGCGGCGCGAAGGCGCAGCCCTCGATCGGCTCGCGCAGCGAGGGCACGATGCCGGGAATTTCGGCAAGACGGCGCTTGCGGTTCTTGGCGCGCAGGCGCGGGATCGAGGCCATCAGGCCGCGCGTATAGGGATGCGCCGGGCGGTCGAACAACTCGATGGTGCCGGCTTCCTCGATCTTGCGCCCCGCATACATCACGATCACGCGGCGGCAGGTCTCCGCCACGATGCCGAGATTGTGCGTGATCAGGATCACGGCGGCGCCGGTGCGTTCTTTCAGCTCCAGCATCAGGTCGAGGATCTGCGCCTGGATCGTCACATCGAGCGCTGTGGTCGGCTCGTCGGCGATCAGCAGTGTCGGATTGCAGGCCAATGCCGTGGCGATCATCACGCGCTGGCGCATGCCGCCGGAAAATTGATGCGGATAGTCGTCGAGGCGGCGCTCGGCGTCGGGGATATTCACGAGCCGGAGCATCTCGGCGGCGCGCACGCGCGCTGCTGCTGCGTTAGCGCCGGTATGGATGCGCACGCTCTCGGCGATCTGGTGGCCGATGGTGAGCACCG
>CAYZMR010000561.1:0-2356 GCA_964479515.1 uncultured Hyphomicrobiales bacterium | reverse complement strand
TAGGGGAACATCTCCAGCACGTAGTATTTCGGGCGCGGGTCGTCGTTCCGCGTGGCGAAGATGCCCCGCTCGTCCCACACCTTCTGCCAGCGCGGCTCGGCCTCGCGGGCGTTGTAGCGGTCAGGCAGCATGCGATTCGGGTCTCGGGCGGCGGAAAATGGGCGCCGACTAGGACCATGAAGGGGCGGGGAAGGTCAATGGCCGCGCCACGATGAGGCGCGCTCGGTGCGGCCCTTTCGCTAACTTCGACTTCGCTCTGAACGTGCGGTCGATATTGTTGACTTGGTGCGGCAGTCTTGCGACGTTTTTTCCGATGTTTGCCACGCCGAGATCATACGTTCGCGCGCATCTTGCCGGGGATGTGCGACCGATCGGGCCGCGATCGTGACCGAACCAGAGCGAATGCCAGTCCGGCCCGGCGAATTTGAGCTTCGGCTCCAGTCCCTTGAAGCCGCGATCCGGAACGGAGCGTCTGACGCCACAACACTCGGAAAGCTCCACGACGCTTTAGCGGCTTTGGTCGGCTTCAAGGTCCTGACGGTCCTGAAACTCGATCCCGTGACGCTGCGCTCGGTACGCCTTTACAGCAGCGAGCCGACCTATCCGGTCGGCGGAACCAAGCAGCATGGGCGCAATGCCTGGAGCGAGGCCATCCTCGACCATCACACTGTATTCGTCGCGCGCGATCTCGCGGCACTGCGGGCGGCCTTTCCGGACAGCGCCGCCATCGAGGCGACCGGCTGCGGCTCGATCGTGGCGGCCCCGATCCTCTGGAACGGCGCCGTCGTCGGGACAATGAATCTCTGGCACCGGGACGGCTTCTACGATCAGGAGAAAGGTGAGCGGGTTCTTCCGTTCGCCACCGCCATTGCTCCCGTGTGCGCCCGATAGGCGCCGTTGGTCCCGGATCGAAGGAAGGGTGCCGCGATGCTGAGGCGATCCGTTCTCAAGGTGATTGCCGCATCGCTTGCGCCGTTATCGACGAGCGCTTGGGCGGATTCGCCCTGGCCAAATCGCGCCGTGAGGCTGATCGTCGGCTTCGCGCCAGGCGGCACGGCAGACATCCTCGCCCGAAAACTGCAGAACCCGTTGTCGGGCCGGCTCGGGCAGGCGGTTGTCGTCGAGAACAAGGCGGGCGCGAGCGGGATGACGGCTGCGGTCGAGGTGGCGCGCGCCGGCGCGGAAGGTTACGTCTTCGAGCTCGCGGTCAGCACGCACGCATCGCTCGCCGCGATCAACAAAAAGCTTCCCTACGACACAGAGCGTGATTTCACGCCGGTCGTGTTCGTCGGCAGCATCCCGCTGGTGCTCGTCGTGGGTCAGAATTCGCCCTTCAAGACGCTCCCCGACCTGCTGGCCGCCGCCAAGACCAAGCCCGGCTCACTCAACTATGCGTTCCCCGGGGTCGGGCTCTCACACCACTTCGCGGGCGAACTCTTGAAGCAGCGCGCCGGTGTCGACATCCAGGCCGTCTCCTATCGGGGCACGGCACCTGCGCTGAGCGACGTCATCGGCGGCGCGATCGAAATGACCTTCGGCACCCTGCCGGCCGTCCTCGGCGCGATCGACGGCGGCATCGTGCGGGCGCTCGCGATCACGGCTCCGCGGCGTGCCGAAGCCTTGCCGCAAGTTCCGACCGTCGCGGAGCTCGGCTATCCGGACTTCGACGTGAGCGAATGGTTCGGCATCGTGGCCCCGGCCGCCACGTCGACGGTCATCGTCGATCGCCTCAATGCCGAGACGAACACCGTGCTGGCTGAGCCGGAGCTGCAGGCCTGGATGAAGCAGAACAACGTCGTGCGCGGGGCGACGACGACCGACGGCTTTCGGGCATTCGTCGCGAGCGAGATCAAGAAGCTCACAGCGATCGCCAAGAAAGCCAACATCAGTGTCGACTAGAAGAGGTAGCTAATCGTGTCGTCGAATCTGAAGCAGCCCACCGCAGACACGATGGCGCTGCACCGCGCCGCGATCGTGATCGATACCCATGTCGATACGATCCAGCGCGCTGTCGATCTCGGACACGACCTCGTTCACGCCGGCTCGAACGGGTTCATGGACCTGGAGCGGATGAAGGCCGGAAACATGACCGCGGCGTTCTTCGCGGTCTGCGTCGACTACAACAACATCCGCCGCGGCACCGGCCGTCAGCGTCAGGACCGGCTGCTGCATGCCGTGCTGGATCTGTGTCGCCAGAACCCGGATCGGATCGGTCTTGCGCGGACGGCGGCCGACGTGCGCCGGCTCGCCGCGGAGGGAAAACTCGCCGCGATTCTGTCGGTCGAGGGCGCGCAAGCCATCGAGGAGCGCCTCGAGCTGTTGCCGGAACTCTGGGAGCAGGGCGTCCGCTCGATTG
>CAYZMR010000560.1:0-2358 GCA_964479515.1 uncultured Hyphomicrobiales bacterium | reverse complement strand
CGGTGAACGGCGCGATGTAGACGGTGGTGCGGATGTAGTCGTGCGTCGCCTCGTTCTTGATCGGGCGGCGGATCGCCGCGTAGCGGAAGCCGTAGCTGGTGCGCTCGATCTGGAAGCGCGGCGCCTTGTCGGTCGAAGGACGCAGCCAGTTCGCCTCGGTCGCCTTGGCGCCGTCGACCTGCGCCGGCACCATGTCGGAGGAATGCAGGCTCGACGAATGCGCCGAGTCGATCTGGCCCTCCAGGATCTGCGCCCAGTTGCAGCGCACCCGTACCTTGGTGGCGGAGACGCGCGCGTCGGGCGTCGGGGCGAACGCGGGAGGCTCGAACTCCGGCATCTCGGCCGCGGGCCCCATGTAGCACCACACGAAGCCGCCAGCCTCGCGCGCAGGATAGGCCTTGTGCTTCACCCGCTGCGGGATGTTGCTCTCGGTCGGCTCGGAGGCCATCTCGACCACGTTGCCCTCCACGTCGAATTTCCAGCCGTGATAGAGGCAGCGCAGCCCGCACTCCTCGTTGCGCGCGTAGAGGAGCGAGGCGCGCCGGTGCGAGCAGTATTCGTCGAGCACGCCGAGGCGGCCCTTGCTGTCGCGGAACACGACGAGGTCCTCGCCGAGCAGCTTCACGCGCACCGGCGTGCCGTCCGGCTCGGCGACCTCCTCCGACAGGCATGCCGCGATCCAGTGGCGGCGCATGATCTGCCCCATCGGCGCGCTGCCTTCGACGCGGCACAGAAGGTCGTTTTCCTCGGGCGTCATGAACGTCTCCTTGCGCGCATTCGTTGTAGTGCGCGTCATTGCGGATATCTAAGATCAGTCTAATGACAAGCCACGAGGCCGTCGAGTTGGGGAAACCGTGAGCGCGCGCCGTACGCTGCGCATCGGCGTTGCCGGCCTGGGTCGCGCCTTCTCCGTGATGCTGCCGACCTTCGCGCGCGATCCGCGCGTTTCGCTGGCGGCTGCGGCCGATCCGCGGGCGGAGGCGCGGGCGCGCTTCACGGCGGATTTCGTCGCGACGACCTACGCGACCGTCGCGGAACTCTGCGCCGATCCGGCCGTCGAGATCGTTTACGTCGCGACGCCACATCAACTCCACGCCGAGCACGCGATCCTCGCCGCACGACGCGGCAAGCACGTGCTGGTCGAAAAGCCGATGGCGCTGACGCTCGCGGACTGCGCCGTAATGATCGCGGCGGCAAAGGACGTGAACGTCCATCTCATCGTCGGCCACAGCCATTCCTTCGATGCGCCGATCCTGCGAGCGCGCGAACTGATCGACAGTGGCGCGTTCGGCGCCGTGCGCATGATCCACGCACTCAACTACACGGACTTCCTCTATCGTCCGCGCCGCCCGGAGGAGCTCGACACCGCGCAAGGCGGCGGCGCGGTGTTCAATCAGGCGGCGCATCAGGTCGACATCGCGCGCCTGCTCGGCGGCGGGATGGTGACAAGTGTGCGCGCCGCGACCGGCGCATGGGATCCCGCGCGGCCGACCGAGGGGGCCTATTCGACGCTGATGACGTTCGAGACCGGCGCATTCGCCTCGCTCACCTATAGCGGCTACGGGCACTTCGACTCGGACGAGTTTTCCGGGTGGATCGGCGAGATGGGGCAGGAGAAAAGTCCGGCCTCCCGGACATCGCTGCGACGTTTCGCGCGCGCGGAAGACGAATCCGCGTTCAAGAACGCCCGCAATTATGGTGGTCCGGCCTACCAGCCGCCGGCGGCCGAAAATCTTGCGCACCAGCACTTCGGCAGCATCATCGTGAGCTGCGAGCGCGCCGACCTGCGCCCGCTGCCGAACGGCGTCATGATCCATGAGAGCGGTGCCGCGCGCCTCGAGCCGCTGCCGCCGCCGACCGTGCCGCGCGGCGAGGTGATCGACGAGCTTTACAGCGCCGTGGTCGATGGCACGCCGCCGCGCCATGACGGCCCATGGGCGATGGCGACGCTCGAAGTCTGCCTGGCCATGCTGCAATCCGCCCGCGAGGGCCGCGATATCGCGCTCGCCCATCAAGTCGCGCGCTGAAAGATCGTCATCCCGGCCGAGCGCAGCGAGAGCCGGGATCCATAACCACCGCCCTGACGATACAGAACAGATCGTGGTTATGGGTCCCGGATAGCCGCTTCGCGGCTTCCGGGATGACGACCGGTGCGATGGTCACGCCTAGATTTGTCCCGCTTTCGGGATTACATCAGCGCCATGAACTGGCTGACCAGCGTCGTCCGTCCGAAAATCCGCTCGCTGCTTCGGCGCGAGGTGCCGGAGAACATGTGGATCAAGTGCCCGGAGACCGGGCAGCTCGTGTTCTACAAGGACGTCGAGGCGAACCAGTTCGTCATCCCAGGCTCGAACTACC
>CAYZMR010000559.1:0-2362 GCA_964479515.1 uncultured Hyphomicrobiales bacterium | reverse complement strand
TCGCCGCCTCCGATCCGACCATGTGGCGCGACGTGTTCCTGCACAACAAGGACGCCGTACTGGAGATGCTGGCGCAGTTCAGCGCGGACCTCGGCAGGCTCACCGGCGCCATGGAGAGCGGCGACGGCGACGCGCTGTTCGACCACTTCACGCGCACGCGCGCGATCCGCCGCGGTATCGTGTCGATCGGGCAGGATTCGGCCGCGCCCGACTTCGGCCGCGCGCATCCATCAAAACCGCTCGCACCGCTGGCGAGGCCCTACGCGGCGGACAGCGAGTAGTCACCGCCTCTTCAAATCGCGCAAGATCTCCCGCGCCGCATTATGCCCCGGCAGCCCCGTCACGCCGCCGCCGGGATGCGTGCCCGAGCCGCACATGTAGAGGCCGGGCAGTGGCCCGCGATAATCCGCATAGCCGAGCATCGGCCGAGCCGAGAACATCTGACCCAGGTCGAGCGCGCCGTGGAAGATGTCGCCGCCCGTGAGCCCGAACGTGCGTTCGAGGTCGAGCGGCGAGAAGATCTGCCGGCCGAGAACGGAGCGTTTGAAGTTCGGCGCGTAGCGATCGACGGTCGCGATCATCAGGTCGGCGACCGCCTCGCGATGGTCGTCCCAGGAGGAGCCATCGGGCAGTGCCGGCGCGACGTGCTGGCAGAAAAGGCTCGCGACGTGCTGGCCCGGCGGCGCAAGCGTGTCGTCGAGCGTGGACGAGATCACGACTTCGACGATCGGCCGCTTCGACCAACCGGAGGTGCGCGCGTCGAAATAGGCCTGCTCCATGTAGGCAAGCGACGGCGCCAGGATGATGCCGGCGGTGTGGTGCTCGGCGAGATCGCGCCCCGGCAGGCAGGTGAAGTCGGGAAGCTCCGAGAGCGCGACGTTCATGCGGAACGTGCCGGAGCCGCACCGCCATCGTTTGATGCGGTCGAGAAAGTCGGCGGGGAGCGCCGCGGGGTTGATCAGCGCGCCATAAAGCAGTTTCGGATTGAGGTTCGACACGACGGCGCGCGCGCGGATCGCCTCGCCCGCCGACGTGACGACTCCCACCGCCCTGCCCTTCTCGACGATCACCTCGCGCACGCCCGCATCAACGCGAATATCAGCGCCATGCGCGGTGGCCGCCTTCGCCATCGCCTGCGTGATCGCCCCCATGCCACCGATCGCGTGGCCCCACGCGCCCTTGCGGCCGTTCACCTCGCCGAAGCAATGATGCAGCAGCACATAGGCCGAACCCGGCGTGTAAGGGCTCGCGTAATGGCCGACGATGCCGTCAAAGCCGTAGGCGGCTTTGATCGGCGCGCTATCGAACCAATGATCGAGGTAATCGCCGGCCGAATTGGTGAACAGGTCGAGGACTTCGCGCTGGAGGTCGAGGCCGAGATGCCGCAGCCGGTTCGCGAGCCGGCCGGTCTTGACCAGTTCGCCGATCGCGGCGAGCGGATGGCCTTCGACGACGTTCGGCGGGGTCTCGATCGCGATCGCGCGCAGCACGTCGGCGACCGCTTCGAGCCGCGCCGCGTATGTGTCGAGCCGCTCGGCATCGCGCGCGGAGAACTTCGCGACCTCATCCTTGGTGCGGCCGCCGCCGACTTTCAGGTAGCGCCCGTCATCGAGCGGAAGAAAATTCGCGATGCGGCGCTCGACGATGCGCAGCCCATGCTCGGCGAGCGAAAGGTCGCTTATGACTTTCGGATTGAGCAGCGACACCGTGTAGGAGGCGACCGAATTGCGGAAGCCAGGATGAAACTCTTCCGTGACGGCGGCACCACCGACCACGTGGCGCCGCTCGAGCACCACGACCTTCTGTCCCGCCATGGCGAGATAGGCTGCGCAGGTCAGGCCGTTGTGGCCGCCCCCAACTATGATCGCGTCGTATGCCGCCGCCATCTAATACAACGGCGGCACCTGGCCGACCCCGATCGGGCCCAGCGTCACGGCCCCGTCGGTGAATTTCAGCGGAACCGCGACGGCGGGCTTGCCTTCAAGCTCGGTCGCCTGTCCGAGCAGCGACAAGAGCCCGGTCTGAAGCGGGTTCGGCTGTCCCGGCGCACCGCGGACGGTGCCGCTGATCGTCGGAATGGCGCGCTGGAGCGCGCCGAGCGCCGAGTTCGCCGGGGCGGCGCTCTTGTCGCCGCCGAGCACGGTCGCAAAGCGCTCCAGCAGGCCCGCCGCCGTCACCCGCAACGTGCCGTCGAGCGCCCCACGCGGCGAAAGCGCCAGCGTGCCGGCCGCGGTCGCGACCGCGTCGCCCTGGGCGACGCGTGCGCTTTGCACCTCGATCCGGCCGCCCGCCGCCTGCCATTCGCGCAGCCGCGCCGGCAGCGGCTTCGGCGTCAGGTCCTTGACGCCGTGCAGCACGCCGA
>CAYZMR010000558.1:0-2362 GCA_964479515.1 uncultured Hyphomicrobiales bacterium | reverse complement strand
GGCGCGATCCTGTTCGACCTGCTCAACGGCGGGAACAAGGATTGGGGCCGCTTTCCGCCCTACCGCGATCTCGGCTTCGCGGCGGCCGCCGCCGCAAGCCTCGACTTCGCGCTGGGCACCGCCGGGGCCGGCTACGGCGCGACCACCGTCAACCTCAAAGGGGGCCTCGGCTCGGCGTCCGGGCGGACGCGCGACGGCGCGACGGTCGGCGCGATCGTCGCGGTGAATGCGGTTGGCAGCGTCACGGTCGGCAACGGTCCGCATTTTTGGGCCGCGCCGTTCGAGCAGGACGGCGAATTCGGCGGCCGCGGCCTGCCCGCTCCCTTCCCGCCCGACGCGCTGACTCTCCGCTTCAAGGGCGGTCCGCGCGAGGCGACCACGATCGCGCTGGTCGCGACCGATGTGGCCCTGACCAAGGCACAGGCCAAGCGCCTCGCTGTTGTCGCTCACGACGGCCTCGCCCGCGCGATCTACCCGGTGCACACCCCGCTCGACGGCGACATCGTGTTCGCGGCCTCCACGGGCAAGCGTCCGCTCGCCGACACGGTGGCGGCCTTGGCCGAACTGGGCGCGGTCGCCGCCAACGTGCTCGCCCGCGCCGTCGCACGCGCCGTCTATGAGGCGACGGCACTGCCGTTCGCGGGCGCGCTGCCGAGCTGGAAGGATCTGTTCGGGCCCTAGGAAAACCGCTCCGCCCGGTACGGCGCCGGATCGGTGAACGGCGTCGCGCCGGTCATCATCTCGGCGATCAGCCGCCCGGTGACCGGCCCCATCGTCAAACCCCAATGGCCGTGCCCGAAAGCGAGCCATAGGCCGGATTGGCCGGGCGCGCGGCCGATCGCCGGCAGCGAATCCGGGAAGGCCGGGCGGCGGCCGAGCCACGGCTCCGCCTCGTTCGGCTCGCCGAGCGGAAACAATTCCTTTGCGGCCGGCATCAGGCGCTCGAACTGCACCGGCGTCGGAGCGGCATCGCGGTCGGCGAATTCCGCGCCGGTGGTCAGCCGGATGCCCTGCTCCATTGGCGTGAGCGCGTAGCCGTTCTCGGTGTCGATGATCGGGCGCGACAGCGAGGCATTGCCCTTGGCGTTGTAGTGCCGGTGATAACCGCGCTTGATGCCGAGCGGCAGCTTGATACCGAGCGGCTCCAGCACGTCCGGCGCCCACGGCCCGAGCGCCACCACGACGTTCTCGGAGTCGACATGGCCCTCGTCGGCATCGACGCGCCAGCGCCCTTCCGCGCGATGCAGCGAGCGCGCATCGCCCGTCAGCAGCACGCCGCCGAGCGCGGAGAACCGCGCCGCATAGGCGCGCGTCACCATCAGCGGATTGGAGAGCGAGGCGACGTCCGGCCACATCAGCGCGTGACGGAACACGGGAGACAGCGACGGCTCGAGCGCGAGCGCACCGTCGGTGTCGAGCTCCTGCGCGGCGACGCCAAGCGTCGCGCCGAATTCGAGCTGCGGCTTCATCGCCTCGAACGCCGCATCACTGCGATAAAGCGTCATCCAGCCGGTCTTGCGCAGATATTTGAGCGCGCCGGATTCGGTCATCAGCGCCTCGTGCTCGGCGACCGAGCGGCCCATCAGCGGGCGCAGCTTGACGGCGCTGTCCTTCAGCCGCTCCGGCGCGGACGCCGCGAAATAGGCCAGCAGCCATGGTGCCACCTTCGGCAGGTCGCGCCAGTGGAAGTTGGCCTCGGGCGCGCGCTTGAGCGCGATCTGCACCAGTTTGGAAAGGCTGCGCGGGAACGCGGTCGGAAACACGCTCGCGCCGACGATCACGCCGGTGTTGCCGTAGCTCGTCTCCTCGCCCGGACCGCGCCGGTCGATCAGCGCAACCGACAGTCCGCGCTTGACGAGGTGCAGCGCGACCGACGTGCCGACGATGCCGGCTCCGAGAACGATCGCATCGGTACGCGCCATGAGGTCCCCCAGTGCGAGGCGTATCGTCCCGCATCGCCGCGGGACATCGCCACATTACAGTGGCGTATTAGCGGCCGCTATCGACGCCGGCGGGCATGGCTGTTATGCCGCCTCCCGCCCGGGTCCCCGCCAATTTTCGCCGTCACGGAGTTCACATGCCGCTTGCGCCCGCCGCAGCGCTCGCCTGGCTCGGCCGGCAGGGAACGCGCGCGGTCGCGGCGTCGATCTTTATCGGCATCGCGGTGCCGCCGCTTGCGGCGGTGTTGAAACCGGGCTTCCCCTATGCGCTGTTCGCGCTGCTGTGCCTCGCGTTTCTGCGCGTCGATCCGGGCGAGGTGAAGGCGCATTTCTCGCGGCCGGCGCTCGTCGGCGCGGCCGCCGCCTGGATGATGCTGTGCACGCCGCTGCTGATCGGGCTCACGCTCGTGGCATTCGGGGTC
>CAYZMR010000557.1:0-2364 GCA_964479515.1 uncultured Hyphomicrobiales bacterium | reverse complement strand
CGTCGCGCCAGGCCGGTCACTTCTTCTTCGAGCCGCTCGGCTACGACGAGATCAACCAGGCGACGCATGAGCACAAGGAAGAGATCAAGGTCGGCTATAACCTGCGGCGCAAGGTCGTGCTGCTGTCGATCTGGGCCGCGTCGCCGCTGCTGCTGTTCGCCGAGCCGACCCTGTTCGGGCTGATCAATGCCGCGACGACGCCCACCGACTTTATCCGTAACGTCGGGAAGCTGTGGCTCATCATCGGCGCCGGCGGGCTCTTGTTCCGCACCGTGCACCTCTTCTTCATCAAGGACGTCGAGGCCGGCCTCGTGTGGATGACCAAGATCCTCACCGACCCGTTCCACGACATCATGCTGTACTGGAAATCGCCGCTCTACTTGCTGCGCGGCGAGCTGATCGATCCGCGCCATTCGCTGCATGACGACGTGGACGAGGACGAAGACGGCGAGTTGCGGGAGCAGCATGCCGGCGCGTGAAGCCGGCTGCCATCCTGAGTCAGGCGCGGCGTCCGAAGAAACGATGCGCCAGCATTTCCCGCAAGATTCCGCGCCTGATCGATTTGTTCGTGGCGGCCGGATCGTGCCACCACCAGCCGTCGCGCCGCATCGCCTGCGCGGCGGCGACGAAACGCTCGACGACCGCGTCGAAGTCGGCGTCGGTGTAGTTGAGGCTGAAGATCAGGCGGCCGGTTCCGATCCAGCTCAGCGCGAGGCCCTCGGCGCGCAGATAATATTGCAGCATCCAATTGTAGCGCGAGGGCTGCGTGTAGGTGACCATGAACACCGACGACATGTTCGCGACCTGCACCGGCACGTCGGCGTCGCGCAGGCGCGCGTTGAGGCGCGCGGCGCGCGCGTCCCAGGTTGCGTCGAGGCCGTCGTAGAGCGCACGCACCTCGGCGCTCTCCATCCGCGTCAGGAACTCGTGCATCGCGGTCATCACATAGGGGTGCGCGTTGAACGTGCCGCGCGCAAAGCAGATATCGGCCGGACGATCATCGCGGAAGCGCTTCATCAGGTCGCGGCGCCCGCAGACCACGCCGATCGGCAAGCCGCCGCCGACCGTCTTGCCGTAGGTGACCATGTCGGCCTTGACGCCGAAATACTCCTGCGCGCCGCCCGGCGCGAGGCGGAAGCCGAGGAAGACCTCGTCGAAGATCAGCACGATCCCGCGCTCGCTGCACACCGCGCGCAGTTGCGCGAGCCAAGCCGCGTAGGCCGCGCGGTCGAAATGCGCGCGCCGTTCGCTGTCGAGCAGCGCGGAGTCGGCCGCGTCGCTCGCGTTCGGCTTCAGCGCCTGGAGCGGATTGACCAGCACGCACGCGATGTCGCGCCGCCGCCGCAGGATGCGCAGCGTATCCTCCGACATGTCTTGCAGCGTATAGGTCTCGCGCGCCGGCACCGGATTGCCGACGCCCGGCTGCACATCGCCCCACCAGCCGTGATAGGCGCCGGCGAAGCGCACCAGGTGCGAGCGGCGCGTGTGATAGCGCGCAAGGCGCACCGCCTGCATCACGGCCTCGGTGCCGGACATGTGGAACGAGACCTCAGCGAGCCCGGAGATCTCGCGCAGCCGCCGCACGTTCTCGGCGACCACCGGATGATAGAAGCCGAGGATCGGGCCGAGCTCGCGCGCGCGCTCCTCGGCGCGCGCGATGCACGCCTTGTAGAAGTCGTAGCCCAACAGGTTGACGCCGTAGGAGCCGGCGAGGTCGTAGAAGCGGTTGCCGTCGAGATCGGTGATCGTCACGCCGGAGGTCGCTTGGGCGAACGCGCCGGCGCGCAGGTGCTCGCGCACGAACCGGCTGTACTGGAACGGCACCCGGTAGGTGTCGGTGAACTGCAGGTCGGAAATGTAGTCCGCGGCCTCGTCGGTCAGGCGCGCGCTCTTTTCGAAGCGCGTGCCATAAAGCTCGGCGAGCCGCATGAAGCCTGCGCGGCGCAGCGACGCGACATCCTCCGGCGCGTTGTCGGAACGGAAGAACCGCGTCTCGTCGTAGTCGTAGAACGGCACCTGCGCGGCGAGCCTGCGCGCGATCCGCGCGTGGCCGGTGAGCGAGCGATGCTTGGCCTTGGACAGCTCAAGGCGGCTCTTCAGCTTGACCAGCGAGGTCGTGAGCGCGGCGGCGCCGGCCGCGTAGAGGGCGAAAGTGCTTGCGGGCAAATCCATCGAATCGCGATGTACCCGACCGACGTTTCGGCGATATGACAGTTCGATCTCAGCTCCTGAAAATCCTGCAGCAGGAAGACGTTAACTTCCTGCTGACGAATCGGATTCCGCGCCGGCTCGCGACCCGCTTCGTCGGCTGGCTGAGCAAGATCGAGCAGCCGCTGATTCGCGACGTCTCGATCGGCCTCTGGC
>CAYZMR010000556.1:0-2369 GCA_964479515.1 uncultured Hyphomicrobiales bacterium | reverse complement strand
AGCATCCATTCGGAGATCATGGCGCAGCGGTCGATGTCGTGGTCGCCGTCCATCATCACTTCGGGCTCGACGATGGGCACGATCTGCGCCGCCTGGCACAACGCGGCATAGCGCGCGAGCGCGTGCGCGTTGGCGTGCAGGCAGGCATAGCTCGGGATGCCGGCGCCGATGTCGATCACGGCGCGCCATTTCGCGAAACGCGCGCCCTGCTCGTAATATTTCGGCAGGCGATCGGCGAGCTTGTCGAGGCCGACGGTGATGAGTTCGCCCGGGCAGTTCGGCAGCGGCTTGGTGCCCTCGTCGACCTTGATGCCGGGCAGCGCACCGGCCTTGCGGATGATCTCGACCAGCGGCGTGCCGTCCTTGGCCTTCTGCCAGATGGTCTCGTCGTAAAGGATCACCCCGGAGATGTGCTTCGACATCGCCTCGGTGGTGCGGAACATCATCTCGCGGTAGTCGCGCCGATTGTCCTCGGTCGACTCCACGCCGATCGCGTCGAAGCGCTTCTTGATCGTGCCGCCGGATTCGTCGGCAGCGAGAATGCCGCGTCCGGGCGCGACCATCGCTTCGGCGACCTTATTGAGCTCAGCCAGGTTCATGCGTCACCCCCTTCTGCTTCTTGCTCCGGCTAGATCGAGGTCTCTCATAGCGCAAGGGCGAACGCGCTGACTATCCCCCGGGCTTGTTTCACCAAGGCCCGACGCGCCGCTCCGTTAACCATGGCGCCGTGAAGAAAACTCCTTATATTGCGACGCAGCATTTCATGCCGCAATGCAGCAACCAATCTCATGGCTGCGCGTTAGGGGCCAATCGCCGAAACAAGGAGCATCGCGTGCGCAAACTCGGACAAACGATATCGGCTCTCGCTCGTTACCGCCGGCATTGGTCGACCCTGCTCCAGTCCACACAGGCGAGCCGGCGCGCCCGTGCTCCGTCCGCAACGGCGGATCATCTCACCGAATTGACCGGCTTTGGATCGAATCCGGGCGCCTTGCGCATGTTCACTTACGTGCCGAAAAGACCGAGACCCTCTCCGGCATTGGTCGTCGTCTTGCACGGCTGCACGCAGTCGGCCGCGAGCTACGATCTCGGCGCCGGTTGGTCGACGCTCGCGGAGCGCTACGGTTTCATCCTGCTGCTGCCGGAGCAGACGCCGGCCAACAATCCAAAGACCTGCTTCAACTGGTTCCAGCCGGGCGACGCCGCGCGTGATCGCGGCGAAGCGCTCTCCATCCGGCAGATGATCGAAAAGACCATCGGCGCGCACGGCATCGACCGCGCGCGCGTATTCGTCACGGGACTATCGGCCGGCGGCGCGATGACGGCCGTGATGCTGGCCACCTATCCGGAGGTGTTCTCAGCAGGCGCGATCATCGCGGGACTGCCGTACGGCACGGCCGGCAATGTCCAACAGGCCTTCGAGAGCATGTTTCAGGGACCCACGCATGCGGCGAACGAGTGGGGCGATCTGGTCCGGCGTGCATCGTCGCATCGCGGACCTTGGCCGCGCGTCTCGGTGTGGCACGGCGACATGGATGCCCTGGTCAAGCCGTCGAATGCCGAGGCCCTTGTCCGGCAATGGACCGACGTCCACGGCATCGTTTCAGCGCCGATCGAAAGCCTGGTCGACGGCTATCCGCGCAAAGTCTGGCGCCGCGACGGCGTCGACCTGGTCGAATCCTACACCATCACCGGCATGGCGCATGGAACGCCACTTGCGACCGGCGCCGATGACCAGGCCTGCGGCGCGGCCGGCCCATTCCTGCTCGAAGCGGGTATTTCTTCGTCATACCATATCGCGGCGTTCTTCGGCCTGACCGGAGACGCGCGCACGCGGGCGAGCGTGTCCACCGCCGCGCGCGAGAAAGCTGCTCGTGCGCCGTTGGCGCCGAGCGAGGTCGAGATCATTCCCGACGAGCGCGTTGAAATCCTGAACGGGAAGGCCGATGAGCCGAAATCTGATGAGGCATCGCGCGGTTCCGTGGACGTGATGGCGATCATCACGAAGGCGCTGACCTCCGCGGGCCTGATGAAGCCGCCGGCCTAGCCCGGTTTTTCCGCTCGTCCCCGCGAAAGCGGGGACCCAGAGCAAAAGATTGGATTCCCGCTTGCGCGGGAATGACCGGAGAATCGGTCTAACCCTTCGCCTTCAGCGCCTCGACGCCGGGCAGCTTGCGGCCCTCGAGCCATTCGAGGAACGCGCCGCCGGCGGTCGAGACGTAGGTGAATTGGGAGGCCGTGCCCGCCGCGTTGAGGGCCGCGACGGTGTCGCCGCCGCCGGCGACGGACACGAGCGTCTTGGCACTCGTGCGCTCGGCGGCATGGCGCGCGACCGCCACGGTGCCGCGATCGAAAGGTTGCATCTCGAA
>CAYZMR010000555.1:0-2379 GCA_964479515.1 uncultured Hyphomicrobiales bacterium | reverse complement strand
GCTCCGGTCGCGCTCAGCATCATCGATGTCGCCGGCAATCTTCAACTCACGCAGGAAGCGATCGAACGCTTCCGCGCGCAGAATCCGAACCTGGTCTCGCGCATCACATTTTCCCGCGCGCCCTCGCCCGAGCTTCCGGCCAAATTGAAGGCGCAGCAGGACGCGGGACGCGTCGATATCGATCTCGTGCTCACCGGACCCGGCGCGCTCTCGGACGGCATCGAGCAGGGCCTGTGGACCGAACTGCTGCCCGCGCACGCCGACGCGCTACCGAAGCCGGAGACGATCTACCTCGAAGGCGCGTTGAAGATGTACAACACGCTGAGCCACGGCCAGGGCATGGCGGTGGTGTATTCGCCGTCGGGGCCGATCCTGGAATATGCGCCCGAGCGCGCCGGGAAGCCGCCAACGACCGCAGCCGAACTCCTCGACTGGACGCGGCAGAGGCCGGGCAAGTTCTCCTATGCGCGGCCGGTCAATTCCGGGCCCGGCTGGACCTTCCTGATGGCCCTTCCCTACATCCTCAAGGACAAGGACCCGAAGGACCCGATGGGAGGATGGGACAAGACCTGGGAGTACCTCAAGGAGCTC
This sequence comes from uncultured Hyphomicrobiales bacterium, assembly GCA_964479515.1. Lineage (GTDB taxonomy): Bacteria > Pseudomonadota > Alphaproteobacteria > Rhizobiales > Xanthobacteraceae > PALSA-894. Next base: position 1,788 of record CAYZMR010000555.1, on the reverse strand, counting down.
GGCAAGAACATCGAGTACTACCCGCCCGGCACGGCCGCGACCATGAAGGAGCTCGGCGAAGGCACGCGCGACATGATCGTTTCCACCTGCGGCTGGGACATCAATCCGCGCGTGCTCGGCATCGTGCCGAAGGGCGTCGAGATCACCACGCTCGAAGGTTTCCATTGGGTGGCGGACACCCAGTTCATGTGCATCCCGAAGGGCGTGCCCAACGAGAAGGTCGCGGTGCTGCTCCAGCTCATGAGCTTTCTGCTCAAGCCGGAGCAGCAGGCGCTGACCTACGACAAGGGCTATTTCTATCCGGGCCCGGCGGTGCGCGACGTGCCGCTCAGCATGGCGCCGCAGGAGAGCCAGGAGCTGCTGAAGGAATTCGGCCGGCCGATCTACGACAAGCTCATCGCCGAGCATCCGGTCGAAGTGCACCTCCCTCCGCAGAAGCTCGTCGCTGCGTTCCGCCGCTGGGACCAGGAGATCGGCGCGCAGAAGACGAAATAGCTGAGCGGCGCGCCATGCGTTTTGCAGCGATCGGCCTCGATCACCGCCATATCTACGACCTGACGGCCGGGCTCGTCGAGGCCGGGCTCGCCTGCGCGGGCTACTGGCCGCAGACGAGCGACCCGCGCGTGCTGAAGGGCTTTCGCGAGCGCTTTCCCGATGTTCCCGCCGTCGAGGACCGCGACGCGCTGATGCGCGATCCGTCCGTCGATGTCATCGTGTGCTGCTCGGTGCCGTGCGACCGCGCGGACATTGCGATCGAGGCGATGCGCAGCGGCAAGGACGTGATGGTCGACAAGCCAGGCGTCATCACATTCGAGCAGTTCGAGCGCGTGCAGCGCGCCGTGAAGGAGACGGGACGCATCTGGTCGGTCTGCTTCTCGGAGCGGCTGATCACGCCGGTGTCCGAAGTGGCCGCGAAACTTATTGCCGACAATGCAATAGGCCGCGTGATCCAGACGGTCGGCTTGGGCCCTCACCGCTTCAATCGCGCGATCCGTCCGGCCTGGTTCTTCGATCCGGCGCAGGCCGGCGGCATTTTGGCCGACATCGCCTCGCACCAGATCGAGCAGTTCCTGTTCTACACGGGTTCGACGGGCGCCGAGATCGTCACCAGCACGATCCGCAAGTTCGGCACCGCGGAGTTCCCGGACTTCGAAGACTTCGGCGAGGTCCTGCTGCGCAGCGAGTGCGCGAGCGGTTACATGCGCGTCGACTGGTTCACCCCGGACGGCCTTCCGACCTGGGGCGACGGGCGCTTCACGATCGTCGGCACTGACGGCACCATCGAAATGCGAAAGTACGTCGACATCGAAGGCCGGCCCGGCACGGATCACCTGTTCATGGCGAACCAATCCGGCACGCGCTACATCGACTGCAGCAAGGAGCCGGTCAGCTACTTCCGGAATTTCGCCGCCGACGTGCGCGACCGATCTGAGACCGCGATGGCCCAGTCCCACGTGTTCACCGTGTGCCGCCTCGCGCTCGAAGCGCAGGCGACGGCGGCGAGGATTGGGTTTAGATAGGACATCGCCGCCCTCTCCGCTCATGCCCGCGGAAGCGGGCATCCAGTCTTTTATCAAAGGACCGGGTCCCCGCTTTCGCGGGGACGAGCGGCAACTCCTACCGATACGGCGCGTCGAGCTCGAGGTTCTTCGCGATCTCGCGCTCCCAGCGGTCGCCATTCGCGAGCAGGCGCTCCTTGTCGTAATAGAGCTCCTCGCGTGTCTCCGTGGCGAACTCGAAGTTCGGCCCCTCCACGATGGCGTCGACCGGGCAGGCCTCCTGGCACAG
>CAYZMR010000554.1:0-2384 GCA_964479515.1 uncultured Hyphomicrobiales bacterium | reverse complement strand
TGACCGCCGAGATGGGGATCTCCGGCCAGATCGGTCACCCGCGCGTGGTCGAGGCCTACGAGGCGGTCGCCGCAGCCTGCCGCGCCAACGGCAAGGCGCTCGGCATGGGTGGCGTCTATGACAAGGAGAACGCCGGCCGCTACATCAAGCTCGGCGCAAGGTTCGTGCTGTCAGGCTCGGATCACAACTATCTGCTCGCAGGCGCGCGGGCGCGCTCGGAGGTGTTGCGGGCGGTGGTGTGAAGGCTCGGATTTCAGTGCCGGCGGGAGCGGATTTCAGGCCAACCCTTCCGCCGTCATCGCCTCCTGCACCTTGGGGCGTGCCGCGACGCGATCCATGTAAGCGCGCAGATTGGCCCACGTGCCGATGTCGACGTCGACGCGGGCGCACCAGCGCAGCACCGTAAAGAGATACGCATCGGCAACAGTGAACGCGACTCCGACAAGGAATTCCTGTTCGGCGAGATATTTATCGAGCCAGTCGAACCGCTTGACGAGAGACTCCGTGCTGATCCGCTTGTATTCGTCCGGCGTCGAGGGTCGGAAAATCGGGACGAAGGACTTGTGCAGTTCCGACGCGATGAAGTTAAGCCACTCCTGCGCGCGATAACGTTCCGCCGTGCCGCAAGCGGGAATGAGCCCGGAGCTCGGTTTCTGGTCGGCGATGAACTGTACGATCACGGCGCATTCCGTCAGCCTCTGACCGCTTGCGAGTTCGAGCACCGGCACCTGTCCCTTAGGATTGATACCCCAATAGTCGGCGCCGGATTTTGTCTTCTTTTCCAGATAGATAACCTGTTCGAGTTCGAACGGGAGATCGGCTTCGCGCAGCACGATGTGCGGCGCGAGCGAGCAGAGACCGGGTGCGAAATAGAGTTTCATGACGTGCCCTCTCGCGCCGTGCCGGAAGTGGATGCGGTGCCAACTCGCTACTTTGCCGATGATGCAAGGGCATTCCCCTTGCGCACAACGTAAACGGCAACAGGCTGGGGCGGCCCGCCTTCCTTGCCCGCTTGAGGAGAGTAGGCCGGCGGTTGCAAGATATCGAAGGTCTTCAGCATCGCGTTCGCGTCCTCGAACCCAAGCGCGAGTTCGCCCCCGACCAAGGGGATGATGAGGGCATCCGGCGAATTGCCGAGATCGTAGCGCGCGCCCGGAGATGCCGGCGTGGCCACAATGACATCGACACCGGCTGCCGGCATTTCGATCGTCCGCAACGTCGCCTGCTGCTGCGCGCCGGCGGATGTGGCGCCGGGCACGAGCGCGGCGAAAATCATGGCATACTTGAGCATGTTCGGCTCCCATCTAGAATGCGGTCGCTCGCAGGCCGGCGACGATTTTCGATAACACCGGCGACGCGAGGCGTGGAGCAGCAAGGTTGCGCCGCCGGCGAACACAAATGCATAACTTCGGTGCCTTCGATTGGAACGATCTGCGGCATTTCCTGGCGGTCGCACGTGCGGGCAGCACGCTCGCGGCTGCGAAGGTCTTGCGCGTCAACCAGTCGACCGTGCACAGACGGCTAACCGCGCTTGAAGAATGCCTCGGCTGTGCGCTCGCCGAGCGCCATCCGACCGGCTATCGCCTGACCGAACTCGGCAAGCAACTGCAATCCTACGCCGAGAAGGTCGAGGATGCGGTCGGCGCGTTCCAGCGTCATGTCGCGTCATTCGACAAGGGGATAAGAGGCACCGTCCGGCTGACGTGCTCGACCGGCGTGGCGCATCTCATCATGACGTCGCAAGTGCTTGACGTTTTCCATGCGCGCCATCCCGCCCTGAAGGTCGAGCTTCTGATGACGGAGAGCATGTTCGATCTCGCAAAGGGCGAAGCGGATGTCGCGATCCGCGGTGGGCAGCCAAAGGACGAAGCGTTGATCGGTCGAAAAATCGCTGACGTCCCGTGGGGTATCTATGCGAGCCATGCGTATATCGCGCGTCATGGCGCACCGCGACGACCCGAGGATTTGGACGGCCACCGCCGCGTCGAATTCATCGACGAAATCGCCGACCTCAAGGCCGCGCGCTGGCTGCGGTCGAGGGCACCGCGCGCGACGATCGCCGGGCAAAGCAGCAATGTGCCCAGCGTTCTCCTCGCGGTGAAATCCGGCGCCGGGGTCGCGCCGCTGCCCGCGCCTCTTGCGGACCGCGACCGCGATCTGGTCTGCGTGCTCGGTCCTGTCGCGGAGCTGAGCTATCCGATGTATCTGCTGACCCATCGCGACTTGCGCAGGATACCGCGCATCAGCGCGTTTTTTGATTTCTGCGTGAGCGAGCTGCGTCCCGTTTTGACCGGGACCGGACGGCGCAAGAAAGCCTAGCGCGTTTGGATGGTGCTGCCGGTCAGGATTGAACTGACGACCTCTTCATTACCAATGAAGTGCTC
>CAYZMR010000553.1:0-2388 GCA_964479515.1 uncultured Hyphomicrobiales bacterium | reverse complement strand
AACGAGGCGACGCACGACTACATCCGCACCACCGTCTACATCGCGCCGTTCACCGCGCTGATTCCTCCCAACAACGTGCATAACGTCGCGACGCTGCTCACGCCCGAAGACGACCACACCACCATCTTCTATTTCATCGCCTGGAACGGCGCCGACAAGCCGGGCATCGCGGCCGACGCATGGCGCAAGTTCAACGTGCTGCAATGGGGCGTCGACGTGGACGCGGACTTCAACGGCATCCGCACGCGCGAGAACAACTACATGCAGGACCGCGCCGCCATGGCGGCCGGAAACTTCACTGGCATCGCCGGTATCCCCAACCAGGACATCGCGATGTGGGAAGGCATGGGGCCGATCAGCGACCGCAGCCGCGAGCGCGTCGGCGCCTCGGACGTCGCGGTCGTGGCGTTCCGCCGGCTGATGGTCGAGGCCGCGCGCGCGATGCAGGACGGCGGACCCGCGATCGGCACCACGGAGCCGCGCATCCCTCATGCCACGATCAGTTCCTACGAAGGTGTAGTACCCAAGACCGTGAATTGGCGTACGCTCGGTGGCGGCAGCGAGGCGCCGCGCGAACGCGTCGCCTGATAAGAACAAGATATCCGGGAGGACACGATGAGACGGCATTCGATCGCCTGCGCGCTCGCCGCGCTGGCGCTATCCGCCACGGTCGAAAGCGCCGCCGCGGATGACGTCATCAAGCTGGCGGTCGGCCAGCGCGGCAACTGGGACACCTCGGTGTCCGAGATCGGCCAGCGCGCCGGCATCTTCAAGAAATATGGGCTCACCCTCGACCTCGTCTATACGCAAGGCGCGGGCGAGACGCAGCAGGCGGTGATCTCCGGCTCGGTCGACATCGGCATCGCGGCCGGCGTAATGGGCGTGCTCGGCGCGTTCTCCAAGGGCGCGCCGGTGCGCGTGATCGCCGCCGAGACGACCGGGGCGAGCGATCTCTATTGGTACGTGAAGGCAGATTCGCCGATCAAGACGCTGAAGGACACCGACGGCAAGACGCTCGCCTATTCAACCAACGGCTCGTCCACGCACGGCATCGTGACGGCCTTCATGAAACAGTACGATCTGAAGGCGAAGCCGACCGCGATGGGCGGACCGGCCGCGAACCTCACGGCGGTAATGTCCGGACAGGTCGATGTCGGCTGGGCGGCCCCACCGTTCGGGCTCGATCAGCTCGACAGGGGTGAGATCCGCCGCATCGCGACCGGCAACGACGCCTCCGCCTTCAAGGGGCAGACCGTGCGGCTGAACATCGCCAATGCGGGCTTCCTCGCCGCGCACAAGGATCTCGTCGAGCGCTACATGAAGGCTTACCGCGAGACGGTGGACTACATGTACAAGGATCCAGGCGCGCTGCAGGTCTACGCCGACTGGCTGAACATCAGCCTGGAGAAGGCCAAGCGCACGCGTGACGAGTTCTTCCCGCCGCCCGCGATCGAGCCGGACAAGATCGTCGGGCTCGACGTGATCGTGAAGGACGCGGTCGAGTTGAAGTACACGGCGGTGGAGCTGACCGAGGCTCAGTTGAAAGAGCTGATCCAGATTCCGCCGAGGTGATTTTGCACTCCGTCATGCCCGGCCTTGGGCCGGGCATCTCGCTTAGGCGGGCACAGTGTTTCCATAAGCGGGATGGCCGGGACAAGCCCGGCCATGACGACTGAGAGGCTTGGGGCTACTCCGCGGCCTGCCGTTTCGCGCCGCGAACCCCGGCGCTCAGCTCGGCCACCAGATCCGCGACTGCCGCAACGGTGCGAGATGTCGCCTTGCCGTCCGCATCGAGGCTGTCCTTCACGGCATCGACCAGCACCGAGCCGACCACCACGCCATCCGCACCCTCGGCGATCGCGCGGGCATGCGCGGCGTTCTTGACGCCGAAGCCGACCGCGACCGGCAAGGTCGTGTGGCGCTTGATGCGTGCGACCGCCTGGGCGACCTTCACGGGATCGGGAGTCGCGGCGCCCGTGATGCCGGTGATCGAGACGTAATAGACGAAACCCGACGTGTTCTTCAGCACCGTCGGCAGCCGCTTGTCGTCGGTCGTCGGCGTCGCGAGGCGGATGAAGTTGAAGCCGGCCTGGAGCGCAGGCACGCACAACTCCTCGTCTTCCTCCGCCGGCAGGTCGACGACAATGAGGCCGTCGACGCCGGCCGATTTCGCGTCCACCAGGAACGTGTCGACGCCGTAGATGTAGATCGGGTTGTAGTAACCCATCAGGATGATCGGGGTCGCGTCGTCGCTCCGGCGGAAGTCGCGCACGAGGGACAGCGTCTTCACCATGGTCTGGCCGGCATGAAGCGCGCGCAGTCCCGCCGCCTGCACCGCCGGGCCGTCCGCCATCGGATCGGTGAACGGCATGCCGAGCTCGATCACGT
>CAYZMR010000552.1:0-2388 GCA_964479515.1 uncultured Hyphomicrobiales bacterium | reverse complement strand
TCGTCGACCGGCTGATCAACATCGCGCTGCCGCGCGTGCGCGACTTCCGCGGGCTCAACCCGAAGAGCTTCGACGGGCGCGGCAACTACACGATGGGCATCAAGGAACACATCATTTTCCCCGAGATCGATTACGACAAGGCGGAATCGATCCTGGGGCTGGACGTCGTCGTTTGCACGACGGCGAAGAACGACGAAGAGGCCCGCGCCCTGCTCGCGGCCTTCAATTTCCCGTTCCGGCAGTGAGGGGCCTTTCGGCCCACCTCAAACGCGGAAAGGCATGGAGACTTTAATGGCGAAGACGAGTTCGATCGAGAAGAACAAGCGGCGGGCAAGGCTCGCCAAGCAGTATTCCGGCCGGCGCGCCAGGCTCAAGGCGATCGCCCGCGACAAGAACGCCTCGATGGAGGACCGTTTCGCGGCCACGCTGAAGCTTGCCGAACTGCCGCGCAATTCGGCCCAGACGCGCGTCCGCAACCGCTGCGAGATCACCGGACGGCCGCGCGCCTACTACCGCAAGCTCAAGATGAGCCGCATCGCGCTGCGGGATCTCGGCTCCAAAGGCCTGATCCCCGGCATGGTCAAGTCGAGCTGGTGAGGAGGATCGGATGTCATTGCACGATCCCGTCGGCGATCTGATCACCCGCATTCGCAATGCGCAGATGCGCAATAAGTCGAAAGTCTCGACGCCGGGTTCGCGGCTGCGCGCGAGCCTGCTCGAGGTGCTCAAGAACGAGGGCTATATCCGCGGCTTCGCGACCGTCGAGCACAAGGACGGCCGCTCGGAGTTCGAGATCGAGCTGAAATATTTCGACGGCGCGCCGGTGATCCGCGAGATCGAGCGGGTGTCGAAGCCGGGGCGCCGGGTCTATGCCTCGGTCAAGGCGCTGCCGCGCGTCAACAACGGGCTCGGCGTCGCCATTCTTTCGACGCCGAAGGGCGTCATGGCCGATCACGACGCGCGCGACCAGAACGTCGGCGGCGAAATCCTCTGCACGGTGTTCTAGGGCGGGGATCAGGAAACAAGATCATGTCTCGTATCGGAAAAAAAGCGGTCGCGATCCCGTCCGGCGTCACCGCGAACGTCGAAGGCCAGACCGTCAAGGTGAAGGGCCCGAAGGGCGCCATGCAGGTGGTGCTGCCCGACGACGTCACGGTCAAGATGGACAATGGCAGCGTCAAGGTCGATCCGCGCAACGAGACCAAGCGCGCGCGCTCGATGTGGGGGACCTCGCGCACGCTGGTGAACAATCTGGTGACCGGCGTCACCAAGGGCTTCGAGAAGCGCCTCGAGATCACCGGCGTCGGCTACCGCGCGGCGCTGCAGGGCAGGAACCTGCAGATCGCGCTGGGTTACAGCCACGACGTGGTGTTTGCGATCCCGGAAGGGATCGCGATCACGACGCCGAAGCCGACCGAGGTCGTCATTACCGGCATCGACAAGCAGAAGGTCGGGCAAGTCGCGGCCGACATCCGCTCCTTCCGCCCGCCCGAGCCCTACAAGGGCAAGGGCGTGAAGTACGCGGGCGAATACATCTTCCGCAAGGAAGGCAAGAAGAAGTGACGGCGATCACGTTGCATAGGCCGCTGCGGTCGGGAGAGCTCGTTATCATGCGCAACGACGGCGCGCAGATACGTCTGCCGATCCACGCGGATCGCGGCGGCGGTGAACCGGAACTGGACACGGATCGCGCGGAGCGCAGCTTGCTGCGCGAGCTGATCGCGATGAGCAAATACGGCAAGAAGAAGTAGGAGCGGCGCGATGAGCCGATATCTCAATCCGACCGAGCGACGCACGGCACGCGTCCGCCGCGCCGTCAAGACGGCGGCTGGCGGGCGGCCGCGGCTGTCCGTGTTCCGCTCGTCCAAGCACATCTACGCCCAGGTGATCGACGACGTGAAGGGCGAGACGCTCGCGGCGGCCTCCTCGATGGAGAAGCCCCTGCGCGAAGGCCGCAAGACCGGCGCCAATGTCGATGCCGCCAAGGCGGTCGGCAAGCTGCTGGCCGAGCGCGCGGTCGGGAAGGGCGTCAAGACCGTGGTGTTCGACCGCGGCCGCTATCTCTATCACGGCCGCGTCAAGGCGCTCGCCGATGCGGCGCGCGAGGGCGGGCTGAGCTTTTAACGCGTGCATGATCCGAAAAGTGGAAACCGGTTTTCGGACAAGATCATGCACAGACTAGACGGACGGATGGGGCGCAAGCCCGGACAGGAAGACGATCATGGCACGTGAACCCCGCGACCGGGACCGCAAGGAAGATCGCGACAGCGAATTCACCGACAAGCTCGTCCACATCAATCGTGTGGCGAAGGTGGTGAAGGGCGGCCGCCGCTTCGGCTTCGCGGCGCTCGTCATCGTCGGCGACCAGAAGGGCCGCGTCGGCTTCGG
>CAYZMR010000551.1:0-2392 GCA_964479515.1 uncultured Hyphomicrobiales bacterium | reverse complement strand
GAAGCGGTCGCGCGCTATGCCTTCAAGCTGATGGCCTACAAGGACGAGTACGAGGTCGCGCGGCTTTATGCCGAGCCGTCATTCCTGGCGCAGGTCAAGAACGAGGTCGCGGGCGACAATCTGCGGCTCAAGTTCCACCTCGCGCCGCCGCTGCTCGCGCGCAAGGACAAGGTGACAGGCGTCGCCAAGAAGATGACCTTCGGTCCATGGATGCTGCCGGCATTCCGCGTGCTCGCAAAGTTCAAATTCCTGCGCGGCACCGCGTTCGACGTCTTCGGCTATTCGGAGGAGCGCCGCACCGAGCGCAAGCTCGTTTCCGACTACGAGGCGCTGCTCGCCGAGATCGTCGCGAAGCTTAACCCCGAGAACCACGCCGTCGCGGTCGGCCTGGCCAACATCCCGGAGAAAATCCGCGGCTTCGGCCACGTCAAGGCTCGGCACCTCGTGGCGGCCAAGGCCGACGAAGCGGCGCTGCTGGAGCAGTTCCGCTCCGGGCAGGCGCCGGTGCTCAAGGCGGCGGAATAATCACTTCGGCTGGTACTTCTTCCCCCAGGCCTCCAGCACCGCGGCCGCCTCGCCGTCGAGCTTCTGCTCCGAAGGCATCCGTCGCCCGTCCGCTGGCAGCGCGCTCTCGCGCCGCAAAACATCGATCGCCGGCACGCGGCCGCGTCCGATGACGCGCGCGGACTGTACCAGCGATGCGGCGTAATAGAGTTGGCCGATGCCGGCGATCATCATCGCCGAGACGCAGAGCGGGCAGGGTTCGCAGGACGTGTACAGATCGAGGCCGACAAGGTCCGTGGTGCCGAGCCTGCGGCAGGCATCGCGGATCGCCTCCACCTCGCCATGCGAGGTCGGGTCGAAATTCTTCTCCGACTGATTGAGCCCTTCGCCGACAATCGTGCCGTCCTTGACGACGACGGCGCCGTAAGGCCGCGTGCCCGGCATATCCAGCGCCTGCGCCGACAACTCGATCGCGCGCCGCATGAATTTCTCGTCGTACATCATTCGCTCCGCATACTCGGTACGTTCGCTCCCCCTTGAGGGGGAGGGGGTAGAAGTTTGGTGCGCTGACTATCCACAATCGAACGACCCCCACCCCTAACCCATCCCCACAAGGGGGTGGGGAACAGAGCGGAGCACGCGGCCGGACCTCCTCCACGAGCGCAAACCGTGCCATTCTCTGCGCAACAACGCAAAGGGAGAGGCGTCATGCGGCCGTTCGAAGGCATCCGGGTGATCGACGTGACGCACGTGCTGGCGGGACCGTTCGCGGCCTATCAGCTCGCCGTGCTCGGCGCGGACGTGATCAAGGTCGACGATCCGAACGATCCGGATCAAAGCCGCTCATCGGGCACCGACAAGGAACTGAACCGGCGCCAGATGGGCACGGGGTTCCTGACGCAGGCTTCCAACAAGCGCGCGATCACGCTCGATCTCAAGACCGAGCGCGGGCGCGCGATCCTGAAGGAACTGGTCAAGACCGCCGATGTGTTCGTCGAGAACTACCGCCCCGGCGCGTTCGAGGCGCTGGGCCTCGGCTACGAGGACCTGTCGAAGATCAATCCGCGTCTGATCTACGCGTCGTTCTCGGCCTTCGGGCAGAAGGGCCCGCGCGGGCAGCAGACCGCCTACGACCACGTGATCCAGGCGACCTCCGGCATCATGGCAATGACCGGGACGCCCGAGGCGAACCCGATCAAGTTCGGTTCGCCCGCGATCGATTACGCGACCGGCATGACCGGCGCGTTCGCGCTCTCGGCCGCGCTGTTCCAGCGCGAGAAGACCGGAAAGGGTCAGCGCATCGACATGGCGATGCTCGACGTCGCGATGATCCTGATGAGCTCGCATCTGACCGGCTATCTGCGCAACGGCGTGCATCCGAAGCCGCACGGCAACCGCCATCCGCATGCGACCAATGGCGCGTTCCAGACCAAGGACGGGATCGTGATGCTCGGCGCGAGCAATGTCCGCCAGCAGAAGCGGCTTTGGACGCTGCTCGATCGCCCCGACATGATCAAACAGACCAACGACGAGCGCGACGCCGATCACGCGCGCGAGATCGCCGTGCTGGAGGAGATCATGCTGACGCGCACGGCGGACGAGTGGGAGGCGTTTTTACAGGCGCGCCACGTGCCGGCGTGCCGCGTGCGCACCATGGGCGAGGCGGTCGCCGACCCGCAGATTCTCGCGCGAGGCATTATCCACAAACACGACGGCGCGACCGGCGTCGAGGGGGCCTTCGCCGTACCGCTCGCGGCATTTACGTTCGCCCATGGCGGGCCGCGCATCGACACCGCGCCGCCGGGATTGGGCGAGCATAATGATGAGATTTTCGCGGAGCTGGGGATCGGGACGGAGAGAGTCGCTGCGGCGGAGTGAGAGAAGGCGC
>CAYZMR010000550.1:0-2408 GCA_964479515.1 uncultured Hyphomicrobiales bacterium | reverse complement strand
CTTCTGCTCGTCGAGCGAGCCGGCGGCGGCCCATTTGTCGCGCAGCTTCTCGTGCACGTCGTCGGTCGGCCAGCCGAACCAGCCTTTTTCGCCGTTCGCCTGGTGGCCCACATAGGCGATCGGATTTCCGACCGAGGCCGCGCCCGACCAGGTGATGAAGCAGTTCCAGCCACCTTGGTCCGGCGGCGCCTTCACGGCACGGCGCGTGATGACGCCACCCCAGTCGGAGGAGGCGAGTTCCGCGTTGATGCCGGCATCGCGCAGGCGCTGCGCGACGAGCTGCGCGGAATTGTTCATGAAGTCGATGTTGGTCGCGTGCAGCACGACCACCGGACGGCCGTCATAGCCGGCCTTCTTGAACAGCTCCTTCGCCTTCTCGAGGTTCGGCGCCTCCTTGAACCACGCGGTGTTCTCGTCGTTCTCCATCGGCGTGCCGCAGGCGAAGTTCGACGGGCACTTCTTGTAGTACTTCGGGTTGCCGAAGGACGCTTTCATGAACTCTTCCTGGTTGATCAGGTAGAGCAGCGCCTTGCGCGCATCGACATTGTTGAACGGCGGATACAGGTGATTGATGCGCATGATGCCGGAATTGCCGAGCTTGTTGAGCACCTCGACCTTGATGTCGGGGTCGCTCTCCAGCGTGTCGATCAGGTCGAGCGGCGGGATCTCGAAGAAATCGATCTCGGCGGCCTTCAGCGCCTGCAGCGCGGTCTGCGAGTCCGGCATGTTCTCGTAGATGACGCGGTCGACCTTGACGATCTTGGCGCCCGCCATGCCGCTCGAGGGCTCCGAGCGCGACACGTAGTTCGGGTTGCGGTCGTAGACGTAGCGCGACCCCATCCGCGTCTCGTCGCGATTATACGTGAATGGGCCGGAGCCGATGAACTCGGTGACCTGCTGGTTCGGATCGGTCTCGGCCTCCTTCTTGCGCATGATGTAGAGGAGCGGCGTCGCGGTCTTCGCCATCAGGTCGGCGACGAGGCCGTAGGGCTCCTTGAGCGCGATCACGAAGGTCTTGTCGTCCTTCTTCGAGATGTCCTTGACGCGCGCCATCATGTGCTGGCCGCCGCCGTCGCGCGCCGCCCAGCGGCGGATCGACGCGACCACGTCGTCGGCGGTGACCGCGCTGCCGTCGGAGAATTTCAAGCCGTCGCGCAGCTCGAACGTGTGGGTGAGCTTGTCGTCGGAGACGCCGAATTTCCCCACCATCTGCGGCTGCGTCTTCATGTCCGCGTCGAGCGCGAACAGCGTGTCGTAGATCATCGCGCCGTGATAGGCGGTGATGTTCGCGGTGGTCCAGATCGGATCGAGCGAGCGCAAATCGCCTTGCATCACGGCGCGGATGGTGCGCGCCCGCGCCGGCTCGGCGCGGCCCTTTCGCGGCACGGCGGAGAGCGCCGTTGCGGCAAGCGTGCCCTGGACGAAGCGGCGGCGTGTGGTGCGCATGGTCGGACCTCCCTGGTGACAGGCGATTTACTCACGGAAGCGAGGAGCGGAGCAAGTCACACCACCAGCCGCCCCTCGGGCAACTCATCATGCGGCCACAGTGGGCGCGCGATGTTGCGGAACGGATAGTTGCGCGGATCGAGCGGCGAGGGGCCGCGGCCGTCGCAATAGAGCACCTTGGCGGCGATCGGCGCGTAGCCGGCGTAGAAGTGGTTGGTCGATTTCACCCCGATGTAGCGCTTGGTCGAAAGTCCGATCCCGACCGCGGTGAAGATCTCGGTGCCGAAGGCTTGGGTGCGATGCGAGATCAGCGCGACCTCGACGCCGTCGACGCGGATGCCGGCGCCGTCGCCGAACGGCACCTGCGCGCTGCCGAAATTCTGCTTGCCGTCGCGTACCAGCCCGATCACCGTGACCTCCGCGTCGATCGGCGCGCCGGATGTCGCCGCCGCCTTGCCACCGAAACGGAGCCGCAACGTCGCGCCGGCGCCGGCCGCGTGGCAGAACGCGACCGCGACCGGGTCCCACACCGGCCCGACCGCGGCGTCGGCGACGCCGCGCTCGATCAACCGGCGGATGATGTTGGTGTTGTCCGACGCCGCGCCTCCGCCGGCATTGTCGGAGGAGTCCGCCACGACCACCGGGCCTTTCGGCTCCGCATAGGCGGCGTCGATCGCCTCATCGAGCGAGAGATAGGACGGATACCATGTGCCGCGCTTCGCGCGGACCTCCTCGCCGAGCGCGCGGGCGAGCGCGTCGCCTTTGGCTTTCGCATTGTCCGTGACGACGAGGACACGGGTGCCGTGTTCCGGCACGTCGCCCTGCATGAAGCCGTGGCCGAACGAGACCGACAGCACGCCGTCGCGGCCTTCGAGGCTCTTCATCTGTTGCACGAAGCCGATGCCGGGCTCGCGCGTGGTCGGAAACAGATCGATCATGCGGCAGTCGTAGAGCGACATCAC
>CAYZMR010000549.1:0-2409 GCA_964479515.1 uncultured Hyphomicrobiales bacterium | reverse complement strand
GTGGCCCTTGCGCTCGCGCAGGGGCGGACCGGCGTCATCCCGGAAAGTGCCGCGGCCGCGATCGCGGCGCGCGCGCCGTCCGTCGCGCTCGATCGCGCCGCGCTGAAGGCCGAGGCCGAGAATGTCGGCTATCCGATCCTCGGCCTGGTGCGCCAGCTCGCCGCGGCGCTCGGCGAGGCCGGGCGGTACGTGCATTGGGGCGCGACCACGCAGGACATCATGGACACCGGCGTGGTGCTGCAGGTGCGCGACGCGCTTGCGATCGTTGAACGCGACGTCGCGGCGGTGACGGCCGCGCTCGCGGCGCTGGCGGCGCGCCATCGCGACACCGCGATGGCGGGGCGCACGCACCTGCAACAGGCGCTGCCGATCACGTTCGGATACAAGGCGGCGGTTTGGCTCTCGATGATGCAGCGCCACGCCGAGCGCCTCGCGCAGTTAAAGCCGCGCGTGCTCCTCGCGCAGCTCGGCGGCGCGGCGGGCACGCTCGCGTCGCTCGGGGATCACGGCCTCGCGGTGCGGCGCGAATACGCGGCCGAGCTCGGCCTCGCCGAGCCCGCGATCACCTGGCACGTCGCGCGCGACGGCCTCGCCGAGACCGTGCAGGTGCTCGGGCTCATCGCCGGCACGCTCGGCAAGATCGGCTTCGACGTGATGCTGCTGATGGCGACCGAGATCGGCGAGGCGTTCGAGCCGTTCGCGAGCCACCGCGGCGCGTCCAGCACGATGCCGCAGAAGCGCAACCCGATCTCCTCGGAGATCCTGGTCGCGAACGCCAAGGCGGTGCGGCAGAGCGCGGGGCTGATGCTCGACGCGATGGTGCAGGACTTCGAGCGCGCGACCGGGCCGTGGCATGTGGAATGGATCGCGCTGCCGGAGGCTTTCATCCTTACGGCCGGCTCGCTGCGCCAGGCCGCGTTCATGCTCGGCGGGCTGACAGTCGATGCGGCGCGCATGCGCGCCAATCTCGCCTCGACCGGCGGGCTGATCGTGGCGGAGGCCGTGATGATGGGGCTTGCGCCGCATCTCGGCCGTCAGGCGGCGCACGACGTCGTCTATGCGGCGTGCCGCGCCGCAATCGAGGAGAAGCGCGTGCTGCTCGACGTGCTGCGGGCCGATGCGAGGGTCCGCGCCGCGCTCGACGATGCGCGGCTCGCGGCGCTGTGCGATCCGGCGAACTATCTCGGCTCGGCGCCCGCGATGGTCGACCGCGTGCTGGCGGCGAAAAATTAGTTCATGCCGGCGCCGGAATGCCGCCGGCGTCGGCCTTTTGCTTTTGCGCCGGCAGCACCGCGTAATCGGCGGGGTCGACCTCCGCGAAACGTGTGAGCAGGAGCGTATCGAGCGTCGCGGCGAGCGAAGGCTCGGCGTGGCAGGAGAGTAATGCGTGGCGCAGGCGCGCCGCGACATCGTGGTCGATGCCGGGCGATGCGACCAGCAGCGGGATCGGCGTCATGACGGTGGACGCAACGACGCGCAGCTTCGCCGCGGTGTCAGGATCGTGACGCCGGATGAGATCATGCACGTAGCAATCGAGCGGGCCGACGTCGATCGTGTCGTCGAGCACGGCCGCGATGACGCCGCGCGGCGTGACGAGCGGCCCGATCCATTGCGCGCCGGGGGCGGGGTGCCCCAGCAGATGATGCCGCACCGCGTTGTAGCCGGACTGCGAATGGGTGACGGTCCAGCCGATGCGTCCGCCGAACGGTTTGCTTGCGCGCGCGGAATCCGCCCGCACGACGAAGTCGGTGCAATAGCAAGGCTTGGCGCCATAGCGCGGCGGCGAAGGAACGGGCGCGGCGAGCGCGACAGGTTGCGGCGTCACGGAGGCGAATGGAAAGCCGCACATGAACGCCGCGCCGAGATCGTCGCGCGCCCACAGCGCCTCGAGCGGCGCCGGCGCTGCGTGATCCACATAGGTCAGCAGCACGCCTGAGGTCGTCGCAACCCACGCGAACAGCTCCTGCCATGCGGCCTTCACCGCCGGCGTGACCGCATACATGCGGGCGTTCGCGATCAGCATCAGGCGTAGCGCAGGCGCTGGCCGATGCCGAGGCGCGCGGCCTTCTCCAGCATGGCGTGCCCGAGCGCGATGTCGGAGAGCGACAGGCCGCGATGCCAGAACAGGATCGTCTCGTCGTCGCGCTCGCGCCCCGCTTTGCGGCCCGCGACGATCTCTCCGATCTCGGCATGCAGCGTTGCCTCGGAGAGCTTACCGGCCTCGACATGTGCGCGCAGCGATCCGAACGGGCCTGCCTTGCACTGCCCCCAGTCGTCCACGACCATCTTGCCCATGATGTCGGTGAGCGACAGCTCGACCGCGCTCATCGTGCCGTAAGGCACGACCAGCGCGCCCTTCTTGATCCATTCGGTCTTGAGCAGCGGTTCGGGCGCGGGCAGGCGCGAGGC
>CAYZMR010000548.1:0-2412 GCA_964479515.1 uncultured Hyphomicrobiales bacterium | reverse complement strand
CCGTGCAGGCCGCGGCGGTGGTGGCGAAGCCCGACGAGAAATGGGGCGAGACGCCCTGTGCTTTCGTCGAGGTGAAGCCCGGTGCGAGCGTGACGACCGACGATCTGATCGCCTGGTGCCGGAAGAACCTCGCCGGCTACAAGGTCCCACGCCACATCGTGTTCACCGAGCTGCCGAAGACAAGCACGGGAAAGATCCAGAAGTTCCGATTGAGGGAGATGGCGAAGGGGGCGTGAGCCTTTCAAAATCTCGCCTTCCTTGTCCCTCACCATGACCGCCATGCTCCGAGACTACGAACAGAGCCAGCAGAACCTCGGCGTCGTGCGCATTAGGCATTACGCCGGCGAGGTGTTCGGCGATCCGGTCTTCGCCGATGCGTGGCTCCGGCGCCCGAACCCGGCGCTGCACGACCGCGCGCCGATGGATGTCGCGCGCACCGAGATCGGCGCGCGCCGGGTCGAGGCGATCTTGAGCCGCTTCGAGCACGGGGATGATCATTAGGCTCTATCCGCTCATGCCCGCGTAAGCGGGCATCCAGGGCCAAGAACTGGGTCCCGGCTTTCGCGGGGACGAGCGGAAAGCGGTTCAAGCCGCGCGCGCATCCTCCAAAATCATGTCCGCGCCCTTCTCGGCGATCATGATCACGGCGGCGTTGGTGTTGCCGGAGACGAGCGCCGGCATGACCGAGGCGTCGACGATGCGCAGCCGCTCGACGCCGCGCACATTGAGCCGCGCGTCAACGACGGCGGTCGGGTCGTCGCCCATGCGGCAGGTCGAGGTCGGGTGATAGACGGTCGAGCCCTTGCGCCGCGCGAAGTCGAGCAGGTCGTCGTCGCTCGCGCATGATGGTCCCGGATCGTGCTCGGCCTCGATGAAGGGCGCGAGCGGCGGGGCGGCCATGATGCCGCGCAATGCGCGCAGGCCCGCCACCATCGCGTCGCGGTCCTTCGCGGCGGAGAGATAATGCGGCGCGATCGCCGGGGCCTCGCGCGCATCGGCCGACTTGATGCGCACGGTGCCGCGGCTCTCCGGCCGCAGCACGATCAGCGGGCACGAGATGCCAGAGAACGGATGTAAAGGCGGCGCGATGGTGTCGCCGGAGAACAGCATGATGTGGCACTGCACGTCGGGCGTGTCGGCGGCCGCGTTGGTGCGGAAGAAGCCGCCCGCATAGGCCGCGCCCATCGCGAGCAGCCCGCGCCGCGTCAGCGCATAGCGCAGGCCCGCCATCAGGCCGCGGCGCTTGCTCGCGAGCAGGTCGTTGACGGAGACCGGCTGCCGACAGCGATAAACCATGCGGGCGTGGAAATGGTCCTGCAGGTCGGCGCCGACGCCCGGCATGTCGGCCACGACCTCGATGCCGTGCTCTCGCAGCAGCGCGGCCGGCCCGAGCCCGGACAGCTGCATCAGTTGCGGCGTGTTGAACGCACCGCCCGCCAGGATGATCTCGGCTCCGCGCACCGTGTGCGTCGCACCACCTTGCCGGTACTCGATGCCGACGGCGCGCCGTCCCTCGAACAGCACGCGCGTCGCGAGCGCCTGCGAGACGATCTTCAGGTTCGCCCGATGCCGCGCGGGCTTGAGATACGCAACCGAGGCCGAGCAGCGCCGGCCGTTGCGGGTCGTGAGCTGGTAGTAGCCGAAGCCTTCTTGCGTCGCGCCGTTGAAGTCCGGGTTGCGCGCGTAGCCCATCTGCCCGGCGGCGTTAATGAACGCATCGCAGATCGGCAACGGCTCCATGTCGGAGACGCTGAGCGGCCCGCCCTCGCCGTGCCATTCGTCCGCGCCGCGCTCCTGGTCCTCGGCCTTGCGGAAATAGGGCAGCACGTCGGCATGGCTCCAGCCGACATTGCCGAGTTGGCGCCAGCGGTCGAAATCCTCGGCTTGGCCACGCACATAAAGGAGCCCATTGATCGATGACGACCCGCCCAGCACCTTGCCGCGCGGCGCGATGATCCGCCGGTCGTGGCATTCGGCCTCGGGCTCGGTCACGTAGAGCCAGTTCACGTCTCGGTTGGTGAAATGCCGCCCATAACCGATCGGGATGTGCAGCCAGATGTCGCGATCCTCGCCGCCGGCTTCGATGAGCAGCACGCGGCGGCCGCCGTCGGCGGTGAGCCGGTTCGCCAGCACGCAGCCCGCGCTGCCCGCGCCGACGATGATGAAATCGAATGAGTCCACCGCGACGGCAGTCATCCCGGAAGCCGCGAAGCGGCTATCCGGGACCCATAGCCATGAAATTCTCGGCTCATCGCCCGGCCTGTGTTTATGGATCCCGGCTCTCGCGCTTCGCGCTCGGCCGGGATGACAGTCAGAGTCACGCGGCGGCGGCAGTTTTCATAGCGCTCGCGTCAGCCAGGATCATGTCGGAGGCCTTCTCGCCGATCATCACGCAGGCCGCATTGGTGTTGC
>CAYZMR010000547.1:0-2414 GCA_964479515.1 uncultured Hyphomicrobiales bacterium | reverse complement strand
GCGATGCGCTTGGCGGCGAGGATATCCTTGCCGCAGGTAAAGCAGTGCGCGAACAACGCAAACGCGGTGATCGGCCCGGCCGGCCGGTCGAGCAGCGCGGCGAGCTTGTCGCCGCGCGCGTTGGGAAACTCGAAGCGTTCGGACGGCATCGCGCTCTCCTATGGCTTCCCTGGCTCTTTCGACGGCGCTTCCTGCGTCGGCGCCGGTGCCGGCGTCGGCACGGCGGGCTGCGGTTCGGTCGGTTCGTCGACGTCCGGTTCGTTGTCCTTGCGATATTGCCGGATCACGGCACCGATCACGTTCGAATAATCGTCTGTCCACACGCGCTGCGCGGGATCGACATCGACCTCCTGCCAGTCTTCGTCCTGCAAGAGCACACCGAAGTCTCCCTCCGCGCGCGCGCTGATCACCACCGTCGAGGTGAAGATATACTTGGAGTCGTCCTCGTCGTCGTGGGCCGCGCGATTGTTGACGCGGCTGACCAGACCGTTCGCCTGCGCGATGCCGGCGACCACGGAGGACAGCTCCAGGTGCCGGTTCGAGACATGCATCAGCACGATGCCGTTCGGCGCGAGCGCGCTGAGATAGGTCGCCATCGCCTCGCGCGTCATCAAATGGAGCGGGATCGCGTCGGACGTGAACGCGTCGAGCACGATCAGGTCGTACTTGTCCTTGGCTTCCGCAAGCGTGAGCCGCGCATCGCCGAGCACGACCGGAACATTGGGGTTGCACTCCGAGATGTAGCTGAAATGGTTCGGATCGCGTGCCATCTTCTCGACGCTCGCGTCGATCTCGTAGAAGGTGAAGCTATCGCCCGGCTCCGACAGGCACGCGAAGGTGCCGGTGCCGAGCCCGACCACCGCGACCTTGATCGGACCGCCGACGCGCGCGCGCACCGCCTTGACGGTGACGCCCATCGGCGAGTTCGGATGATAATAGGTGATCGGCAATGGCCTGCCGGTGATCGGCTCGCCCTTGTCGTCGCGCAGCCGCTCGGCGCCGTGGATCGTGGTGCCGTGCAGGAACACGCGGTACTGGCCGTCGGCCGTCTCGGTGATCTTGTGCACGCCGAAGAAGCTGCGCATGGTCTCGCGAACGTCGTTGTCGGGCTTGTAGAGATTGCCGATGATGAAGGCGACGGCGATCACGGCCGCGAACGGCAGCGGCTCGCGCGAGACGAGGCCCGCGATCACCAGCATCGCGCCGATGGTCCAGTTGAACACCTTCTCGTCGGTGACATAACGCTCGGCGATGCCCGGATAGGCCGCGACCGCGACGACCGCGGCGGCCGCGAGCCAGAGCAGGCGCGTCCTGGTATCGGTCGGCAGCGAAAAGCCCGGCCGGCAGAGGATCGCGAGCACGATCAGGATCGGATATTCGGCGACCCAGGTGAAAATGTTGGGTGCGATGAGTCCCGCGAAGATGCCACCGATCACGCCGCCGGCCGACATCCACATGTAGAACGCGGTCAGGTGCTGCGCGCTGGGGCGGCGGCGGGAGAGCTCCCCGTGGCAGACCAACGTGATGACGAAGACCGCGACCACGTTGAAGGCGAGGAGCCAGAGCGTGTAGTTGCGGATGTCGAACACCATCACGCCGACGAGGCCGACGATGAAGACGGGCTCGATCGCCACGACCCATGCGTGCGGCAGCACCTGCCGCCGCGCGAACACGATCACGAAGGTCGCGAGATAAAGCGCGAGCGGGATAACCCAGAGGAACGGCGCTGATCCGATGTCGGTCGTGATGTGCGCGGTGACCGAGATCAGCAGCGCCGACGGCACGGCGGCGAGCGAGACCCAGATCGCGGCGTCGCGCCACGTCGGCGGCGGCGCATCCGCCACGGCGGCGCCCGGCGTCTCGGCGGCGCGCGGGGCGCGCAGCATCAGCACGCCGCACCAGGCGATCAGCGCGATCAACCCGAGGAACAGGATGGCCCAGGTCACGGTCTGCTGACCGAGCCGTGTCAGCGGCTCGACCACGAAGGGATAGGACAACAGCGCGAGGAAGCTGCCGACATTGCTCGCCGCGTAGAGAAAGTACGGATTGGCGGCGGCCGGATGGTCGGTGCGGGCGAACCATGCCTGCAGCAGCGGCCCGTTGGCCGAGAGCGCGAAGAACGGCAGCCCGATCGAGACCGCGAACAGGCCGATGAGCCAGATCGCGGCACGCGCGTCGGATGGCGGGTGCCCCCACCCCGACGCGATCGAGAGCGGGAGGAACAAGACCGCGGCGATCATGACGACGAGGTGCACGATGACCGAGCGCTTGCCCGGCAGGTAGCTCGTCAGCGCATGCGCGTAGGCGTAGCCCGCGAGCAGCGTGCCCTGGAAGAACACCATCGCGACCGACCACACCGAGGGCGAGCCGCCGAGCCGCGGCAGCACCATCTTGGTGAACATCGGCTGCACGGC
>CAYZMR010000546.1:0-2436 GCA_964479515.1 uncultured Hyphomicrobiales bacterium | reverse complement strand
ATGGGGCTTCAAGTGGTCGAAAACCTGCGCGCCCATTTCGAGGGGCGGCCGCTGCCTTCGCCGGTGAAGTAGCGGGCGAGGTGACGCGCAACTACTTCAACCGCTTCGCCGCGTCCTCCACGAGGCTGAGATCGCTGTACTTCTTCACGTCGATGTCGGTCTTGATGAAGCCGAGGTCCTTCTGCAGCTTGATGTTTGCCTGTAGCGCCTCAAGGTTGGGGATCATGTTCGGGTCGCGGTAGGCGTCGTTTTTGGTGAACAGCCAGGACTCGAAGCTCGCGGCCGGGCGCTTGCTGACCTTAGCGGCGACCTCCAGCACCTCCTTGCGGTTTGCCGGGTCGAGGAACCAGTGCACGGCGCGCAGCGAATCCTCCATGAAATCCACCATCGCGGCGCGGTTCTTGTCGATGAAATCCTTGCGCGCCACCCACACGATCATCTGCGAGCGACCGACCGCCTCGACCTGCGTGAACAGCACGCGCGCATTGGCGCGCAGTTCGGGATCAAGCGAGAACGGCGGCACGCCGGGAATGAGGTCCGCCTTCTTCTGCAACAGCATCGCCTTCATGGTGGGGAACGCGGATTCCACGATCGTGTAGTCGCGCTTGTCCTCCAGACCGTGCTTCTTGAGCATCGCGCGCGAGGCGATATCGACGGCGCTGCCCTGGGCGTTGGTGGCGACGACCTTGCCCTTGAGGTCCTCGACCTTCTGGATCGGTGAGTCCTTCAGCACGAAATATTCGTTGGTGTAGTAACCCGGCACGCCGTCCTGGAATTCGTCGGCGATCACGCGCAGGTCGTCCATCCCGGCGTTCTCGATCGCGAGCGCGAGCGATGAGTAGGCGAGATTGCCGATGTCGACCTCGTTGTTCGCCATCGCGGTGATCATCGGCGGCGTGCCGTTGAAATGCACGTCCTCGAATACGTAGGACTTGCCGAGGTGCCGCGCGATGTCCGGCTTGGCGAAAAGGATCGACGGCCAGTTCGCCACCGGCACCACCCAGGCGGCGCGGATCTTGACCGGATCGGCGGCATGCGCGCCTGCGGACATGAGCAGCGCGGCGGCGACGCTCGCGAGCAGGTGTTTGAAACCGTGCATCGTATCTCTCTCCCTGTTGTTCCCGCGGCGCTCTTTTGGCGGCTTCCGGGTCTGTGCGAAGGGCCGCCACAAGCCTATCGCATCCGAAAACGCGCGGTAAGTTCACCCGCCCGCAATGCGGTACATGCGACAGCAAATCGCGATCCGCCGCTACCCGTTCGCGGGGTCCAGCGCCTCGGGATGCCACAGCAGCAGGCGGCGGCGCATGAGCGCCATCGCCTTCACCAGGCAGAAGCCGACGATCGCGATCTCCACGAGGCCGGCGAACACGCCGCGCGAATCGGCAAACCGCGAGGCCGTCGCCATGGCGCCACCGATGCCGTAGCCGCCCATGATCATCTCGGCCACGATGTCGACGATCAGCGCGATCGGCAGCGCCACCTGCAGCCCGGTGAGGATTTGCGGCAGCGCCGCCGGCAGCATGATCTCCCACTGCAGACGCCGTTCGCTCGCGCCGAGATTGCGCGCCGACCACAGCGCCTCGCGTTCGACCCCCTGGATGCCGGCGATCGTCGCGGTCACGACCGGAAAGATCGCATCGAACACCACCATGGTGACCTTCGACACGTCGTAGAAACCGAGCCACAGCACGACGATCGGCAGGAAGGCGATCTTCGGCATCGGGAATCCGACCGAGATCACCGGATCGAAGAACCAGCGCACCACCGCACTACGCGAGATGAAGAGGCCGAGCGCGATGCCGGCACCGGCGGCGATCAGGAAACCCAACAGCGAGCGGTAGAGCGTCAGGCCGAGGTTGATGAACAACTCACCGGTGCCGGCATCGTGCACGATCCGCGCCACGACCGTCTCGATCGAGGGCAGCATGAACGGCGTCACCGTGCCGGAATGCGAGAGCAATTCCCAGGCGGCGAGCAGGAGCCCGATCGAGAAGAAGCGCGCCGCGCTCCAGCCGATCGCGCTCAGCCACGTCGCGCGTGCCGCTACTCGCGCCATATCAGGGCCCTGCGCATCGCCATGAGGTAAAGCCGGTCGGCGAGGAAGCCGAGGAACGCGACGGTGAGCACCACCGCGAACATCGCGTCATAGATGCCGCCCGCGCCGAGGAAGCCGATCAGATAGCCGAGGCCGCTGCGCGCCTGGATAAGTTCCGCCGAAACCAGCAGCACGAACGTGAGTGCGAGGGCGGAGCGGATGCCGTTGAGCAGTTCCGGAATGGCGCTCGGCAGCACCACGTCCCACAAGGCCCGCAGGCGGCTCGCCCCCATGCTGCGCACCGACCAGACCAGCATCCGGTCGCATCCGCGCGCGCCGTTGAAGGCGCCGATTGTCACCGGCAGCATGCAGCCGAGGAAGATGAGCAGGATCTTCGAGCC
>CAYZMR010000545.1:0-2461 GCA_964479515.1 uncultured Hyphomicrobiales bacterium | reverse complement strand
CTCCTCTTCGTTCCCGCCGACAGCGAGAAGAAGCTCGCCAAGGGCGCCGAGTGCGGCACCGATGCGCTGATCCTCGATCTTGAGGATTCGGTGTCAGCCGAGCGCAAGCCGGCGGCACGCGACGGGGCCCTCGCCTACCTGACGGCGCATGCGGCGCACGCGCCACGCCCGCGCCTGATCGTGCGCGTCAACGCGCTCGATACCGGCCTCACCGATGCCGACCTCGACGCCGTGGTCGCCGGCCGACCGGACGCGATCCTCTTGCCCAAGGCCGAAGGTGGCGCGTCGGTGGTGCATCTCGACGCGAAGCTCACGGCGCGCGAGGCGGTACACGGGCTACCCGACGGCGCGATCGAGATCATCGCGCTGACCACCGAGACCGCGTCGGGATTGTTCCTGTGCGGCACCTATGCGGGCGCGAGCGCGCGGCTCTCCGCCCTCACCTGGGGCGCCGAGGACCTGTCCGCCGAGCTCGGCGCCGAGACCAACCGCGACGCCGCCGGCCGCTTCACCTCGCCTTACATGCTGGCGCGCAACCTCTCGCTCGCCGCCGCCGCAGCCGCGCGCGTGCAGCCGATCGACACGGTCTATGCGGATTACCGCGACATGGAAGGACTGCGCGCGGAGGCGATCGAGGCGCGCCGCGACGGCTTCACCGCCAAGATGGCGATCCACCCGGCGCAAGTGCCGGTCATCAACGCCGTGTTCACGCCGTCGGCGGAGGAGATCGAGAAGGCGCGCGTGGTGATCGATGCGTTCGCCGCGAATCCTTCGGCCGGCGTCGTCGGGATCGGCGGCGTGATGTACGACCGGCCGCATCTGCGGCGCGCCGAGCGGCTGCTGGC
This sequence comes from uncultured Hyphomicrobiales bacterium, assembly GCA_964479515.1. Lineage (GTDB taxonomy): Bacteria > Pseudomonadota > Alphaproteobacteria > Rhizobiales > Xanthobacteraceae > PALSA-894. The sequence continues at coordinate 1,616 of CAYZMR010000545.1, read as the reverse complement.
GCGCGTGAAGCCCTGACGGCGGTGTTCTACGCGACCTGCCTCTCGGCGGCTGGCGCTTCGCGAATGCCCGCGAGACGCTTCTCCTGATTGACGTAGGCCTGCGCGGGCGCGCTCTTGAACATCTCGTGCGTCTCGGTCTCGTCGCCGGTGACGGGGGTGATCGCCGCGTCCACGAATTCGTAGCGCTTCGGATCGTGCTTGATCGACAGATAGATCTTGCGCAGGCGCGCATAGGTCCAGCCCCAGCGCAGAGTCTTGACCACGGTTTCGAACCAATAGCGCGGGTAGAACCGCCAAACGGGCTCCATCGGCAGCGTTGGACGACGGTCGCGCCGCGCCTTCATCCGCAAGATGCCGCCCTCGACCGGGTGAATCTTCTCGATCTCGATGCAGCCCTTGAACCAGGTGAGGCCGACGAGCGTGCTGCCGAAGGCACGCAGTGCCGCGGATCGCCGCATGATCGTTTCGCAGTGCTGGTACGAGTAATAACGCCTCCAGGCCTCCTCGTAGGCGTGCTGCCACTCGGCCTCGGTCATCTTCGGGTGTTTCGCCGTGATGTGATAGAGGTCGTACTTGTTCAGGTCCGGCTCCATCCAGGTGCCGGCTTTGTAGAGCTTCTGGTGATCCTCCGATCCGGGAAGCGGCGTGAGATAGAAGATCTCGAGCACGTCGATCGGCAGTTCGCGCATCAGCACGTCGATATCGTGCAGGATCGACTCTCCGGTGTCGCCCGGAAAGCCCGTGATATAGCCCGCATAAACAAGCACGCCGGCGCTCTGCCAGGCGAGCAGCATCTGGCGGTACTCGGTGATCTTGTTCTGTTTCTTTTTCGCGGCAATCAAGTTGGCCGGGTTGATGTTCTCGAGCCCGATATAGACCCGCTTGACGCCGGCGCGCGCGCATTTCGCGACGAAGTTCGGCATCTTGTAGCAGAGCGTATCGATCTGAATGAGGAACGAGAAATCCAGTTTCTCGACCTCGCGCAGATGGATCAGCCGATCGAGGATCGCTTCCCAGTCCTTGTTGCGGGCGAAGTTGTCGTCCGTGATGAAATAGCGAGAAAGCCCCTCCGCGGTATTGGCGCGGATGATCCTCTCGATATCGTCCGGCGTCCGGCGGCGGGACTTGCGGCCTTGCACGTTGATGATGGTGCAGAACGAACATTGGTAAGGGCAGCCGCGCCCGGCATCGAAGCTCGTCGTCGCACCCGCCGTGCGCCGCACGCGATCCCGGCTGAGCAGAGGGAGCGGCGCGCCGTCGAGCGCCGGCATGTCGTTCATGAAGTTGTAGAGCGGCTTCAGCTTGCCCTCGTAGGCGTCGATCAGCACCTCGCCGAGGTGCTCTTCGGCCTCGCCGGCGAAGATCGAGATGCCCATCGCCTGCGCCTCGCGCAGCGCATCGTCGTCTCCGCCGATCATCGAGATCACGCCCGACATGTGGAAGCCGCCGATCGCGACCGGGATGCGCCGAGCAAGCATCGGCCGTGCAATATCGAGCGCGCGCGGCGTCTGGTTCGACTGCACGCCGATCAGCATGACCATGCCGCTGCCGGCCTTCTCGATCAGGCGAGCCAGCTTGCGGGGATCGATGCGGGTGTTCGCCTCGTCGAAGGAATG
>CAYZMR010000544.1:0-2464 GCA_964479515.1 uncultured Hyphomicrobiales bacterium | reverse complement strand
GGGTATCGACGGCGATCGGCTCGTAGGGAAGGCCGGCCTCTTCGAGAAACAGCGCCACCTTGGTCGGATTCGGCGCGCCACTGTAGTAGAACTTTAACATTGTCGTCTCCTCGTTGCATTTAAAAACACTGGCGCCGGCATCAAGCTCCGCTCATTCCCGCGTAAGCGGGAATCCAGAGCGTCACTGCCATCGATGCTGGCTTGCTGGGTCTCCGCTTTGGCGGGGACGAGCGGGATGGAGCCTAGAACAACCCGACGATCTTACCCTGTTCGTTGACGTTGATCGAATCCGCCGACGGGACCCTCGGCAGTCCCGGCATCGTCATGATCTCACCGCAGATCGCCACGATGAACTCCGCGCCGGCCGAGAGCCGCACCTCGCGCACCGGGATGTTGAACCCGGTCGGCGCGCCCTTGGCGTCCGGATTGGTCGAGAACGAATACTGCGTCTTGGCGATGCAGACGGGAAGTTTGCCAAAGCCCATCTCCTCGAAGCTCTTGAGCTGGTCCTTGACCGACTTGTCGGCGGTCGCGTCGTCGGCGCGGTAGATTTCCTTCGCGATGGTGCGCACCTTCTCGAACAGCGGCATGTCGTCGGGATAGAGCAGCTTGAGGTCCGCCGTCCCGGCGTCGATCACCTTGACGACCGCCCGCGCGACGTCCGCGGCGCCTTCGCCGCCCATGGCCCAATGATCCGCCATCAGCGCCTCGACGCCGAGCGCCTTGCACTTCTCCTTGACCAGATTGATCTCGGCATCGGTGTCGGCGGAGAAGCGGTTGATCGAGACCACGGCCGGCAGGTTGAACTTCTTGATGTTCTCGATGTGGCGCTGAAGATTGCTCATCCCGGCTTCGAGCGCGGCGAGATTTTCCTTCTTCAGGTCTTCCTTCTTGACGCCGCCGTGCATCTTCAGCGCCCGGATGGTCGCGACCACCACGACGCAGTCCGGCTTGAGACCGGCCTTGCGGCACTTGATGTCGAGGAATTTCTCGGCGCCCAGATCAGCTCCGAAGCCCGCCTCGGTCACCACATAGTCGGCGAGCTTGAGCGCCGTGGTGGTGGCGGACACCGAATTGCAGCCATGCGCGATGTTGGCGAACGGGCCGCCGTGGATGAAGGCAGGCGTTCCCTCCAGCGTCTGCACCAGGTTCGGCGCGATCGCGTCTTTCAGAAGAGCCGTCATGGCGCCATGCGCCTTCAGCTCGCTCGCGCGCACCGGTTTGCGTTCGCGCGTGTAGCCGACGATGATGTTGCCGAGCCGGGCTTTCAGGTCCTCGAGATCCTTGGCGAGGCAGAAGATCGCCATCACTTCGGATGCGACGGTGATATCGAAGCCGGCTTCGCGCGGGTAGCCGTTGGCGACACCGCCGAGCGAGCACACGATCTCGCGCAGCGCGCGGTCGTTCATGTCCATCACGCGGCGCCATGCGACACGCCGGCTGTCGAGCCCAAGCGCATTGCCCCAATAGATGTGATTGTCGATCAGCGCCGAGAGCAGATTGTGCGCCGACGTGATGGCGTGGAAGTCGCCGGTGAAGTGCAGGTTGATGTCCTCCATCGGGATCACCTGCGCGTAGCCGCCGCCGGCCGCGCCGCCCTTCACGCCGAAGCACGGACCCAGCGAAGGCTCGCGCAGGCACATCATGGCTTTCTTGCCGATGTGGTTGAGCGCGTCGGTGAGTCCGACCGTCGTCGTGGTCTTGCCTTCGCCCGCCGGCGTCGGGTTGATCGCCGTGACCAGGATCAGCTTGCCGTCCGGCTTGCCCGCCAGCGACTTGATGTACTCCATCGAGACCTTGGCCTTGTAGTGGCCGTAGGGTTCGAGGTTCTCGGGCGCGATGCCGAGCTTTTCCTTGGCGACGTCCGCGATGCGGCGCGGCTTTGCGGCCTGGGCGATTTCGATGTCGGATTTCGGTGACTGGTGCTGCGAGGCGGGCATGGCTGATGATCCGTCAAGAGAGAAGCGATGAGTTCAATGGCGTAGAAATCAAGGGGAGGGAAGCGTCACGTGAAGCGCGTGCCGGCCGCGATGTTCGCAGCCTTGGCCCATTCGGCGGCGCCCACTTTCGGCCCATCCGCCTGCACGCGCGTGACCTTGAAGCGCCCATCGGCGCACACGACCGTGATGCCGTCGGCATCGACCGCGACGATCTCGCCGAGCTTGCCGGCGATGCCCTTCGGGTCGCGCGCCGGCATCGGCTTGGCGTCGAACACCTTGATCGTCGCGCCGTCGAGCGTGGTCCAGGCGCCGGGCGCCGGATTGCAGCCGCGGATCAGCCGGTCGATCTGCTCCCACGGCTTGCCCCAGTCGATCTTGGCATTGCCGGGGCCGCAACGACCCTCATAGGTGGCCTTGCTCTCATCCTGCTTCATGCGCGGCGCCTTGCCGGCCTTGACCAAGTCGACGCTTTCCAGCATCGCCTCGACGCCCATCGGGAACAGGCGGTCGAAATAGACCGTGCC